>JBPCRS010000230.1:0-9343 GCA_050996575.1 Solirubrobacterales bacterium
GACCGTGTCACGCGACGGGCAGCCGTTCCAGACCGAGACCGTGACGAGCGACGATCACGTACTGAGCTTCCACACCACCCAGAACGGCCGCTACCGGCTCCAGATCCAGCGCGGCCCGACGATCGAGGCGGTTTCCAGCCCGATCTGGTTCGAGCCCACGGCGAAGGTGAAGAAGCCGAAGAAGCCGGCGCGGTAGCTAGGTGTAGAGCGCGTCGATCTCGCCGGCGTACTTCTCGGCGATCGGGCGCCGCTTCAGCTTCATCGTCGGCGTCAGCTCATCGCCGCCGGGCTGCCACTCGGCTTCGAGCAGGCACCACTTCTTGATCTGCTCCACGCGTGAGAGGTGGGTGTTCGCCTCGTCGATCCCCGCCGCGATCGCCGCCTGCACCCGCTCGTCGCGGGCCAGCGCCGCGGGTGAGCCGTCCTCGATCTCGTGCTGCTTGGCAAACGCCCCGCAGGCGTCCGGGTCGAGCACGATCAGCGCCACGTTGTAGGGCCGCCGGTCACCAATCGCGACGGCGGTCCCGATCAGCGGATGACAGGTCTTCAGCCGCGACTCGATGTTGACCGGCGACATGTTCTTGCCGGCGGCATTGATGATCAGCTCATTCTTTCGATCGACGATCTTCAGATACCCGTCGGAATCGAGCTCGCCGATGTCGCCGGTCTTGAGCCAGCCGTCGGAGTCGATCTCCTCGGCAGTCTTCTCGGGCATGTTGCGACAGCCGACCATCACCGAGTCGCCCTTGACGAAAACCTCGCCGTCCTCGGCGAGTTTGATCTCGACACCCGGGATCGGCGGACCGACGGTGCCGAGCTTGACCTTCTCCGGCGGGTTGCAGGTTGCGACGCCACAGGTCTCCGACATTCCCCAGAGCTCGCCGATCTTGATCCCGATCGCATGGAAGTACTCGAGCACTTCGACCGGGGTCGGGGCCGCGCCGACGTTTACGGCGACCGCCTCCTCGAGCCCGAGCTGCTTGCGTAGCTGCGAGAACATCTGCTCATCGGCCTTGGCGACGGCCTCGGCGAGCTCCTCGGGAACCTCCTCGCCCGCCTGCTCGAGCCGGACCTTCTGGGTCGCCGCTGCGATCGCCTTCTCCGCAGGCTCGCGCTGCTCGTCGGGGAGCTTCGCCGTCATCGCCTCCATCCCCGCCTTCAGCTTCTCCCAGATCCGCGGCACGGCGAAGAACCACGTCGGGTTCACCTTCGGCAGGAAATCGACGACCTTGCGCGGGTCGGCGCAGATCGTCACCGAGAGGCCGTAACAGACGGGCAGGTAGTAGTTGGCGCCGCGCTCGGCGATGTGCGCCGCCGGCAGCCACGAAATCACCTTGCCGCCGCGCTCGGGCAGCTCGATCAGGTCCTCGACGCCGGTGATCAGCCCCATCAGATTGCGGTGCGAGAGCTGCACGCCCTTCGGCGGCCCGGTCGTCCCCGACGTGTAGATAAGTGTGAGCAGGTCGTCGGGTCCGACGCTTCCGGCCGATTCTGAGGGGTCGAAGTCGCCGCCTTTGGCCTCGAGCTCGTCGAAGGTGAGGTCGCCGCCCTCGCCGTCGACCGTGACGATCGTCGCGACGTCGGGGAGATCCTCGCGCGCCTTCTCGAAGGTCTCGAGGAACTGGCCCTCGACGACGGCAAGCTTGGCTCCGGCGTCGCCGACGACATATGCGATCTGCTCGGGCGATGAGGTCTGGTAGATCGAAAACGGGACAGCTCCGAGCGAGACGATCGCCAAGTCCATCGGGATGAACTCCCAGCGGTTGTTCAGCATCAGGGCGACGGTGTCGCCCTTCTCGACGCCGAGCTCGGCGAATCCGCCGGCAAGCTTCGCAACCCTGTCGGCGAGCTCGGACCAGGTCAGCTCCATCTCGCGAGCCGGGTCCTTCAGCGCCACATCGTCGGGCAAGCGCTCCGCGGTCGCCTTGAAGGCGAGCGCGAGGTTGTCGGCGATCAGGTCCTTGCCTTCGCCGCCACTCGCGTAGCGCTCAGACGTCGTCACTTCCATCTCGGTGGTCTCCTCTCCCGAAGAAAATTGCTGCTGGGGTTGAAACTACCGCAACCAGCGAGATTGGCTAGGGAGAGCCGAACGAACCGTTCGAGAATCGCTCGATGTCATTCGAGAGCCCGATGAAGAAGATGAACAAGATCAAGACGAATCCGACGACGCCGGCGCGCTCCATGATGCGGAACGATGGCCGCTTGCCTCGGACCTTCTCGACGACGCTCCAGAAGATGTGGCCGCCGTCGAGCGGAAGGAACGGGAAGAGGTTGATCAGCGCGAGCGAGAGGCTGATCACGGCGATCAGCTGAAGCGCCTGCTCGGTCGAGAAGTCGAAGGCGTCCGAGGTCGCCTTCGCCGCGCCGGCGATCGAGCCGAGCTTCTCGCGCTCCTCGGGCTTGAAGATCTGGGCGAAGGTCGAGACCGTCTCCGAGGTGACCAGCCACATGAAGTCGAGCGAGCGCCCAGCCGCCTCGGGGACCGAGGGGTTGAGCGGGACGAAGCCGCCGGCCTCGAACTGGTAGCCCAGCCGGTAGCGCTCGAACTCGCCGTCGTAGTAGGGGGTGATCTCGAGCGTCTTCGTCTCCCCGCCCCGCTCGACGACGACCGTGGCCGGGGTCGTGGCGCGACAGCCGTCCTCGTCGCCGTCCTTGCAGATGTGGGTCCCGACCTGCTCGGAGAGCTCGGTGGCGCTCGACTGGTAGTCACTTCCGTCGGCGGCGATGCCGTCGACCGAGACCACCTCGTCGCCGGGCGCCAGGCGACCCTCGGCCGGGGTGTCCTCGCTGACCGCGCCGACGAGCAGCTTGGTCGGCTCCTCGATCGCGAACGCGAGTCCGAACAGGATCACGAAGGCGATCAGGAAATTCATCGCCGGGCCGGCGGCGATCGTCACGATTCGCTTCCAGACCGGCTGGTTGTAGTACCCGCGGGCGGCCACCTCGGGTGACAGCTCCTCGTCGGGGTTCATCCCGGTGATCTTGACGAAGCCGCCCGCCGGGATCGCGCCGATCCCGTACTCGGTCTCGCCGATCTTCCTCGAGAAGAGCTTCGGCGGGAAGAAGAGGAAGAAGCGCTCGATCCGCATCCCGACCGCCTTGCCGGCGAGGAAATGGCCGAGCTCGTGGAGGACGACGAGCAGGATGATGCCGCCGATCGCGAGTACCCAGGTCACGCGGTCACGGCTCCGTTGGTCCGCTCGACGAGGCGGCCGGCGCGCTCGCGCGACTCGCGGTCGGCTGCGTAGATATCGTCGAAATGAGTCGGCTCGACCAGCGCCATCGAGTCGAGCGTCGCCTCGATCACCTCGGCGATCGCGGTGAAGGCGATCCGGCCCTCGAGGAAGGCGCCGACCGCGACCTCGTCGGCGGCGTTTAGAACACAGGGAGCGGTGCCCCCGGCCTCACCCGCCTCGCGGGCGACCCGCAGGCAGGGGAGCGCGGCGAGATCGGGATGCTCGAAGTCGAGCTGTCCGACCTCGGCGAGGTCGAGGGTCTCGACCGGGACGTCGGCGCGCTCCGGATAGTGGAGCGCGTAGGAGATCGGCACCCGCATGTCTGGATTCCCGAGGTGGGCAAGCGTTGCACCATCGTTGAGGTGGATCAGCGAGTGGACGATCGACTGCGGGTGGACCAGGACGTCGATTCGCTCGTAGGCGACATCGAAGAGCAGGTGGGCCTCGATCATCTCGAAGCCCTTGTTCGCGAGCGTCGCCGAGTCGATCGAGATCCGTCCGCCCATCTCCCAAGTCGGGTGCGCGAGCGCCTGATCGCGGGTGACGCCGGTGAGGTCGGTCCGGCCGCGAAACGGACCGCCCGAGGCGGTGAGGACGAGCCGTTCGACGGTGCCGGGCGGCACGGATCGGATCAGCTGGAATAGCGCCGAGTGCTCGGAATCGACCGGGAGCAGCTGCGCGCCCGTCGCCTCGGCGAGCGCGGTGACCAGCTCGCCGCCGGCGATCAGCGACTCCTTGTTGGCAAGCGCGACGTCGATTCCCTCGGTCAGCGCGACGATCGTCGGCCCGAGGCCGGCGAAGCCGACGATCCCGTTGAGGACGAGGTCGGCGTCGGAGGTCGCGACGAGCTCGCGTATCCCCTCCTCGCCGGCGAGAACCTGGCCCTTCCACGCGTTGCGCGCAGACTCGGCGGCGTCGGGGTCGGCGAGCGCGATCCGCGGAACACCGTGCACCCCCGCGGCCTCGATCAGCGATTCCCAGCCGGTGTCGGCGGAAAGGCCGGCAATCGCGAGCTCGTCCGAGCGCGCGATCACCTCGAGAGCCTGCACCCCGATCGAACCGGTGGCGCCTAGAACCACGACCTTCCGCATCGGGCTGAGGATAGGGACGGGGATATGCGGGCGCTAAAGGGACCGACCGCCAGGGAGAACTACGCCGCGGCCCGCAAGCCGCCGAGCCCCTCGTCGGCGGAGAGGCGGTCCATGCCCTTGGCCTCGAGCCTCCGCGCGACGCCCTCGCTGACGCCGAGGCTGCGGGCTGCGTCTCGAAGTGTCCCGGCCGGACGGTCGCCGGTTCCGAAGCGGGTCTCGATCACGACGCGCTCGTTCTCCGGCAGGCGCGAAAGCGCCGCGCGAAGCGTCTCCTCGCGCTCGGTTTCGACCAGATCCTCCTCGACGTCCTCGATCGTCGTCTCGCCGCGGAGCTCGCCGAGCGTTGTCTCACCGTCGCCGAGGGGCGCGTCGAGGCTCGATGTCACCCGGGTCAGGTCGCGGACCGCCATCACCTCGTCGAGGTCGAGCTTCGCCTTCGCGGCGACCTCCTCGTCCGTCGGCTCGCGGCCGAGCATGGTCGAGAGCTGAGCCTCGGTGCGGTGCACCTTGCGCTCGCGCTGAGCGATATGCGCCGGGATCCGGACCGCGCGCCCTGAGTTGTCGAGGCCGCGCTGAATCGCCTGGCGAATCCAGAGCACCGCGTAGGTCGAGAACTTGTAGCCGCGGCGCCAATCGAACTTCTCTGCGGCGCGGATCAGTCCGAGCATCGCCTCCTGGACGAGGTCGCCGAGCGCCAGCCCGTAGCCCTCATAGCGACGGGCAAATTTGATCACCAACCGCAAGTTGGCGTTGACGAGCTGCTCCTTTGCCTCGAGGTCGCCGCGTTCGATCCGCTTGGCGAGCTCGACCTCCTGCTCGCGGTCGATCAGCGGGTAGCGCATCGCCTGGTTGACGAAGAGCTGGAAGCTGTCGGTCGTGTCCGTCGGCCGGTGTGCCCGACGGCGCTTGCGGGCGCCGGCGGCCCCTGCTGATGCTGTGTGATCGCCACGAATGCGTTCCATTCGTCCTCCTGGGTTCTGGCTGATACTTCAGGAAGAATAGCAACTATTCATTCGATAGTAGCGGCTCTCTTTGCACGGTTTCAGTAGACGAATGCGACGCTCAGGTAGTAGCCGGCGACGACCGTGAACAGAACGCCGTCGAGGCGGTCGAGGACACCACCGTGCGGGCCGAAGAGGTTGCCGGAGTCCTTGACGTCGAGGTCGCGCTTGAGCATCGACTCGAACAGGTCGCCGACCGGCGCGAGGGCGGCGATCACGGCGCCGATAACAAGCGCATCGAGGCCCGGCAGCCAGTCCTGGTAGAGGCCGGCGAACCAGAAGGCGAGCGTGCCGCCGACGAAGCCGAAGACAAGGCCCTCGACGGTCTTGTTGGGCGAGAGCGCGGGCGCGAGCGGATGGCGGCCGAAAAGCCGCCCACCGGCGTAAGCGGCGGTGTCGGCGACAAAGGTGGCGACGAGGACGTCGATCAAAAGCGCCCCGCCGTGCAGGGGAAGGTCGCGGAGCAGCACCGCGTACGAGAAAGGCAGGACGATCCAGACGGTCGCGAAGACCGTGACCGCGATCGAGTAGGCGATGTTGCGGCGTTCGCTGCGCAGCGCAGCGACGACGAACAGTGCCGGCAACGTCGCCAGCAGCAGCATCACGATCTCGTATTGGTCCTCGAAGTGGGCGACGATGATGATCGCCGCGGCGCCGACATAAGCGACCGGGGCTATCGGCTTCGCCCGCTTCGTCATCCGGAAGAACTCGTTCAGCCCGGCGCAGGCGAAGAGCACCATCGCTGCAGCGAACAGCAGGCCGCCGACCGCGACGATCGTGATCGCGACGACTATCCACGGCAGCGCCCAGAGAAGCCTGGAGAGCGTGTCCGAGCGCTGTCGCCGCGGCGGAGGGTCCGGGTCGGCGTCGGCGAGCCAGTCGGATTCGGCAGACTCGACCTCGCCCGGCTCGGCCGACTCGTCCTCCTCCCGTCCGAAAGCGGTCTCGAAAGCGCGGCCGAAAGCACCGCGCCCTTCCCCGCGCCGCGGCTCGGGCGGTCGAGCTCCTCTCCGCGACGCCATTCCGCGTTCACGCTATTCGATGACCCGCCGCCGGCGTGGGAACTCGGTTGCCGGCCCGACGGCGCTCAGCGGGCGCCGTAGCGGCGCTGGCGCGCCTCGAACTCGTCGAGCGCCGCACGAAACGCCTCGCGGGTGAAGTCGGGCCAGAGCTCGTCGCGGAAGACGAACTCCGAATAGGCGCACTGCCAGAGCAGGTAGTTGGAGATCCGCTGCTCGCACGAGGTTCGGATCAGCAGGTCGGGATCGTGCAATTCAGGCGCGTAGAGCAGCGCCGCGAACTCCTCCTCGGTCTCGCCGTCGAATCGGCGGGCGGCCTCGACGATCTCGCTGCGGCCGCCATAGTCGAAGCAGACGAAGAGGGTGATCCGATCGTTCTCCTTGGTCGTCTCCTCGGCCGACTCGATCCGCTCGACCAGCTCCGGCGCGATCCGGTCGCGGCGACCGACGAAGCGCATCCGAACGCCCTCGGCGTCGAGCTCGGGCGTCTCGCGGTCGATCCGCTCGCCGAACATCCGCATCAGCCCGGCGACCTCGTCGGGCGAGCGTCCCCAGTTCTCGGTCGAGAACGAGTAGACGGTGAGCTCCTCGACGCCGAACTCGACCGCGTCGCGCAGGCGGGCCTTGACGACGTCGGCGCCGGCGCTGTGGCCATCGAGCGTCGGTAGTCCCTCGCGTTGCGCCCAGCGGCCGTTGCCGTCGGTGATGATCGCTACGTAGCGCGGGCCGGCGCTCAAACTTCGAGGATCTCTTCCTCTTTGCCCTTCAACGCCGTGTCGATCTCCTCGGTCGAGGCGTCGGTGAGCCGTTGCAGCTCGCCCTCGGCGCGGCGCTCGTCGTCCTCGCCCGCCTCGCCCTCCTTCTTCATCTCGCGCAGGTCCTGGAGGATGTCGCGGCGGATGTTGCGAATCGCGACCTTGCCCTCCTCGGCGACGGCGTGGACGACCTTGACGAGCTCGCGCCGGCGCTCTTCGTTGAGCTCGGGTATTGAGAGCCGGACGACGTTGCCGTCGTTCGAGGGGGTAAGGCCGAGGTCGGACTCGAGGATCGCCTTCTCGATCGCCGCGATCGACGACTTGTCGTAGGGGGTCAGGGTGAGCAACCGAGCGTCGGCTGCCGCTACCTGGGCGAGCTGCTTAAGCGGTGTCTCGGCGCCGTAGTAGTCGACGATGACGCGGTCGAGCAGGTGCGGTGATGCGCGCCCGGTACGCACCGTCGCGAGCTCGCCGCGACACGACTCCACCGATTTGCCCATTCGCTCCTCGGCGTCGTCGAGCAGCGCGTCGATCAGTTCAGGGTCGGACATCTCCCGCGATCCTAACTTCTAGCCCGCCGTAACCGGCTTGCCGTTGGTGACGATCGTGCCGATGCGCTCGCCGTCGAGTATCCGGTCGATGTTCGACTCGTCGGCCATGTTGAAGACATGGATCGGCAGGCCGTTGTCCATGCACAGCGAAAGCGCAGTCGAGTCCATCACCTTGAGCCCGCGCTCGATCGCCTCACGGTGGGTTATCTCGGGCAGAAACTTGGCGTCGGGGACCTTCGCCGGATCGGCGTCGAAGACGCCCTCGACCCCATGCTTGGCCATAAGGATCGCCTCGGCGTGGATCTCGAGCGCGCGCAGCGCCGCCGCCGTATCGGTGGTGAAGAACGGGTTGCCGGTGCCGGCGGCGAAGATCACCGTCCGGCCCTTCTCGAGGTGGCGGATCGCGCGACGGCGGATGTATGGCTCGGCGACCTCGGTGACCTCGATCGCCGAGAGCACCCGGGTGTGCTCGCCGCGCTTTTCGAGCGCGTCCTGGAGGGTTAGCCCGTTCAGCACCGTCGCCAGCATTCCCATGTAGTCAGCCGTCGCCCGGTCCATCCCGGCCGCCGCACCGGCGAGGCCGCGGTAGATGTTGCCAGCGCCGACGACGACGGCGATCTCGACACCCCGCTCGGAGACCTCGTGGATCTGGCGGCTGATCCGCTCGACCCGCTCGGGGTCGGTGCCGTACTCGAGCGAGCCCATCAGGGCCTCGCCCGAGAGCTTGAGCAGGATTCGACTGAAAACCGCGTCGGCCATTGCGGCCCGCAGCCTAAAGGGACGAACCTAAAGGGGACAATCCCATTTAGGTTACCGCTAGGTTGGGGCTATTCGACGCCGGCGCGGAAGCGCGAGAAGCAGGCGATGCGGATGTTCTCGCCGGTCTTCGACGCCGCCTCGGCTCGAAGCTCCTCGATCGTCTTGCCGTCGTGCTTGTCGACGTTGACGTGCTGCTGGTCGAGCAGGCAGACATCCTTCGCCCACTTCGCGAGCTGACCCTCGACGATCTTCTCGACGACGTGGTCGGGCTTGCCCTCCTCGCGCGCCTTCGCCTCGTGCAGTTTGCGCTCGGACTGGCGCTCTGAGTCGGGGATCTCGTCCGAGGAGACGAAGGTCGGCTCGGCGGCGGCGATGTGCAACGCGATGTCGTCGGCGAACGCTTGGAAGTCCTCGTTGCGAGCGACGAAATCGGTCTCGCACTGGACCTCGACGAGGACGCCGATCTTGTGGTTGGCGTGGATGTAGGAGGCGACGACGCCCTCGGCGGTGCCGCGACCGGCGCGCTTCGCCGCCGAAGCCTGGCCCTTGACGCGGAGGACGTCGACCGCCTTGTCCATGTCGCCGTCGGCCTCGGTCAGCGCGGCCTTGGCATCCATCACGCCGGCCTGGGTGCGCTCGCGAAGCTCCTTCACCTGCTTGGCGGTTATCTCCGCCACTAGATGACTGATCCCACGGAATCGCGTGCGCGAGGGCGCACGGCACCGAGTCGGTCGTGGCCGGGGGACGAAGCGCGTGCCGGTTGGCACGCGCGAGGAGCACGGGCGCGATCCGGCGAAGTGTGTCCGTGCGTCATTCGCGTGCGTGAGTTCGTGGGATCAGTCATCTAGCCCTCCTTCGGTGACTCGGGAGCCCCGGCGGCGGGCTCGGCGGGCGCAGCCGACGGAGTTTCGGCGGAGGGCTAGGCCGGTGG
>JBPCRS010000019.1:0-3686 GCA_050996575.1 Solirubrobacterales bacterium
CCACGTCGGCGAGGTCGAGCTCGAGGCGCCCGTCGGCGGGCCCGGACTACTCGCCGAGGCGGCGAAGCTGTTCGAGCAGCGCCTCGACCACGAGCGGCCGCTGTGGCGGGTCGACCTCGTGCCGATGATCGGCGGTTCGGCCGGCGTCGTGATGCGGATCCATCACTGCCTCGCCGACGGGATCACCTCGCAGCGCTTCGCCCGCGCGCTGTTCTGGGACGACGTTCCCGACCCGCCCCCCACCGGGCCCGACGACTGGTCGCCCGGGCCCGAGCCCTCGGCACTCGACGTCGCGAGGGGATCGGTGGTGAAGCGGATCGGCGACGTCCCCGGGGCGGTCGCCGGTGCGTTTCAGGGTGCGCGCGATCCCGGCCGCTGGGCCGAGGGCGCGCGCGAGGTGGCGAAGTTTCCGGCGACGGTGGCGCGCGAGCTGCTGCCGATCGGCGGCGATTCGGTGCTCGACCGGCGGATCGGGCCCCGCCGTGAAATCGCCGCGGCGTGGCTCGACCTCGATGAGCTGAAGGGGATCGCGCACCTGGCGACGACCCGGCTCGGCGGCCACGTCACCCTCAACGACGTCTTGCTTGCCTCGGTCGCCGGGGGGCTTCGCTCATGGCTCGAAGGGCAGGGGGGAGGCTCGCGCGGGGCGCTTCGCGCGCAGGTCCCGGTCAGCCTGCACGGGCGCGACGATGGCGCCGGCGACCTCGGCAACCGCGACTCCTACCTCAACGTCGATTTACGCCTCGACATCGCCGACCCGTTCGAGCGGATACGGCTGATCAACGTCGAGACGACGAAGCGCAAGGAGAGCGGCGACGCCCAGGAGCTATTTGATTTCTTCCACGCGATCTCGCGCTTTCGGCCGCTCTACCGGGGTGTCACCCGGATCTCCTCGGGCCCGCGCGACTTCGCCGTCTCGATCTCGAATGTCCCCGGGCCGGCCGAGCCGGTCTACGTCAACGGCGCTCGCGCCGCCGGGTTCCTCTCGATCGCCGAGCCCGCCGACCGCCACGCGCTGCGGGTTGCGGCCGTCTCGTATGTGGGCTCGCTCGCCGTCGGGCTGGCCTGCGACCCGGAGGCGCTGCCGAAGATCGGCGAGCTCGCCGAGGCGATCGAGTCCGCCTCAGCAGATCTCGCCCTCGCGCTCGCCTAAGTGAGCGACGAGGTTCGAGCCGCCGGGGGTGTCGTCGTTCGCGACACCTCCGACGGCCCCGAGATCGTCGCGGTCCACCGCCCGAAGTACGACGACTGGTCGCTGCCGAAGGGAAAGCTCGACTCCGGCGAGAACTGGAAGGAAGCAGCGTTGCGCGAGGTCGCCGAGGAGACGGGACTCGAGTGCGAGCTCGGCGCCGAGCTCTCATCGGCGACCTACGAGGACCGCAAGGGCCGCCCAAAGCGGGTCCGCTACTGGCTGATGAGCCCGCGCGGCGGCGAGTTCAGCGCCAACGACGAGGTCGACGAGATCCGCTGGCTCAGCCCCGACGAAGCCGAGTCCCTCCTCGACCACGCCCACGACCGCCGACTCATTCGCGAAGCCCTCCAAACCTAACGGGGTCTTGAGTCAGCTCCAGCGGTCCCAGGCGTGCATCTTCGGGACGGGATCGAGGAATTCGCCGCCCTCATACCAGCCGGGCGCGCCCCAGAGCTCGAAGTGGAGGTGGCACCCCTGCGCGCTGCCGGTCTCTCCGACCGCGCCGATCCGATCGCCTGTGCGGACCTTGTCGCCCTCGGCAAAACGCGAGGCGTTCTTCATGTGCATGTAGACGTAGTCCTTGCCCGTCTTCTTGCCGTCGATGACGAGGTAGTGGCCGGCGCCCGAGCCCTGGAAGGCCTTGTTCTGGACGCGGCCCGCGCGCGCCGCCTGAAGCGGAGTCCCACAGCGGGCGAAGACATCGACGCCGCGGTGTCCGCGGCCGTCGCCGAGCCCCGCGCCGTAGGTATGAGCTCCGCGGATCGGGAACTTGTGCTTGTAGAAGCCGGCCTCGGGCTTACCTGCGGCGCCTTTCGCTACGGCCGGACCGCCGTGCTTAGCCCGCACCTTGAACTTGTAGGTGCCCTGGCGCGCGTACTTCTTGCCACCGTCGGTGTGGCCGTCCCACTTCACCGTTCGGACCTTGCGCGGGCGGACATCGTCGATCTCGAAGCGGCGGACGATCGCCGGCTCGGGGCCCTTGCGCTTGACCTGAACGATGACGTTGCGCCGCCGCCGGCCATCGATCGCGAACTTGAACGCCGCCGAGCGGCCCTTGAACCAGGCCTTGTTCGGGTTGGCGTCGGCGCGTAAAAGACGGAGCTTGCCGCGGTTGCCCCTGCTCCCGCCATCACCCTTTCCTCCGTCTCCCTTGCCGCCATCGCCTTTCCCACCGTCACCGTTGCCTCCGTCGTCCCCACCGGGGCCGACGCCGCCGTTGTCGAGCGCCACCGGAGCGGACTCGGCGGGCGTCGTCGTCACCGCCGCCGGATCGTCGTCGGCGAGCGCGGGGGCGATCGTCGGCTCGCCCTGGCTGTGAGCGACGGCGACGGTCAAGCCGAAGGTCGCAATAGCGACAGGAATGGCTGCAAATCGAACCATGCTCACGAAAACCTTACAGATCGCAAAGGTTTCGCTTGCAAGCGCACCTGCCCGGAGTCATTCGACTTCACTTCGTCGCTGCCAGCTGGGCGCCTGCTAAATCGCAGGCGCGGCCGTGAAATCAACCATCTTCGAGCGGCTGACGGCCGCCGAAGCCCGACTCGGTGTCGTGCCAGTACTCGATCTCGCCCTCACCGATCTTCCAGCAGAGGTAGATCTCCTCGTCGCCGCGCAGCGCCGGGAAGTCGATCAGGCCGCGGTCGACGTCGCGGACGACGATCCCGAGCTCGGTCAAGGCGACGAGAATCCGCCGAACCTCGAGGAAGGCCTCGCCGACCTGCTTGCCCGGGTCGCCGCCGCCATTGGTCGGCGAGGCGTCGCTGAGCGCCTCGCGCGCCTCGTCGTCGAGCAGCTCGGACTTCGCCTCGCGCAATGTAATCAGCATCGGCTCGACCCGCGCAAGCTCCGCGTTCGCTTCCTCGAGGGTGAAGTGGCGCTCGTGAATCACGCGGGAGAGGCCGTGCTCAGGCGGGGACCGCTGTCTCGATCCGCGAGCGCAGCAGCTTCGCGTCGGCCTCGGAGACCGTGCGCAGCTGGCCCTGAAAGGCGAGGGTCCAGTGCTCGGCCGGCCACTTGCGGGCGTGCTCGAGATCTTCGACGAGCTCTTCTGCGGGGACGAATGCCTCCTCGTCGAGGATCGTGATCGGCTCGGCCTCAATCCGCCACGGATACGGCTCGAGATGCTTCTTCTTGCCCTGCGGCCAGATCGGCTCGCGGTCCTCGAACATCCCCGACCGCACCCGGGCGATTCCGCCGAACGCCTTTACTCCGGTCACGTAGAAGACGATCTCGTCGCCGGGCTCGAACTCGCTCGCCTGAATCCGGCGCCGCTCCTTGAACCCGATCACGTCGAAGCCGCGCTCGACGTTGATCCGGAAGTTCTCGACCGAACCGGTGAGGATCCAGGTTGCCATCGGCGGCAGTCTAAGAAACTATCCAGAAACTCCGCCGCCCCATCCGAGGCGCTCGAGCCTTCGGCACCAGAGCAGAGCGCAGGCGAGCTGGATGAGACCGTCGTAGTTCTCTGACTTCTTGTCGTAGCGAACGAGGATCG
>JBPCRS010000028.1:0-8798 GCA_050996575.1 Solirubrobacterales bacterium
AGCATGAGCTCGGCAAACACCCCGAAGCGGCTGCCGGCCTCGGGCGCGTCGAGCAGATGTCGGACAGCCCCGACTTATGCCTCGCCCTGGGCGGCGACGGCACGATTCTGCAGGCGCTGCGCCGCTACTCGGAGACGGGCGTGCCCGTCTTCGGGATCAACTTCGGCACGATCGGCTTCCTCGCCGCGGTCGAGCGCAACGGGCTCGACTCGGGCCTCGAGCGCGCGTTCAAGGGCGAATTCGAGGTAATTGACCTGCCCGGCCTGGCCATGCAACTCGAGGTCGAGCGACCGCTGGCGCTCAACGACGTCTCCTTCGTCCGCCGACCGCACGGTCGCGTCGCCGAGCTCTCCTCCCGGCTCGGCGGCAAGGAGGTCGGCCACGTCCGCTGCGACGGCCTCGTCGTCGCCACCCCGGTCGGCTCGACCGGCTACAACCTCGCCAACCAGGGTCCGATCCTCGCCTGGGGCGTCGAGGGCTTCGTCGTCAGCTTCATCGCTCCGCACACGCTGACGGCGCGGCCGCTGGTCGTCGCTCCCGACGACGTCCTTCACGTCTCGAACGGGCGTGGCCGCGAGCCGGTCGAGATCGCGCTCGACGGCCTGCCGGTTGCCGAGCTCGCAAGCGGCGACGAGATCGCGGTCGTCTTCCGCGACAATGCTGCCCGGCTCGCCCAGCTTCCCGGTGCCAACTTCTACCTGAGGATGCAGGAGAAGTTCGGTCAGCTCGCCGGTCGCCCCTGATCGCGACGAGCCTGCCGGGGAGAATCCGCCGCCCGCGGCGCTAGAACCATCGTCGACGATGTTGCACGAGCTGCGGATCGAGAACCTGCTCCTGATCGAGCGCGCGGAGCTTCGCTTCGGCGAGGGCCTGAACGCGATCACCGGTGAGACCGGCGCCGGCAAAACTGTGCTCGCCCACTCGCTCGACCTGCTGATGGGCGGCCGTGCCCGGGCGCAGATCGTCCGCCCGGGAGCCGAGGAGGCCTACGTCGAGGGCGTCTTCGCGATCCCAGCCGGCCTGTTCGACGATCCCGAGCTCGCCGAGCTCGCCGAGCGGATGCCCGAGGGGGCCGAGGAGATCGTCCTCGGCCGACGGGTCGGTGCGTCGGGGCGGACCAGTGCCTTCGTTGGCGGCCGCTCGGCTTCGGCCTCGGACCTGCGCGCGCTCGGCGCCCGCCTGATCGCCTTTTACGGCCAGCACGAGCACCGCAAGCTGACCCTCGCCGCCGCGCAGGCGGAAATCCTCGACGGCCTCGGTGGTGCCGAGCAGCTCGAGCGCCGCGACCTTTATCGCGCCGCCCATGCCGAGATCGCTGCGCTGACGCGACGGCTCGAGGAGCTTCGCGAGCGCGACGGCGCTCTCGAGCGCGACCTCGACCTGCTGCGCTACGAGCTCGACGAGATCGAGAAGGCCGCGCCCGATCCGGATGAGCAGGCCGACCTCGACGCCGAGCGCGAGCGGCTGCGGCACGCCGACGGGCTTCGCACCGGCGCCGCGACCGCGCTGGCGGCGATCTCGGGCACCGGCGAGGATGCCGAGGCATCGGTCGCCGCGCTTGTCGCGGCCGCCGATGGGGCGCTCGCACCGCTCAACGGCGTCGACCGCGGCCTCGACGCGGTCGCCGGGCGCCTGCGCGCGGTGGCGATCGAGGCAGGCGACCTCGGCGCCGAGCTGCGCTCCTACGTCGAAGGGCTCGATGCCGACCCGGCTCGGCTCGAACAGGTCGAGGAGCGGCTCGAGACGCTCGATCGGCTGCGCCGAAAGCACGGCGGGACGGTCGAGGCGGTCCTCGCTCATGCCGAGCAGTGTCGCGAGCGGATCGCCGAGCTCGAGGGAACCGGAGAGCTGACAGCCGAGCTCGAGCAGCGGCTGGCCACTGCGATCGCGGAGAGGGCCCGGCTCGGAGCGGACCTGAGCGCCGAGCGTGAGCGGCTGGGCGGCGAGCTCGAGCGCAGGGTCGCGGTCGAGCTCGAGGATCTGGCGATGGAAGGCGCGTCGCTCGAGGTCGTGCTCGAGCCGGTCGCGGCTGCCGGCGGCGGCGGCGAGGGCTTCTCCGCCTCGGGGCGGGAGACGGTCGAGCTTCAGCTCGCGACCAACCCCGGCATGCCCGCCGGCCCGCTTCGCGACGCGGCGTCGGGCGGCGAGCTCTCGCGGGTGATGCTCGCGCTCAGCGGGCTCGGCTCGACCGAGCGCTCGCCGACCCTCGTCTTCGACGAGATCGACGCCGGCGTCGGCGGCAACACGGCTCGCGCCGTCGGCGAGCGGCTGCGGCGGATCGGCGAGTCGCGCCAGGTCGTCTGCATCACCCATCTGCCCCAGGTCGCCTCGCTCGCCTCGCGCCACTTCCGGATCGAGAAGTCGACTGCGGTCGGAGCGGCCCGGGCCGGGGTCGAGCGGGTCGAGGGCGAGGAGTTGGTCGCCGAGATCTGCCGGATGCTCGGCGCCGACCGCGCCGACGAGGCCGCCAGCCGCCACGCACGCGAGCTGCTCGCCGCATAGGCGCTCCGCCCGCGTAACCTGCGGCGCATGGCAATCGGGGAGCGATCGCGCCGGCTCCGACCGCGGCGAGAGCGAGTCGACGATTCAACCGGTCCCGTCCACGGTGTCGCCAGGCTGGGCAAGAAGACCAAGGACCTGGTCAAGCGGCTGCGTCCGGGAGACGTCGCGATCATCGACCACGCCGACCTCGACCCGATGGCGGCCGAGGACCTCGCCAAATCGGGTGTCCGCGCGGTCGTCAATTGCGCCGTCTCCTCGACCGGGCGCTACCCGAATGCCGGTCCCCTGGTCCTCGTTGAGGCCGGGGTTCGACTCGTCGACGCTCCCGGATCACAGCTCTTCGAGGAGGTAGAAGACGGCCAGAGGCTCGTCGTCGATGGCGGCGAGGTGCGCAGCAACGGCGACCTGCTCGTCGAGGGGACCGCACTCGACCTGGCGGCGCTGCGGACGATGCTCGCCGAGCAACAGGAATCGGTCGACGAGGCGATCGCCGATTTTGCTCGCAACACGATCACCCACATCGAGGATGAGGGCGAGCTGCTCACCGGCCGGCTCGACTTTCCGCCGACGCGAACCGAGTTTCGCGATCGCCACGTTCTGATCGTCGTCCGCGGGCCGACCTATCGCCGCGATCTGCAGGCGCTCGGTGGGTACATCCGCGACGTCAGGCCGCTGCTCGTCGGCGTCGACGGCGGTGCCGACGCGATCCTCGAGGTGGGGATGAAGCCCGACGTGATCCTCGGCGACATGGACTCGGCGAGCGACGACGCGCTTTCTAGCGGCGCCGAGCTGATCGTTCACGCATATCCCGACGGCCGCGCGCCCGGCCAGGAGCGGCTTGCCGAGCTCGGGCTGGGGTCGGTGATCTTGCCCGCTTCGGGAACGAGCCAGGACATCGCGATGCTGATCGCCTACGAGCGCGGCGCCGCGCTGATCGTCAGCGTCGGCGCGCACTTCAACCTCGAGGAGTTCCTCGGCAAGAACCGCGCCGGAATGTCCTCGACCTTTCTCACCCGGCTTCGGATCGGCGAGACGCTGGTCGACGCGAAGGGCGTCTCACGGCTTTACCGGCCCTCGGTCGCGGGACCGCACATCGTCCTCTTCGGCCTCGTCACCGTGCTGCTCCTGACGGCGATCATCATCAGCGTCCCGGCACTCAACGACCTCGCCGAGCTGGTCTGGCTGAAGCTCCGCGTCTTGCTGGACCTTTAGATGACCGACCCTAGATGATTGATTCCCAATCCTCGCGCACACGCCGATTGGGAATCAATCATCTAGCCTCGCGAAGCTAGCCTTCCGCGGGTCTTGGGCTACTCCGCTCGATACCACGCGTTCTCGATCATCGCGATCTTCGCCGCGCTCGCGATCGGGATCGTGATCGGCGCCGGCTTCGGCCAGGACGTGATCAGCGGTACCGCTGCGAACCTCGAGGAGAGCCTGCAATCGGACCTCGAGGAGTCACGGGTCCGCGAGGACGAGCTCGCCGCCGTACTCGAGCGCGAGCAGGACTTCGGGCTGCGTGTCTATCCACCGCTTGTCGACGGTCGGCTCGAGGGCGATCGAATCGGCGTGATCGCGCTCGGCGAGCTCCCCGAGAGCCTCGCCCGCGAGATCGAGGCCACGGTCGAGCCGACCGGGGGTCAGCTCTCGAAGGTCGCCGTCGTCAGGGACCCCCCCGACCTCGCCGAGATCGCCGACCTGCTCGGAGCGCAGCTCGAGAACCTTCCCGACGCCGCCACCGAGGAGCGGCTTGGCCGCACGCTGGGCGCTCAGCTGGTCGAAGGCGGACGCCTGATCGACCGCGGCCGCGATCAGCTGCTCTCCCGCTTCAGCGGCTCACCCGAGCCGATCGACGACGTGATCCTGACGACCGCGCCGGTCGAGGGCTTGACCGAAGCGGAGCAGGCCTCGCTCGACCGGTTCGAGAAAGGCCTGCTCGAGGGTGTCCACGACACCGGCAAGCCCTCGGTCGCGGTCGAGCTATCGACCACGTCTCCCTCGACCGTGCCGATCTTCGACGCCGAGGACATCCCGACCGTCGACAGCCTCGACCTGACTTCGGGCAAGCTCTCGGCAGTCTTCGCCCTGCTCGGCAACGAGGGCAACTTCGGGATCAAGGAGACCGCCGACCGCGAGCTTCCCGACCTGGTCCCGGCGGCGCCCGACCGCGAGTCCGGCGGTGGCGGCGGTGGCGGTCGCTGACCGCGTGAACCGATACCGATGAGCTGGATCTCGATCGCGCTTTCGGCCGTCGTCGCGGTGGCGGTGGTGCCAGCCGGCTACCGCGCGCTGATCGCGGCGGGGATGACCCGGCCCAACTATCGCGGCCAGGAGCTCGCCTTTCCACTCGGCGCGGCGACGGTCGCCTCCGCGCTCGTAGCCCTGGCGCCGATCGCTCCGCTCGATGCGCTTGTCGACGAACGCCTGCTCGAGCCCGAGTTCGGGCGCTGGATGACCTACGTCGTCGGCATCGCCTTCCTCGGCCTCTTCGACGACGCCCTCGGCCGCGGCGCTGCCACCGACACCGCCCGCGGCTGGCGCGGCCACGCCGGCGCGGTGCTCTCGGGCAACCTCTCGACCGGTGCGATCAAGGCGCTCGGTGCGCTCGCGCTTGCCTCGTTCGTGCTCGCGCGCCGGGGCGAGGAAGGGGGACAGTACGTCGCCGACATCGCCCTGCTCTTGCTCGCGACGAACATGCTCAACCTCTTCGACACCGGTCCCGGCCGAGCCGAGAAAGTGTTCGGGCTGATCGCTGTTGGTCTCTGTATCGGAGCCTGGACGCTTGCGCCGCTCGAGCTGCTCGGCCCGCTCGTCGCGCCGGTCGTCGTCGGCGCGGCGTACACGCTTCGTGAGCGGGCGATGCTTGGCGACAGCGGCTCGAACGTGCTCGGCGCGCTCGCCGGAATCTGGATCCTCCTCAGCCTCGACGAAACCGGCCGCCTGATCGCTCTCGCGGTGATCATCGCCGTAACCGCCTACGGCGAGTTCCGCAGTTTGGGCACTCTGATCGAGCGAGTTCCGCCCCTGCGTTATCTAGACTCGCTTGGCAGATGAGTCGGAGCCCCAGCGCAGGCGAAACAAAGTTCATCTTCGTCACTGGCGGCGTCGTCTCGGCCCTCGGCAAGGGAATCGCGGCGGCCTCTATCGGCCGCCTACTCGTCAATCGCGGCTTCCGGGTCCAGCTACAGAAGTTCGACCCCTACATCAACGTCGACCCGGGGACGATGAGCCCGTTCCAGCACGGCGAGGTGTTCGTCACCGAGGACGGCGCCGAGACCGACCTCGACCTCGGCCACTACGAGCGCTTCACCGACGCGAACACCTCGCGGGCCTCGAACGTCACCGCGGGCGCGGTCTACAACGCGGTGATCAAGCGCGAGCGCCGCGGCGATTACCTCGGCGGCACCGTCCAGGTGATCCCGCACATCACCGACGAGATCAAGCAGCGGATCCTGATCGTCTCCGAGTCGCAGGCGGTCGACTTCGTGATCACCGAGATCGGCGGCACGGTCGGCGACATCGAGTCGCTGCCCTTCCTCGAGGCGATCCGCCAGCTCTATTCCGAGCTCGGCGCAAACCGCTGCATGTTCATGCACCTGACGCTCGTCCCCTATATCGGCCACGCCGGCGAGCTGAAGACGAAGCCGACCCAGCACTCGGTCAACGAGCTGCGCCGAATCGGAATCCAGCCGCACGCCCTGCTCTGCCGCTCGGAGCGGGGGCTCGACCGCGAGATCCGCCAGAAGATCGCGCTCTTCGCCTCGGTGCCCGAGGAGGCGGTTATCTCGGCCCGTGACGTCGACAACATCTACAAGGTGCCGCTTGTCTACCGCGCCGAGGGCATCGACGACCTCGTCCTCGATCACTTCAACGTCGAGGACGCACCGAAGGCGGATCTCACCGAATGGGAGCAGCTCGTCCGGCGCGCCGACGAAGCCGACGGTCGCGTGCGGATCGCCCTCGTCGGCAAGTACGTGCAGCTCGCCGACGCCTACAAGTCGGTGATCGAGGCGCTCAACCACGGTGGCTTCGAGCACGGGGTCGATGTCACCGTCGATCTCGTCGACTCCGAGGACCTCGACGAGGCCCGGCTCGAACTCGCCGACGGAATCCTGATCCCCGGCGGGTTCGGCGAGCGCGGCATCGAGGGCAAGGTACGGGCCGCACAGATCGCGCGCGAGCGCCGAATCCCGTTCCTCGGCATCTGCCTCGGTATGCAGATCGCCGTCGTCGAGTTCGCCCGCCACCTCGCCGGCATGGACGGGGCGAACTCGGCCGAGTTCGACCCCGAGACCCCGTTTCCGGTGATCGACCTGCTCCCCGAGCAGAAGGAGGTGACCGAGATGGGCGGCACGATGCGACTCGGCGCCGACCCGGTCAAGCTTCACGAAGGCACGAAGGCGCGCGAGATCTACGGCGGCGACGCGGTGATCTACCAGCGCCACCGCCATCGCTACGAGGTCAACAACATGCTCCGCCGCAGGCTAGAGGACGAGGGCCTGATTGCATCGGGAACCTCGCCCGATGACCGGCTGGTCGAGGTGATCGAGCTTCCCAACCATCCGTTCTACGTCGCCTCGCAGTTCCACCCCGAGTTCAAGTCGCGACCGAACCGCCCCGAGCCGCTGTTCCGCGACTTCATCGGCGCCGCAGCAGCCCGCGCATTGGATCGCCCCCCCGAGACCGCCGAACACCCGGACATTGAGGGCTCCGAGGTCGGCGGCATCCGGGTCCGGCGGGGCTGAGTCCTCCGGCGTCGGTGCGCGATGTCCTCGGACCGACTGGCAGTCGTCGAGAGATTCTTCGAGCGCTGGACCGCAGGCGATCGCACTGTCCGCGACGACGAGGTCCATCCTGACGCTGAGCTCCACACGCGGTTGGCCGCTGCCGCCGGGGAGCCCTATCGCGGTCGCGAGGGGATCGAGCGCTGGGGGCGCGACCTCGGCGACCTATGGGAGGAGATGGACCTCTCGGTCGAGGAGATGATCGAGACCGAGGATCATGTTCTCGTGATCAGCACAGCCGAGCTTCGCACCCGGGGCAGCAACGTCTCGCTGACGCAGCCGATCGCCTGGCTCTTCTCCTTTCACGGCGAGCTTCCGTCGCGGATGGAGGTCTTCCAGAATCACGCCGACGGCCGCCGAGCCGCCGGCCAGCTCTGAGTCGGGGGGGCGAACTCCAGCGTTTGAAGCATTGACCCCCCGATGGGGGAGGCGATCGTTCAATCCTTCGTTCGGAGGATGTGGGAACTGCGAGCGGCATACGTCACGAGCCCGATTCGAACCCTGCTCGACATCGCGACAGGGCTTACCCCCAGGCAGCTCGAACGCGCCGTCAACGAGGCCGACAAGCGCGACCTCATCGATCCCGATGCCCTGCTCGCCGCGCTGGGCTCGAGAAACGGTGAGCCCGGCGTTCGACCGCTTCGCGACCTCCTCACCCGCCACGCCTTCGTGCTGACGGATAGCGAGCTCGAGGCGCTATTTCTGCCGATTGCTCGCCGCGCCGGACTTCCCACCCCCGTCACTCAGTGCCGCATCGGTAGGGGTCGCGTCGACTTCTTCTTTCCCTCGCTGGGGCTCGTCGTCGAGACCGACGGCTTGCGCTATCACCGTACGCCAGCACAGCAGGCCAAAGATCGGCGCCGAGACCAGCAGCACCTGGTTTCTGGTCTCGTTCCGCTCCGCTTCACACACGCCCAAGTGAAGTTCGAGCCGAGGTGCGTGGAGCGCACGGTGGTTAGCGTGGCCCGCCGAATAGCCTCTCGCCGGTGAGCAAGAGAATGCTCGAGCGCTTCGTCCGGCTTTGCGAGATCGCCAGCCCGACCGGGTCCGAGCGGGCGGTCGCCGACGACGTGGTCGGCGAGCTCCGGACGCTCGGGGTCGAGATCATCGAGGATGATTCCGCTGCCCCGGCGCGCGCCGGGGCGGGCAACCTGATCGCCCGCGTTCCCGGAACGGGGGAGGGGTGGGTGTTGTTCTGCGCCCATCTCGACACCGTGCCGCACGAGGCGCCGGTCGAGGTCGCGTTCGCCGACGGCGTTTACCGAAGCGCCGGCGAGACGATCCTCGGCGCCGACAACAAGGCCGCGGTCACGGTTCTCGTCGAGCTCGCGGCGCGGGCGGCGGTCAGCCCGCCGCGGGTCGGCCTCGAACTGGTCTTCACCGTCGCCGAGGAGGACGGGCTTCGCGGCGCGAAAGAGCTCGACGTAGGGTCGCTTCGCCCTCCGCTTGGGTTTCTTTTTTCCCCCCCCCCCCCCACCCTGGAGATGGGTGTTGGCGGTCCGCCACACGAAC
>JBPCRS010000123.1:0-8157 GCA_050996575.1 Solirubrobacterales bacterium
GACCTGGACCGCCTGCGCCTTGATCGTGATCCCGCGCTCGCGCTCGAGGTCCATCGAATCAAGCACCTGGGCGCGCATCTTCTTTGGATCGATCGCGCCTGTGATCTCGAGGATGCGGTCGGCGAGGGTCGACTTGCCGTGGTCGATGTGGGCAATGATCGAGAAGTTGCGGATGCGTTCCATGGGCGGATCGAGGGTAGTGACGGGTCCGCTTAGCCTGTGGAGATGCGCTGGTTGGTTGTCCTTCTCTTCGGAGCGTCGCTTGTCGCGACGGCCTCGCCCGCGGCGGGCGCTCTGCCGGAGCCGGTCCCCTGTAGGGCCAACAGCTTCGCCCCCTGCTGGGACCCCGAGCCGACGACCGAGCCCTGGCAGTGGCAGCTGCAGGGCAAGATCGACCTCTCGGTCCCGGCGCCGGTCTACGACATCGACATCGACGAGAGCGCCGAGGTCGTTGAAGCGATCCACGCCCAGGGCGACAAGGCGATCTGTTACCTCAGCGTCGGCACGTACGAGCCGTTTCGGTCGGATGCGAAGGACTTTCCCCGTTCGCTGCTCGGCGAGCGTCTCGACCGCTTCGACGAGGAGCGCTGGCTCGACATCCGCCGGCTCTCGAAGCTGCGGCCGATCATCGAGGCGCGGCTCGATACATGCGCGGCAAAGGGGTTCGACGCGGTCGAGCCCGACAACGTCGACGCCTACCAGAACCGCTCGGGCTTCCCGCTCAAAGGCTCCGACCAACTCGCCTACAACACCTGGGTCGCCGACGCCGTCCACGAGCGCGCGATGGTGGTCGGCTTGAAGAACGACCTCGGCCAGGTCAAGCAGCTGCTCCCCTACTTCGACTTCGCCGTCAACGAGCAGTGCTTCCAGTACCGCGAGTGCGACGTGCTCGAGCGCTTCATCGCCGACGGCAAGCCGGTTTTCGGCGCCGAGTACGAGATCGCCACGAGCAAGTTCTGCAAGGCCTCGCTCGAGAGCGGTTTCTCGACGATCTTCAAGCGCTACAGCTTGAAGGCGTTCCGGCAGACCTGCTGAGCGCGGGACCTTCTGCTCTGGGATGAGAAGCGAAACGATCAGCGTCACGAGATACTTCGCCTGGTGTCCTTGGAAAACATTCAGATCGTCGAAATGCTGCTCGAAAAGTTCAAGGCCGGGGACCACGACGTCTTCGAGCACTACGACCCTGAGATCGAGTGGGATGCGACGCGGAGCGGCGATCACGTCCCGGAGATCGCGAACCTCTATTACGGACACGAGGGAGTACGCGCCTATTGGGGCGCATGGCTGGCAGCCTGGCAACCAATAGATGTATTTGACTACGAGCTCAGGGACTCGGCGGATAGCGTCGTGGCGCTGATCAGCGGCCAGCGAAACCGTGGTCGACTTAGCGGCGTCGAAGTCGAGGTGCCGTCATACGCGTTGGTCTTCACGTTGCGCGAGCGCAAGGTGGTTCGATGGGCGTTCTTCTCCGACCAAAGCGAGGCTCTCGAAGCGACCGGGATTTCGCGGTAGCGCCAGCACTTCGACGCGAGATACTGCGCGGGCGATGTCGGAGGAGAACATTGAGATCGTGCGACGGGTCTACGAGGCCGCAGCCTCCCGCGACGCGGCGACCGTTTTCGCCCTGTACGACCCGGAAGTCGAGCTAGATGCGTCTCGGCTCGGACTCGCAGGCGTCGCGGGCACGTCTGGCGTCTCTCGCGGGCATGAGGGGCTCCGAAACTTCTTCCGCGAGTGGCATGACGCATGGGGGAGCATCGAGTACGACTACGAGGAGCTGATCGATGCGGGCGGCGAGCACGTGATCTCCGTCGTCACCAGACACGCGCGAGGACGCGCGAGTGGCATCGAGGTCGAGCGACCCTTCGCACTCCTGTGGACCCTTCGCGAGGGCAAGGTCGTGCGGGTCGTGTGGTTCGTCACACGAGAGGAGGCCCTCGAAACCGCCGGGCTGGCGGAGTAACCGGTTCGGACGACGAACCGTCCAAAGCGACCGCTTGGTCAGCTTGTGTCGCCGGCAGCTTCGAGAGCCTGCTCTCTACTGCCGAACCACTCCACCCGCTTCACCTTGCCGTTCAGGATCGTCCACTTCCCAGCATGCGTTCGCTCGACTTCGATCCCACTTGCGCGCCCGCGGCCGCCGCTATTGACAACGGAGATCACGTAGTCGCCGGCGTCGATCAGCTCTACGAGCTCGTCGTCGAACTCTCCCCAGGCTTCTTCGAGGCGCTCATGCATCAAGCCTCGGATCCCGTCGTGTCCTCGATACACGGTCTTCTTGAAGACGCTCGCGAATGGACTGTGAGTGAAGTCCCACGTGACGTCCGGGTCATAGGCCTCGAGCACGGCGGCGCTGTCCCCCCGGGAAATCGCGCCGTAGACAGATCGAACCATTTCCACGTTATGCCGCGACATAGGGACATTATCGCCGCTCGCAAGCTCCCGCTCTCCATGCGGAGGAGCGCTCTCCGCGGTAGCGCTCGCGCTGCTGCATCGCGCGAAATGCGGTTAGCCGTGGTGCGCTGTTTGGTGCCGACCCCTCATAGCCCCTCCCGCCACGGGTCGACGAGCTCGACGCCGGCGTCGCGGAAGTCCTTGGCATTGCGGGTAGCGAGGACCGCGCCATACGCGCGGCAGATCGCGGCGATCTGTGCGTCGAACCCGTCGATCGGCGCCCCGCTGCGCTCTCGGGAGCTGACGATCCCCGCGTACTCCACCGCTGCAGTCGCATCGAACGCCAAGACGTGGTCGGCGAAGGCAGAGAACACCTCTTCGGCCGAGGACCTGAGCAGGTCCCTACGACGACCACCGGGCAGCCGCTCGATGCCGTAGCGGATCTCCGCGAGCGTGATTGACGTCGTGTAGAGCTCGGAGGCACTGCGAGCCCGCACCCAGGAGGTCACCGCGGGCGACGGCGAGGAGCTCATCAGCTCTGACGTGACGTTGGTGTCTAGGACGATCACCCGGAGAGGTCAGCGGCTCGAGTCGGGGTGGCCCGACCGGGTAGTTCGAGCTCGACACCGCCGATCTCCCCGAAACGGTCCAGCAGCACCGTGAACAGGCCCTCCGAGCCACTCGACTCGCTCACTGCATCAGCGAGGATGGTGCGGATCTCCGCCTCCATCGATCGGCCGTTGTGAGCCGCCCTGACCCGCAACCGCTCCTTCACCTGGTCATCGAGATCTCGAATACTCACCGCCGCCACGGGCGCGCCTCCTGGGAATTGCTAGCAATGATAGCGCGGAGGAAACGCGATTGCATCAGCTGATCAGCCGGCGCCGGGGTGGTGGGTCTCGACGTGCTTGCGGGCGCTCGGCTCGTCGTTGAAGCGCCAGCCGCAGATGTCACAAGTCATCTTGCCGTCGGCGTCGGCGGTAAGCGGGGGGGCGGCCTCGGGCGGTGGCGCAGGTGGCGCCGGCCCGGGCGGGATCGGCGAGGCCAGGGGGGCTGTCGGCGGTGCGGCGTAGGGAGCGGCGCCGGGCGGCGGCGAGGCGGGCGGGAGCGGAGCCGGCGTCGACTGAGCGTACGCGGCCTGCGCCTCGGCGGCCTCGGTCTGAGCCGCGCCAAAGACAGCGGTTCGAAGCGCGTCGCCGCGCTTGGTGATCCTGCGGACGACCAAGCAGCCGAGCACGGCGGCGATCATCTGGCAGGCGACCGAGATCAGCGCAACCGAGGTCGTCGTCCGCACATTGTCGACGTCCTCGACGCCGATCGCGGTCGCTTCGGGGTCGAAGGAGAGGATCCCGACGGCGACGGCGACGATGAACGACGCGACCCAGATCCCCCACCACCAGTGGAGCAGCATCGGCACCTGCCGCCTTCGCCAGGAATCGTCGCGAACCTCGACCCCGGCCTCGCCCGCCCGCCAGATGTCATCGATGATCTGTTTCGGCCGGAGCAGGTTGAAGAAGGGTATGAACCAGGCGCCGATCGCCCAGCCCGACTCGTAGCGCATGCCGGCTACGGACATTCGCTCGAGGTTTCGGTAGGCGCGATACATCCAGGCGATGAAGAAGCCCGCGGCGAGGCAGGCGAAGATGAAACCGAAGATGCTGAGTGCGCCGAGCGCGATCTGGACGTCCTCGACATCGCTCGCGCTCGCCTCGCCGTTACCGAACTCGCCGAGCACGCCGATGTAGGCGAGATCGCCGATCAGATTGAACAGGGAGAAGGTTGCGATCAGGACGAGGAAGACGATGATCGTCGTCGCAAAGCCGCCGAGCGGCTGCGGCGGATCGTTGTAGTTGGCCATCCGGTGAGTGAGCGGGCCTTGCGGTGGTGCGGACGGGTCGGTCACTCGCCCTCGCCCCGATCGCTCGAGCGCCTGCCCGGCAGCAGCCTTGTGATCTGGTCCAACTCGGGCAGTCGCAGCGCGTACACGGCGCCAGCGTAAACAGCGGCGCCCGCGGCGAGCGCGACGCCCATCGAGACCAGCTGGCCGCCGAGCTCTCGCCCGAGCGCTTCGTCGAGCGCCCGCCAGACCAGATAGGAGACAGCCGCCAGCGCACCCGAGGCGATCACGATCCGCACGGCGCTCGAGGCAAACTTGGGCAGCTCGAGCCCGCCGAGCCGTGGTCGCAGCAGGATCGCCTGGGCGACGACGCTGGCCGCGGTAGCGAGCGCCGTCGCGGCAACGATTCCGGCGACCTCGAACTGCTTGTAGAGGGCGAAGGAGATGAGGCCGGTGATCAGCAGGTTGACGAGCGAGATCGTCGTCGGAAGCCACGGGCGCTGGAGGCTGAAGAAGGTGCGTGCCATGAGCAGGAAAAGGCCGTTGAAGGGAAGCGAGAAGGCAAACCAGAAGAGCGCGGTGGCGACGATCTCGGTCTGCTCGGCGTCGAACTCGCCGCGCTCGTAGATCAGCCGGATCATCGGCTCGGAGAGGACGAGGATCGCCGCGGCGGCGGGGACGAGCAGGAAGATGATCAGCCGCATTCCGGTCGCCATCGTCGTGCGCAGGCGGTCGTAGTCGCGGCGAGCGGCGAAGCGGGCGAGGGTCGGGAAAAGGACGGTGGCGACGGCGACCGAGAAGATGCCCTGCGGCAGCATGTAGACCCGGAACGCCTTGTCGATCGCGGCCGGCGCCTGCTCGGCGATCGAAGTGTCGGGGATCAACGTGCCGAAGAAGCTGTTGATCTGGAAGTTGAAGTTGATCAGGCCGAGACTGATCGTCACCGGCAGCATCAAGAGCAGCACACGTCGGACCGCCGGGCTGCGCCAGTCGAACACGCGCTGCAGGCGAAACGGGGTGTTGCGCAGATCGAAGGCGGGGATCGCGAGCTGGACGACGGTGCCGACGAGAACGCCGATCGCGTAGGCGTAGATCTCATCGCCCTCGGGGAAGGCCGGAGCGAGCCCGACGAGCACGGCGATGATCGCGATGTTCCAGAACAGCGGCGAGAGCGCGAAGGCGCCGAAGCGGTCGTAGCTGTTGAGGATGCCGACGACCATCCCGGTCATCCCGAGTAGGACGAGGATCGGGAAGAGAAGCTGGGAGAGCATCACCGTCAGGTCGAAGAGCTCGCCCGAGTAACCGGGCGCGAAGATCTTCATCACGAGCGGCGCGAGCAGGATGAACAGCGCGGTGATCGCGCCGAGGATCAGCGCGACCATGAAGATCAGCGTCGACGCCAGCTTCATCGCCTCGCGCTTGTCGCCGCGCTCGAGGAACTCGGTAAAGACGGGAACGAAGGCCGCCTGGATCGCGGCGTCGGCGAACAGGCTGCGGACCAGGTTCGGGAGCTGGAAGGCAATCGTGAACGCCGACATCGGCCCGGTGACGCCGAAGTAGCCGGCGGCGACGATCTCGCGGACGAGGCCGGCAACCCGCGAGGCGGCGGTTGCGATCGAGAAGAAGGCGGTCGAGCGGGCGAGGCGACCAGCGCGGCCCGAGCGCGCGGCGGCGATCTCCTCCTCGCCCGGGTCCTCGGTCGCGAGGAAGGTCGGTGGCATCGAGGGCCGCTCGCGCCGCTTCGGCTCGCGCTCCTCGCTCACCCCGAACCCCGTGGGCGTGCGGCTATCCTTCGCCGCCGCGAGATGGCCAACATCGCATCACAGAAGAAGCGGATCACCCGCACCGAGCGCGAGCGAGTCGAGAATCGCCGCCTGACGAGCGCGGTCAAGACACACTTCCGGCGCCTCGAAACGGCGACCGCGTCGGGCGACGCCGATTCGGCCGACTCCGAGCATCGCGACCTCGTCTCGAAAATCGACAAGGCCGTCCAGCGTGGCGCGATCCACGCCCGCAACGGCGCTCGCAAGAAGTCGCGCGCAGCCCGGATCCGCGCCGGCGCCTCCGCCTAGCGCGAAGCGCCGTACTAACTGCCACCGGCGGCCCGCCGCACGGCGAGGGTCAGCGCCGTGGCCTCCGGATACTCGGCTCCGCCGCGAGACCACCACTCGAGGTCGGCGAACGCACAGCTCGCCGCGCGCAATTCGGCCGGCGAGGTCGAGCGGACGCTCTTGACGACCATCTTCGCCGCATAGGGGCTCATCTTCAGCGAGGACTGGACGTCCTTGACCGGCCGGCCGGCCTCGAGCTGGGAAGCGGCGAGGTGTGCCTTTCGCAGCCGCCCGGCGACGCCGTAGACGATCCCGGGAAGGCTCTCCGACTGGGCGCTGAGCCGCTCGATCAGGCGAACCGCGCTACCGGCGCGGCGTTCGACGACCGCGTCGGAGAGGCTCCAGACCATCTCCTCGGAGGTGTCGGCAATCATCTCCTCGAGGTCATCGACCCCGACGGTGCCGCGGTCGCCTGCCCAGAGCGCGAGCCGGTCGAGCTCGGTGCTCAGGCGAACGGTGCCGGTGCCCATCCGGTCGATCAACAGCCGAGCCGCGTCGGGCTCGACCTCAATGCCCCGGCGCTCGGCCTCGGCGGCGATCCAGCGCGGCAGCTCGCGCGAGCGCGGCGCGTCGTAGGCGAGCACGGTGCCGCCGGCAGCCTTGACCGCCTCGCCGAGGCGCTTTGACGCCTTCACCTTCGGCGGCTGCTCGCGGGCGGCGAGGACGACGGTGGTGTCGGGTGGAAGCGCAGCGAGCGCATCGGCAACGGCGCCGACCTGCTTTGCGTTCCAGCGCTCGACGCGGTCGGCGAGCAGGTAGCGATGCGAGCCCAGCAGCGAGAGCGCCGGGATTGCGCCGACGAGCCCGTCAGCGTCCGGGGCGCCGGCGGCGTCGGTGCCGCTGAAGGTCTCAAGCGCCCCCTCCCCACCCTCGCGCAGGGCACGTTCGCGCAGCCGGGCGAGCGCGGCTTCGACCTTGGCGTCGTCCGATCCGGTGATCAGGTAGGCGGACTCGATCTCAGCGATGCGGCGAGTCTAAGGGGAGGTCCGGAGGGGGTACGGGAGGGCGGCGAGGCCCGACCACGCGCCATGCGGCGGACAAACGACCACTCAATACGCGGTGCCGCCGGTGCCCGCGTCCTCGGACGTGGTCGAGGTCGTTGAGCTCGACGTCGAGGTCGTGCTCGTTGGCGTCGAGCTTGTCGATCCGGTCGTGGTCGAGGCCTGCTCTTCGACCGTCGAGGCGGCGTTCTCGATCACCGTGGTCTCGTCGCCGTCGCCGCAGGCGGCGACTCCGAGGCCGGCGCCGGCGCCGAGCACGATCGCGGCGGCTAGTGAGAGGAATCGCTTCATCGCGAGAACCCTACCCGGCCGACGCCGGCTGTCAAAAGCTGATCGGCAGGAACCAGATCGCCGTGAGCGAGAGCATCGGGGCGATGACCGCAACAGCGGTGAGCCGCCGGCCGCCCGTCCGCCGAGCCGTGTAGCGGACGGCCATCGCGATGCCGAGCGCGGCGACGGCGACGGCGAGCCAACCGGCCACCAGCCCCAGCACTCGCTCGCCCGACGAAGCCTCGATGCACTCGTCGGAGAGGCTGCCCTTGCCGAGCTCCTCGCAGACCGAAAGGCCGCTCACGTTGATCATGAGGAAAAGCATGAGGAGACCGACCACGGCGAGCAGAAGGCCGGCGAGGATCGCGAGGACGCGGGACATCTGACCACCTTCCCATCTCAGATCAATGATTTCCAATCCCCGCACACCCGGATGACGCGCCTGACACATCGCTGGATCGCCACCCACGGCACTCGCACGCAGCTCCAGCTGCGTGCTTCGGCCGCGTGCGCCGCCCAGCTCGGTCAGTCGCGCCCCCGGGCG
>JBPCRS010000134.1:0-40729 GCA_050996575.1 Solirubrobacterales bacterium
AGCGCCTACCTCTCCGCCGACCGCTACGCCGAGGTCGCCCTGCCCGGCGACGTCGATCCGCAAGCGCCGCCGCGCTGGAAGCTGATCGACTCCCCGGGCCCGATCTCGTGGTTCGAGCACCGCGCCCAGTGGATGCAGGCGGAACGGCCCGAAATCGTCGGCGACGGCGCCGAGGGCGTGACGATCTTCCACTGGCGGGTCCCGGCGCGGCTCGGCGGGAAGCGGATCGCGATCGGCGGCGCCCTTGACTGGATCCCGGACCCGGAGGCGGTCCGCGAGCAGGTCGAGGTCGCCGACGGCGCGCTCTTCTCGGGGATCGTCGTGCTGATCGCGCTCGGCGCCGGCGGGCTCGCCGGCCGGCGGCTCAGGAACCGCCTCGATGCCGCCGGGAGCTGAATCTCCTGCGACGCGGACGACGACAGCGGCGTCCACGTCGTTAACGGAACCCACACGCGGACAGGGCCACCTGATCTACGATCGCGGGGTGCGGTTGAGACTCGGCGCGTTGCTGGTGCAGGGATCGCGGCGATCGCGGCGCCGGTCGCCGCGGAGGAAATCACCGGCCGAGGCGGCGGCGACACCCTCGAGGGAACCGCGAAGGCCGACCAGATCTCCGGACGCGGCGGAGCCGACGTGCTCCGGGGCCGCGGCGGCAAGGACCGCCTGCGCGGCGGCCCCGGCGACGACGAGATCAAGGGCGCGAAGGGACGTGACCGGCTGATCGCCGGCGGCGGCGCCGACATCCTGCTCGGCGGCAAGGGCCGCGACACGCTCAACCCGGGCAAGGGCGATGACAAGGTCAACATGCGTGACGGGGTCGAGTTGAACGCCCCCGGTCCGGATGTGATCCGCGCCCGCGACGGCGAGCCCGACCAGATCTCCTGTGGCGCCGGCAAGGACAAGGCGTTCGTCGACGCGAGGAGGACGGCGTATCTGACTGCGAGACGGTGATCGAGCCCGCAGGCGCGGGGGCGCCGTGATCGGCCGGCCCCGCGATCACAGCGCCCGATTGCTCCGTGGCGAGCTCGCCGACGAGCTCACGCCGCTCACGCCCCTTAACCGAACCTACACCTGCGATTGCCGATCTCACCTACGATCCTGCTTGTGCGGGTCAAGCTCGGGGCATGGACGCTGGCGGCGACGCTGATCATCAGCGTCCCGGCGATCGCCAAGGTGCTCGAAGGCGGCGGCGGAGCCGACAGCCTGCGCGGAACCGCCAACGCCGACCGGATCGACGGTCGCGGTGGAGATGACGAGATCGATGCGGGCGCCGGGCGCGACCGGATCATCGGCGGCGCCGGCTTCGACCAGATCCTCGCCGGCAAGGGCCGGGATCTGATCCGAGCCCGCGACGGCGAGCCGGACTCGATCGACTGCGGCGAGGGCAACGACCGCGTCTACATCGACGTCACCGAGGACGGCGTCTATGACTGCGAAGAGGTGATCGAGCCTTGACCGGCCGCCCCCCGGATCACAGCTCGAAGCTCGCTCGCGGCGAGCTGGGCGACGAGGAAGCGGCAGCGCGACTTGACGCCGAGCACCCCGACGAGGGCCTGCGACGGCGCGAGTTCCTCTCTCGAACCGCCGCCGCAGCCGGAGGAGTCGGCCTCGCTGCCAGCCTGCCGCTCGATGCGCTCGTCTCCGCCGCCGCGCGCAGCCAGGCCGGTGCCAATCCGCTTCCCTCCCCGCAGAACATGCCCCTCGACACGTTCGTCGTGCTGATGATGGAAAATCGCTCGTTCGACCACTACTTCGGCTGGCATCCGGACGCCGATTCGCGAAACGAGGGGCTGACCTACCCGGACGCCGGCGGTCAGCAGATACCCACCTACCGGCTCACGCCGGACTTCCAGGGGTGCGGGCACCCCGATCCCGATCACGGCTGGAACGGTGGGCGCTGGCAGTACAACGGCGGGCGCAACGACGGCTTCGTGACCGGCAACAAGGATCTCGACGGAAGCGACGAGTTCGCGATCGGCTACTACCTCAAGGAGGACCTCGGGTTCATCCCGCACGCGGCCGATGCGTTCACCCTCTACGACCGCTGGTTCTGCTCGCTGATGGCCTCGACCTATCCGAACCGCCACTATCAGCTCGCGGCTCAAAACGGGGGGCAGAAGTCAAATGAGCTGCCGCCGGAGACCTCGCAGACGGTCGGCTTCGAGTGGGAGACGATCTTCGACCGCGCGAAGCGGCACGGGATCAGCACCGCCTACTTCGTCTCCGACCTGCCTGTGCCGGCCCTGTACGGGATGCGCGGGCTCTCGTGGGTGCGACCGATCGCGGAGTACTACGAGCGCGCCGCGGCGGGGACGCTGCCGCAGATCTGCTTCGTCGACCCGCCCTTCCGCGACGGCGGCGGCGGCGACGGGGCATCGGCCGACGAGCATCCTCACGGCGACGTCCGCCTCGGCCAAGCCTTCATGTCCGACGTCACCCACGCCTTCATCGAGTCGCCGCAGTACCGCCGCGGGGCCCTGTTCATCGACTACGACGAGTGGGGAGGCTTCTTCGATCACGCCAAGCCCCGCTTCGTGCCGGACGACCGTCGCAACCGCCGCGACCTCTCCGAGGACTGGGGATTGACCGGCTTCCGGATCCCGGCCGTCGCCGTCTCGCCGTTCTCCCGTGCCGGTGGAGTCAGCCACATGACGCTCACCCACGAGTCGATCCTGAAGCTGATCTCCTACCGATTCGGCTTCGGATACATGACCAAGCGACATCGATACGCCTCGAACATCGGTCGCAGCTTCGATTTCAGCCGCACCGACTTCGAGCCCCCCGCGCTCCCGGACCCCGCCCAGATCGCGGTCACGCCCTGCTCGTTCGGCGGCTCCGACAGAAACTCAGCCGCCCGGCCGAAGGAGCACGACCTGGCGCGGCTCGAGACCTCCGGCCTGCTCGACCGGCTCGGCTACGAGATTCGCCCGGCGACCTACTCGAGCCTCTTCCGCCGGCCCGACGCGGTCCGCTCCGGAATCCGGGAGTCGAGCCGGTGAAAGGCGCGCGCGCGGTATCGCTGGTTCTCGCCGTCGGGCTCGCGGGCGCGGCCTGCGCGGCGCCCGCGCTCGCCGCGCGCGCCAAGGAGCCCTGGCCGCCGGCCCCGAAGCGAGGCCTCTTCTTCGCGCACTTCGGCGAGGAGCACCTCGACGACGACGACGGGATTCGGATCTTCCCGCGGGTGATCCACGATTCGGCGCGCTACAAGCCCGACCTGGTGACCACCTCCGGCGACAAGGCGAGCGACAACTCGGTCGAGAACCTGAGCGGCTGGAAGGAGCAGATGAGCTTCTACGACCGCAAGGGGATCCCGTATTTCGCCGCCGTCGGCAACCACGACCGCTCGCAGTCGGGGACGCAGGGGCTCGGCTCGTCGGCCAACGGCGGCGACATCGCTCCCTACCTCGAGATCTTCGCCGACCGGCCCTACCCCTTCGGCGACGGCCCGGCGGTCAGCGAGGAGGGCTTCGAGCCTGTCCCCCGCCCCGCCACCGACCCGCCCGGGGCCTCGACCCACTACGCCGTCGAAGCCGGAGCGGCGCGTTTCATCTTCCTCGACAACTCCTGCTTCTCGTTCATCAACTGCGACCCGTACCAGAGTCCCCCGCTGCCGACCGCGGCAGGCGATCCGACCCAGTACGACTTCATGCGCACCCAGGCGAAGCTGGCGAGCCGCGAGAACGACCTCGCCTTCGTCGTCATGCACATCCCGACGCAGGATCCGCGGCCGGGACACAGCCAGCCGACGGCGGGCGCGCACACCCTCGGTGAGGGCACCTCGCCGGAGAACGCGACCTTCGAGGACGCCGCCTTCACAGCCGGTGTAGACGGCGTCTTCGCCGGTCACATCAAGGGCCAATGGACCTACGCCGAGAAGAACGTCGGCTATTTCATCGACGGCGGCGCCGGCGGAGAGGTATACGTCGGCCCCGGCGAGGAGACCGGCGTCGACAGCGGCTACTGGCACGGCTACAGGCTGGTATCGGTGCGCGGCAACCGGATCCGGACCACCGACACGGTGCCCGTTTTCTCCGACGAGGGGATCGTCATCGAGGGACCCGCCGAGCTCGAATCGGGTACGACGGCGGAATTCTCGGCGATCGGTAAGCAGCCGACCGAGGAGGGGCCCGAGGTCGAGCTCGAGCTCCGCGATCCATCCGAGGAGGCGCCGAACTTCGCCAACCTGCCGAGGCCGGCGCGGATCTGGACCACCTCCGACCCGAGCGTCCTGGCGCCGCTCGCCGCGGAGAAGGATGACTTCCGCCGCGAAGAGCGCACGCAGACGATCACCGGCATGTTCCGGGCCCGCTGCCCGGGCGTGGCGCGGGTGACGATCACCTCCGGCTGGGAGAGGCGCCGGACCGAGGTCCGCGTCAGCTCGAGCGCGAGCACGCCGGCCGGCTGCTAGCGGGCCGCTGACGGCCCTTCAGAGACGGACCTCCTGCGCCTCGACCCGCCCCGCACGCCATGCAGCGAGCACGGCGCGGGCGATCGCCAGGTCCTGGATCGCGAGCCCGGTCGAGTCGAACAGCGTGATCTCCATCGAGCTCTGGCGCCCCGGCGCCAGCCCGGTCATCACCGAGCCGAGCTCGGTGACGTTCTCGCGCGTTACTTCGCCGGCCTCGACCGGGCCCGAGAGCTCGCCGCCGCCCGACGCCTGCTCCCACTCGTCGCAGAAGAGCCGGCACTGCGAGAGCGCGGCCCGCTCGACCTCGGCCTTGTCGTGGGCGTCCGCGCCGAGCACGGCGATGTGCTGGCCCGGCCGCAAGTCGCCGTCGAGGATCACGGGAACGTCGCCCGGAGTGACCGTGACGACGACGTCCTGGGTGGCGGTCACCTCGCGACTCGCGACCCCCCAATCGAGCTCGTCGGCGAGCGCCTGGGCATTGCCGGCATTGAGGTCCGAGCACAGGCCCGGGCCATAGCCCGCTGCGGCGAGGCAGCGAGCCGCGGTGGCGCCGTTGACGCCACAGCCGATCACGCCGACCGTCTTCGCGTCCTCGCGGGCGAGCACCCGGGCCGAGACCGCGGCCGCGGCACCGGTCCGCAGCGAGGTGATCGAAGCGCAATCCATGATCGCCAGCAGCTCGCCGGACTCGGCGCTCGAGAGAATCAGCGCGCCGGCGACGACCGGTAGGTCGCGCTTCGGGTTGCCGGGGAACGAGGTCACCCATTTCAACATCGCCAGCCCGTCACCACGGGCGGGCATCGCGCGGAAGTCGCCGGCCGCCCCGGAGCCCTCGAGCGCCGCTTCGCCGGCATCCATGTAGACCTTCGGCGGCATCACCCACTCGCCGCGCCCGTGCGCCTCGAAGGCGTCGGTGACGAGCGGGATCGCCTGAGCGGGCGAAACGGCGGCGGTTACGGCGTCGGCATCGAAGACTGGGATCACTGGACGAGTTGTATGCGATGTCAGCACGTTCCACGCACCATGCGTGCGACGCGAGACGTGACGATCGCTGCGGCGGAGGGTCGAAGCCTCGAGGTGAGGCGCGCCACCGAGAATGGTTGCGATCGGCCTCGGTCGATTCCGGTTCGAGTCCGGCGCCCTCCGCCGTACACTTGGGTGATTCTCGGTGGTGCACGGGGCGCTGCCCCGTTTCAACCCGATCGGCCCGCTCCGGCGGGCCGATCAGCGTTCCGGGGTAGATTCCAGCGGTGGCGACGAACGGCAACCGCAAACCCCCCCGCCCCCGGATCGAGCTGCTGACGCCGGCTGCCAACGCCGAGGAAGCCGCCGCGATCACCGCCGCGATCGAGCAGTTCCTCGCCGAGACCGCGCCGATTCCGAGCGCCGACGACGCTCGCGCCAACCCTTGGCAGCGGGCGGCGCTTCACGAGGGCGTGCGCGCAAAGGAGACGATCGTGTCGCCGTGGGGCGAGGCGCCTTGGGGGAACTGAGGGACGCGGGGGGTCAGGCTGGAGCCTGAACCCCGTTCTTGGGATAGAACACCTCCCGCACCGTCCACCCCACGGAGGAGAACCCAATGGCCGTAGTCAAGATCATCGAGCTCGTCGGCAGCTCGCGCGAGTCGACCGACGACGCCGCGAAGCAGGCGCTCACCCAGGCGCAGAGCTCCCTACGCAACGTCCGCGCGGTCGACATCGTCAGCACCGGCATCCGCGGCGACAACCTCGACGAGTACCGGGCCCACGTCCGCGTCGCCTTCCTGATCGAAGGAACCGACGTCGACTGAGCCGTCGTTGTTGTGGGTGGGGATCGGTATGACGGTCCCGCTCGTCTGCGCTTCGCGCAGCCGCAAGACGCGGGCCCGCCATACCGAGCCCCACCCTCCACGAGAGCCGCAGATCTCCCGCGCAAGCTGAAATACCCTAAATCCGGTCAGCTTTCCTGTAATATGGCTGGGTCCTTCGCTGAGGAGGCCGGAAAAGCACGCTACCCCGAGGGGACGACCGACCCGATGGAGCCGACCGTCGCACCAGAGAAGCCGAAGGCCGACTACGCCGACCTCGACGTCGCCGAGGTCAAGACGCAGAAGGGCAAGGGCAAGCTCGGCTCGCTCGAGAACCCCGAGGTCTACGAGAACGTCCCCGGCCACGTAATTCCCGAGATCGTCCGCGAGTTCGACGACTTCGACACCGAGGCCGGCAAGTTCCTCGCCGGCGACACCCCCGAGGACGAGTTCATCGGCTTCCGGCTCAAGCAGGGCGTCTACGGCCAGCGCCAGGCCGATGTGCAGATGTGCCGCGTGAAGCTGCCGATGGGCGGGATCACGCCCGAGCAGATGGAGATGTTCGCCGACGTCGTCGAGGATTACGCGCCGCTCGACAAGGGCCACATCACGACCCGGCAGAACATCCAAATCCACCACATCCCGCTGAAGCAGATGGCCGAGCTGATCCGGAGAATCTCGGACTCGGGCCTCTCCTCGCGCGAGGGCTGCGGCAACACGGTCCGCAACGTCACCGGCGACCCCTACGCCGGAATCACCGAGGGCGAGCTCTTCGACATCACCCCCTACGCCGGCGCCTACGTGCGCTACTTCGTCCGCCACCCGACCACCCAGCTGATGCCGCGCAAGGTGAAGACTGCCTTCAGCGCGACCGACGAGGACGTCGCGATCACGGGCATTCACGACATCGGCTTCCTGCCGAGGATCCGCGACGGCGTTCGCGGCGTCGAGGTCCGGGTCGGCGGCGGCACCTCGATCATGCCCCGCGTCGCCCCCACCCTCTACGACTTCGTCGAGCTCGACAACGGCGACTTCCTCAAGGTCTCCGAGGCCGTCTTCCGAATCTTCGATCGCCAGGAGTGGCTGCGAGTGAATCGCGCAAGGGCGCGAATCAAGGTTCTGATCGACAAGATCGGCATCGACGCCTTCCGCGACCTCGTCGATCAAGAGCTCGAGGGCGACTGGGTCGCCGAGCGCGACTTCACGATCGACCACCTGCTGCTCGAGCTCGACGAGGAGGCGAACGCTCCCGGGACGCCGGCCAACGTCACCAGCCCGAACGGCGATGCCTCGGAGTTCGAGCGCTTCCGCGAGGCGAACGTGGTCGCGCAGCGCCAAGACGGCTTCAGCGCGGTAACCGTCAAGGTCACCCGCGGCGACCTCACCCCGGAGCAGTTCCGCGGCCTCGCGGCGATCATGCGCGAGTGGAGCGGCGGCTTTGCCCGGACGACGGTTCAGCAGAACCTCGTTTTGCGCTGGGTGCGCAACGAGGCGCTCTACGACGTCTGGCAGGCGATCTCCGCGCTCGGGCTCGGCGACGCCGGGGCGAGCGAGGTCACCGACGTCGTCTCCTGCCCCGGCACCGACAGCTGCAAGCTCGGGATCACGAGCTCGATGGGGCTGAACGCCGTCGTCCAGGAGCGGGTCGAGGCGATGAACATCACCGACCCGCTGAGCCGGAAGATCCAGATCAAGATGTCGGGCTGCCCGAACGGCTGCTCGCAGCATCACATCTCGCAGATCGGTTTCTACGGAGCCTCGATCAAGGTCGGCGAGCACACGATCCCCGCCTACATCGCCCACATCGGCGGCACGTACGAGGGCGGCGAGGTCGTCTACGGAACGCGGCTGAAGCTGCGGCTGCCGTCGAAGCGGGTCCCCGAGGCGGTCGAGCGCTTCATCCGCCACTACGAGGCCGAGCGAAACGAGGGCGAGGAGTTCAACGCCTACGTCGACCGGGTCGGCGCCGAGCCGTTCGAGGCGGTCGCCAAGGACCTGACCATGCCGATCGAGTTCAACCTCGAGAACATGCAGTTCTTCATCGACTGGAACCGAAACGAGCCCTACCAGGTCGTCCGCGGCGAGGGCGAGTGCGCGGTCTAGCGACCGCCACGAGGTGGAGACAATGGCGCCGACGCTGACACGCGCCGACATCGACCCCGAGGCGGTCGAGGCCGAGCTCGATGACGCCTCTCCCGAGGAGGCGCTGGGCTGGGCGGCCGAGCATTTCCCCAACCTCTCGATCGCCTGCTCGTTTCAGAAGACGACCTCGGTGACGATCGATATGGCGAGCCGCGTCGCCCCCGACGCGCGCTTCTTCTACCTCGACACCGATGTCCTCTTCCCCGAGACCTCCGAGACCCGCGACCGCCTCGCCGAGCGCTACGGGATCGAGTTCGAGCGTGTCGCCGGGATCTCGCTCGACGAGCAGGCGCGCCTCTACGGCGACGCGCTCTGGGCGCGCCAGCCCGACGCCTGCTGCGGGATCCGCAAGGTCGAGCCGATGCGCGAAGCGCTGACCGGCGAGGTCGACTGCTGGGTCTCGGGCATCCGCCGCGCCGACTCGGTCAGCCGCGCCGGCGCGAAGAAGTTCGGCTGGGACGTCCGCTTCGGCCTCTGGAAGCTGAACCCGCTCGCCGATTGGACCGAGCGCGACGTCTGGAACCACATCTCCGAGCACCAGGTCCCCTACAACCCCCTGCACGACCAGGGCTACCCGTCGATCGGCTGCACGCACTGCACGCGGCCACCGTCGGCGAACGGTGGCCCGCGCTCGGGGCGGTGGGCGAACGCCGACAAGAACGAGTGCGGGTTGAACGGCTGAGGGCTTTCCGGATCGCTACCCTTCCCGCCTTCGCTTTCCCAACCTCTTCGATCAAGAACCCCCTGACTGGAGCCGAACCTTGCCTGAGACCGACACCGCCCTCTCCCTCACCCTGAGCGCCCGCCAGACGGCGGACTTCGAGCTGCTCGCCAACGACGGCTTCGCGCCGCTCGAGGGCTTCATGGGCTCCGACGACTGGCGGTCGACGGTCGAGGACATGACCCTCGCCGACGGCAGCGAGGTCTGGCCGATCCCGGTAACGCTCGCCACCGACCTCGACTGCGCCGAAGGTGACGTTGTCGAGCTCGCCGCCGACAACGGCAAGGCGCTCGGCCGGCTCACCGTCTCCGAGATCTTCGAGCGCGATGTCGAACGCGAGGCCGAGCAGGTCTACCGCACGACCGATTCAGAGCACCCGGGAGTCGCCGCGATCCGCGAAGAGGGCAACCGCTGCGTCGCCGGCAAGATCGAGGCCGACGCCGCTCCCGACCACGAAGAAGCGTTCATGCGCCGCTACCTGACCCCGGCCGAGTCGCGCAAGGAGTTCGCCGACCGCGGCTGGAACCGGATCGTCGCCTTCCAGACGCGCAACCCGATCCACCGCGCCCACGAGTACCTGACCAAGGCCGCGCTCGAGGTCTCCGACGGGCTCTTCCTGCACCCGCTGATCGGCGAGACGAAGAAGGGCGACATCCCCGCCGACGTGCGGATGCGCTGCTACGAGATCCTGATGGAGAACTACTACCCGAACGACAGGGTCGTGCTCGGCGTCAACCCGGCGGCGATGCGCTACGCCGGCCCGCGCGAGGCCGTCTTCCACGCCGTCGTCCGCCGCAACTATGGCGCGACGCACTTCATCGTCGGCCGCGACCACGCCGGCGTCGGCGACTACTACGGGACCTACGACGCGCAGAAGATCTTCGACGACATCGACATCTCGAAGCTCGGGATTGAGCCGCTGATGTTCGAGCACACCTTCTGGTGTCACGAGTGCGAGGGCATGGGCTCGGGCAAGACCTGTCCGCACGACGCCGAGTCGCGCCTCTTCCTCTCCGGGACCAAGGTCCGCGAGATGCTCGAAAAGGGCGAGAAGCCCCCGCACGAGTTCACCCGCGAAGAGGTTGCCGACATCCTGATCGACGCTTACTCAAAGGAGAACGACTGACATGGGAGATTGGAAGGGCTTCACCCTCTGGATGACCGGGCTCTCGGGAGCCGGCAAGTCGACGATCTCCGACGTCGTCGTCGCCGACTTCGAAAAGCGCGGCATCCCGGTCGAGGTGCTCGACGGTGACGTCGTTCGCGAGAACCTCTCGAAGGGCCTCGGCTTCTCGAAGGAGGACCGCGACACCAACATCCGCCGGATCGCCTTCGTCGCCGACCTGCTCTCGAAGAACGGCACGCCGGTGATCACCGCCGCGATCTCCCCCTATCGCGAGATCCGCGACGAGGCCCGCGAGCTGCACGGCGACCGCTTCGTCGAAGTCTTCATCGCGACCTCACTCGAGGACTGCGAGGCCCGCGACACCAAGGGCCTCTACGCGAAGGCGCGCTCGGGCGAGATCCCCGAGTTCACCGGCGTCTCCGACCCCTATGAGCCGCCGGAGAACGCCGAGCTCAACGTCGAGACCGCGGGCAAGACGCCCGAGGAGTCGGCACAGCAGATCCTCGATTACCTCGAGGAGAAGGGCTTGATCCCGGCTTCATAGCCGGGCCGCACTCGGCTTGCCGCTTCCGGCGAGCGCGAGGGTGGTCTACCGTTTCCCGTAGTGAACCGGGGACGCGCAGGCGCATAGACAGAAATGTCTAGGCAGCGCCAAAGGTAGGCCGCGCCGACCTGAGTCAGCTGTCGAGACCGGGGATCGGGTCGACTGGAAGCTCGCCATGGATCTCCTCGAGCGCGATGAGGTCGTTTCGATCGCGCGGGCGATCGGCAAGTCGTTTGAAGCCGACGATCGAGCGCAGACCGGCCACACGGAACTCGACTCCCCCGTAGTCAGCCGACATCGCCTGCTCCTCGACCGTTGCGTAATCGAGCGGAGGCAATCCGCCGCGCATGACGTCGACAAGGCCGGCATCGGTTCTCGCACGAAGGTGCGCGCGACCGATCAGGTGATCGTCGAGAAGTGGCGAGTCGTCCTGATGGCGGACGCCCCCGAGGTCGCTGAGCGCGGCGATCACTCGACGGTCGTTCTCGGAGTTGTCTGGGACCAACAGGTCGATGTCCTCGGTCGCACGAACAAAGCGGTTGGCGATCACCGAGAAGCCACCGACCACCACAAAGCGGGAGCCCTTTGCGACCAGTGCCTCGGCTGCGCGGTCGAGCTCAGGGTCGAGTGCGCTCATCCGCCCGCTCGACGGCTCGCAGCAGCCCGGATGCCTGGGCAGAGAGGCGTTGTCCCCGGCGCAGCAACTCGCCGACCGGCGTATCCGCGGAAGGCGTCAATTGCCGTCGCTTTTCCACGTTGAGCCGGGCCCATTCGGCTTCGTGGCCGCGTTCCATCAGGGTGTGACGCTCGGAGCCGCTCACTCGACGAATGGTAGGCGGCATGGCGGCCTGAATCTACGGCTTCACCGGGACCCGCGGCTGACCGAGCCCGTAGGTCTCGTAATCGCCCCAGACTGAAAACGTCTTATGGTCGGGGCCGTGGAAGTCGGCCGAGGCCGTCGGGACGAGGCCGAACTCCTCGCAGAGCTCGAGGCAGTGGCGAGTCTGCTCTTAGGTGTGGGGCGGGTAGAAGGTCTCGATCCCGTCGAGGCCGACGTCGCGGACGAGGCTTTCGACCAGGTCTCGGACCTGCTCGGGCTCGGAAACGTCCCAGTAGGGGTGGGCGACGACGGCGACGCCGCCGGCCTCGTGGATCAGGTCGACCGCCTGCTCGGCGGTGGGCCACTTGCGCGAGACGAACGCCTTCGCGCCAGGGACGAGGTACTCCTCGAAGAAGGGGCTGAGGTCGGGGCCGGCGCCGGCCGCCTTGGCGATGTGCGGGCGGCCGATCGCGTCGGCGGCGCCGGCCTTGGCGACTGCCTGCTCGAAAGTGACCTCCACCCCATGCTCGTTGAGCCGGGAGATGATCTCCTTTGCGCGGTCGACCCGCTCTTGCTGGGCTCGGTCGCATGCGGGCTGGATTTTCTCGAGGTCGATCCAGTAACCACAAATGTGGAGGTCCTCCGAGTACTTGTGTACGCACGACATCTCGACCCCGGGCACACATTCGATCCCGAGCTCGACCGCAGTCGCGATCGCCTCGGGAACGCCGGCAACACCGTCATGGTCGGTCAGCGACATCGTCGTCACCCCGGCCTTGGCGGCCGCGCGGACGACATCGGCGGGATCGAGCTCTCCGTCGGAGACCTTCGAGTGCGATTGCAGATCGATCAGGGTCATTGAAAAGGGGCTCGCGTTCGCCTCGCGGCGGCCGGATGCTAGCGATCGTCCGCACTTCTTGACCGCGATAGGCAAGAATGGGCGAATGAGGATCACAGCCAAAGCCGACTACGCGGTCAGGGCGACGCTCGAGCTCGCCGCCGCACCGAACGGCGAGCCGGTCAAGGGCGAGCGCCTCGCCGACGCCCAGGCGATCCCGCTGCAGTTCCTCGAGCACATCCTGCTCGACCTCAAGCACCACGAGCTGGTCAAGGCCAAGCGCGGCATCCGGGGCGGCTACTGGCTCGCTCGCAAGCCCGAGGAGATTACGATCGCCGACGTGATCCGGGCGGTCGAGGGCCCGCTCGCGAACATCCACGACGTCTCCCCCGAGGCGACCGAGTACCCGGGGAACGCGGCGCGCCTTCGCGACGTCTGGGTCGCGGTCCGGGTGAACCTGCGTGGCGTGCTCGAGAACGTCACCCTGGCCGACGTGAGCACGGGCGATCTGCCGGAATCGATCACCCGGATGCTCGACTCAGAAGACGCCTGGGAGCCGCGCTAACCGCTGCTACCCTTGCCTGCTCACTCTCTCGACTAACAAGGTCAAGAAGTGGCCTGACGCCCCGACCACCGCCCGCCGCGCGAACCGCCGCGGGCCGCAGACAAAGCGCGATGGATCCAGCACTCATCTTCTTCGGCCTCGGCATCGGCATGCTCGTCGGCATGACCGGTATGGGCGGTGCATCGCTGATGACGCCGCTCTTGATCCTCGTCTTCGGGATCTCACCGGTGACCGCGATCGGCACCGACATCTTCTACGCGGCGGTGACGAAGACCGTCGGCGGCTATCAGCACCTGAAGCTGAAGACGGTCCACCGCGGCCTCGCCTTCTGGCTCGCCGTCGGCAGCGTGCCGTCGGCAATTCTCGGCGTTTACGTGATCGAGCTCCTGCAGCGCAACTACGGCGAGGAGGGCCTCGACAAGCTGGTCCTCGGAATGCTCGGCGGGGCGCTGCTCGTCGTCGGAGTCGCGACCTTGCTGCGCGCAGTCTTCTTCAAGGACGTGATCCAGGAGCGCTCGTCGATGCACCTCTACCGGCGCCACATCATCGCCGCGGTGATCACCGGCATGGTGACCGGTTTCGTCATCGGCCTGACCTCTGCCGGCAGTGGCACGCTGATCGCGATCGCCCTGATCGCGATCTTCAGGCTGACGCCGCGACGGGTGGTCGGCACCGACATATTTCACGCCGCCGTCCTGCTTTGGGCCGCAGGGATCGCCCACTGGGTCGGCGGCAACATCGACTTCGTCCTTGCCGGCAACATCCTGCTCGGCTCGGTGCCCGGCGTGCTGATCGGCGGGATGCTCTCGGTGAAGGCGCCGCAGGCATTTCTGCGCCGCGCCCTCGCCGTCGTCCTGATCGCATCGGGCACCACCCTGGTGGTCAAGGAGGGGGAGCCCAGCGTCGTAATCCCGGCGATCCTGATCGCCTCGGTGATCGTCGGCTCGCTCTTCGGCGCTCAGGTGATCTCGCAGCGGCGGTTGAAACGGGGCGGGCGGGCGGGGCCGCCGGCCGCCGCGGCGCCGTAGGGACGAAAGCGGATCACATACGATGGCGTTCAACTGCGCCGCTCCGGACGCCGGCAACATGGAGATCCTCGTCGACCACGCCACCAACGAGCAAAAGGAAAGGTGGCTGGAGCGCCTAGTCCGAGCTCGATGACCACCGTTCCCGGCGCCCCCCTGCCGGGGCGCTTCAACCGAGACCGGCCCGCCGTGCAGGACCTGTCTCGGCGCTCGCATCCGCTCTGGTACATCCTGCGCCGGCTGCCCGCGGCGATCGAGGCGCTCGCCCCGATGCTCGAGCTGCGGCCGGGATCCCGGGTTCTCGACTACGGGTGCGGAGCCGCCCAGTACCGCTCGCTCGCGCCCGAAGGATGTCAGTACGTCGGCGCCGACCTCCCCGGCAACCCCGAGGCGAGCGTCGAGCTCTCGCCCGACGGCCGGCTCCCCGTCGAGGACGCGAGCTTCGACGCGCTGCTCTCGACCCAGGTGCTCGAGCACGTCACCGACCCCGAGCTCTATCTGGCCGAGAGCGCCCGAGCATTGCGGCCTGGAGGCCGGATGCTGCTCTCCACCCACGGGATCATGGTCTTTCACCCCGACCCCGCCGACCACTGGCGCTGGACCTGTACCGGGCTACAGCGCGTCGTCGCCGACGCGGGGTTCGAGGTCGAGCGCTTCGAGGGCGTCGTCGGGCTGACCGCGACCGGCCTGCAGCTCTTCCAGGACGGGCTCCTCGGCCGGGTGCCGGCAGCCGCGCACGGGCCGGTGGCATTCGTGCTCCAGCGCCTCGTCGCGCTCGCCGACCGCTTCGACAGCGAGGAAAGCCGCCGCTACAACGCGCACGTCTTCGCCCTCGTCGCCAGGCGCTGCTCGTCGTCATAGTCGCGACCCTGCTGCGCGCCGTCGTCTTCAAGGACGTGATCCGAGCGGCTCGGCGATGCACCTCTACCGGCGCCACATCACCGCCGCGGTCCTGCTTTTCGGTGCACGGGGTGCTGCTCGGTGTGCTGCTCTCGGTGAAGGCAGCGCAGGCTTCCCTCGCCGTCGTCCTGATCGCCTCGGTGATCGTCGGCTCGCTGTTCGCCGCCCAGGTGATCTCGCAGCGGCGGTTAAAACGCGGCGGGCGGGCGGTGCCGCCGGCCGCCGCGGCGCCGTGGGGACGACGGCGGATCACGTAGGCTGAGGGCCGATGGACTTCGATCTCAGCCCGCGCTGCGAGGAGCTACTCGAGCGGATCCGCGCCTTCCAGGATGAGCACGTCTATCCGATCGAGGCGGAGGCGATGCGGGCGCTTGACGATGAGGTCAAACCTGGAGTCGCCTATCCGGAGATCCTCGTCGACGTCCGCGAGCGTGCCAAGTCCGAGGGCCTTTGGAACCTCTTCCTCGCCGAGGAGGAGCACGGCGCCGGCCTGACCAACTGGGAGTACGGCGCCCTCTGCGAGGAGATGGGCCGCAGCCCCGCAATCGCGCCGATGGCGTTCAACTGCGCCGCTCCCGACACCGGCAACATGGAGATCCTCGTCGACCACGGCACCGACGAACAAAAGGAGCGTTGGCTCGAGCGCCTGCTCGAGGGTGAGATCCGCTCCTGCTTCTCGATGACCGAGCCCGAGGTCTCGGGTTCGGACCCGACGACGCTTCAGACCCGCGCCGAGCTCGACGGCGACGAGTGGGTACTGAACGGCCACAAGTGGTTCACCTCGGGCGCGGTCGGCGCCTCGCTCGCGATCGTGATGTGCGTTACCGATCCCGACGCCCACCCCTACGCGCGGGCGAGCATGATCCTCGTCGGAGTCGACAACCCCGGCTTCAACCTGATCCGCCCGGTCCCGGTGATGGGCCACGACGGGGGACCCGGTCACTGCGAGATTCGCTACGAGGACTGCCGCGTCCCAGCCTCCAGCCTGCTCGGCGAGCGCGGCACCGCCTTCGTCATCGCCCAGGACCGCCTCGGGCCCGGACGCATCCACCACTGCATGCGCGCGATCGGCACCGCCGAGCGGGCGATCGAGATGATGTGCGAGCGCGCCAACTCACGCGAGGCGTTCGGCGGCAAGCTCGCCGAGAAGCAGTTCATCCAGGACTTCATCGCGCTCAGCCGGATGGAGGTCGACCAGGCCCGACTGCTGACTTTCTCGGCGGCGTGGACGATGGACACCGCCGGCAAGCGCGCCGCGCGGCAGCAGATCTCGATGATCAAGGTCGTCGCGGCGAACATGGTCATGGACGTGCTCGACCGCGCGATCCAGACTCATGGTGCGCTGGGCATGTCGGACGACACGCCGCTGGCGAGCATGTGGCGGTACAGCCGGATGTTGAAGGTCGCGGACGGGCCGGATGAGGTGCACAAGATGGTGATTGCGCGACGAGAGTTGAACCGCTCCGCAAAGAAGCTGCAAGGCGAGGGCGAGTCCGCCGAGCCCTCCGCGCTGACCCCGGCGGCGACGGCGAGCTAGCCAGAGCTCGGTGAGCGTTCTGGCGCCCTCCGCCGGGGCGATTCCGTGCGTCCGGCGCCTAGGAGAGCAAGTTCGCAGGGCAGCTGTCGAGTCGGAGCCAGGCGATCGCGAGAGCGCAGCCGGCCGGTTTTGGAGTGAAATCGTGGCGAAGGACTCCGAATCCGGTCTGGGAATGAGTCGGTCCGTAGGACGCCGGTTCGATCAGCGTGTGGAAGAGCACCATCTCCACGTCGGCCTCCGAACTGAGACGGTGCTGGAGCGTTTCCACCATTTCGGCCTGGATCGCCTCGGAGACGCCGCGGCTTCCGGTCGTCGTCGTGCCCGTCTCGGTGATCCAGATCGGCGTTGAGGGATCGCCCCACCAATCGCGGCTGGTGCGGACCGAGTCAACTTCGCGCACCGCCAGGTCACCCGAGACGTCGGTAGGGGCGTAGGCGTGCATCGAGATCACGTCCATTGCGTCCGCCGCTCCGGCATCGAAGACTCCCTTTAGAAACCAAGGGATCCCGATCGAGCCCCCGTCCGAGTCCGTGTTGACGACCGCGCCGCCAGCCACGGTCATCGACGGATCGACGGCCTTGACCGCAGCGTAAGCCGCCTCTAGCAAGGCGGCATAGGCGGCAGGGTCGGGCGCCGGGCGCCAGAAGTACGCCGAGTTGGGCTCATTCCAGACCTCGACGCCCGCGGCGCCGGGGTAACGGTCGGCGATCGCCGCGAGGGCACGGGCGAATTCGTCGTAGAACGCCGGGGCGGGCCCGGCGTGGCAGGTACCCGAGACCGCCGCGCAGGCGTCGCCCCGGGCCCATGCGGGGGCGAAGGCGAGAATGAACAACGGCCGCACCCCGTGGGCGAGATCGGCCGCATAGATCCGGTCGTAGACGTCGAAGCGATACTCACCGGGCGTTGGCTCAAACGCCTTCCAGTCGATCTGCACGCGATCGACTTCCGCCCCAACCGTCTCCAGCAGCCCAGCCGCCTGCTCGGCGGTCGCAATGCCCTGGGTGACCGAATTGTTGTTAAACCCGGTGCGCGCCTGACTCTGATTCGGCGCCGGCGGGTTCGCGGCCGCAGGAGGGCCAGCGTCACCCCCCGCCGGTGGGCACTGGCTCGTCGGCCGAACGGTCGGGTACCGAGACGGACGCGGAGACGATGTTGCGCATCTTGTTGCGCATTTGCAGATGGGCGCGAAGCAGAACCTCATCGTCTGAGGTGAGCGGCTCGACTGAAACGATCACGGCCCGGCGCCTGCGCGCCACAACCTTCGCCAACCCTGTCCATCGCCCGCCGAGCGATTGCTCGATCCTCACCTTCCCGGACCAGGCGCTCTTCAGGTGCAGAGCGATGGACGCGGCGTCAGCGGGGGATTCGGCGACATGGAGGCTCAGCCTGCCGTTTTCCCGCGGTGCCGTTGCCGCCGAACCGGGCGCCGGCAGGAACAGAAGCATCATCCCCACGAGGCTGAGTGCGCGTCGAAGTCCTTTCGCCATACCAAGCTTTTCGGGTAAGGGGGGTATCCACTTCGTTGCAGTAATGGCGTAGCGGTGGGGAGCGCCACACATCCACCACCGCCCGGCGCTGACGCGCCAGCCGCCGGGGTGCCCGCATGCCGGACAGACGAACTCCTCAGGCCAGCGCAGGCGCTCCAAGAACGCCGCGCACGCCGCATCGTCAGGGAACCATCCCCGGAACGCTGGCCAGGTGCCCGGGTAGTCCACGCCCGCCCGTGGGTGACTCTCGGTCGGTCTCTCCACCTACGAGCACGCTACTGCAACGAAGTGGATACCCCCTTTCGGGTATAGCGCGACCGCTCTCGTCAGCCCGGGAACTACCGTCGGGGTTGAGAGGCATCCGTATTTCACCGCAACCGCTCGCCCAGCCACGCCTGCGTTTTCTCGTCAGGCGCAGCCGGGGGAGCTCGCAGTGGCGCCGCTTGAAATAGTGCGCACCGATGGCCGACGCTTCGATGAGCGAGTTCTGGGACGCCCGCGCCGAGGAGGACGCGTACTTCTACGTAGACAACCGGCTCCGCTACGGCGACCCGGATCTCGACCGCTTCTGGGCCGGCGGCATCGAGGTCGTCGACGTGACGCTGGGGCTGCTCGGCGTAGCGATCGAGCCCGGCGACGAGCTCGTCGAGATCGGCTGTGGGGTGGGCAGGCTAACCCGCACGCTAGCCGAGCGCGGTGCGTCGGTGAGGGCGCTCGATGTCTCCGCTCGAATGCTCGAGCAGGCGCGGGATCTCAACTCCGGACTTAACAACGTCGAGTGGATCCTCGGCGACGGCCGGACGTTGTCGTCAGTCGATTCCGAGAGCGTCGATGCCTGCTTCTCCTATGTCGTCTTTCAGCACATCCCCGACCCCGGGATCACACTTGACTACGTGCGCGAGATGGGCCGAGTTCTGCGCCCCGGGGGCTGGTCAGCGTTTCAGATCTCGAACCTCGAAGCGGTACACGCCCCGCGCTCGCTGCGGCACCGATTCACCGACACGGTCCGTTCGCAAAGAGGCCGCGGGCCGAGCGGGCAGCACCACCCGGCCTGGCTCGGCTCACCGATCGATCTAGGCCGGCTCCGCGATACGGCGGCCGAGGCGGGAATGGACACGGAGCGGATCGTCGGCGAGGGAACCCAGCATTGCATTGCGTTGCTAAGGAGGCGGGGATCCTGACCCGCTGGCAGCGGCCAGCTCATCCCAGCCTGCGCTCGGCCGCGTCGGCGGCCTTAGCGAGGCGCTCGACCACGCTCGCGAACTCGCTGAACCCCTCATCCGTTTTGCCGTACTGGCCGGCCGAGTAACGGGCGAAGACCCCCTCGAGGATCACCGCCAGCTTCCAGTAACCGAGGGCGATGTAGAAGTCGAGCCCGGAGAGGTCGCGACCCGAGCGCTCGGCATAGCGATCGCGGAGCTCGTCACGGAGGGGAAAGCCTTCGGCGAGCGTCGGCGCCTCGAAAAGCGGCGCGAACTCGTCGCCGGGCTGAGACCAATAGACCATCAACAGTCCGACATCGGCGAGCGGATCTCCGAGCGTGCAGAGCTCCCAGTCGACAACCGCCGCAACCGCGCCGTCGGCGGCGAGGATCATGTTGTCGAGCCGGTAGTCGCCGTGGACGACCGTCGCCGGCCCTTGCTCGGGGATGCCGGCCTCGAGCCGCCGGTGCACATCGTCGACTAGCGGAAGATCGCGAGTCTTCGACTTTTGCCACTGCCCCGACCAGCGGTGCAATTGGCGGGCGACATAGTCCTCCTTCTTGCCCAGCTCGCCGAGACCCGCCTCGTCGGGGACCACCGCATGCAGGTCGACGAGCGTGTCCACCACCCGCTCGCCGATCGCGCGACGCTGGCCGGCGTCGAAGGCGTTCTCGGCGTCGGCCTTCGTCCGCAAGACCGGCCCTTCGACGAACTCCATGACGTAGAACGGCGCGCCGTTGACGGCATCGTCCTCGCAGAGCCCGGCGAGCGGCGGGACTGGAACGGCGGTCCTCTGAAGGCCCGCGATTACGCGATGCTCGCGCGACATGTCGTGGGCCGAGCCGAGCCGCTTGCCCAGGGGCGGCCGGCGCAGCGCCCAGCGCCGGCAGTTCGCATCGCTGACCGCAAACGTGAGATTCGAGCGGCCACCGGATACACGGTCGAACTTGAGCGGCGGCTCGGAACCTTCGACGTTGGCGCGGAACCACGCCTCGACCGCGCCTGGCTCGATCCCTTCGGGCGCCGTCCCGTTAGCCTCCTCATCCATCGGCCCGCAGCATATGGACAGCGACCAGCCCAAGGCCTTGATCGTCGACTTCGGCGGAGTCTTGACGACCAGCATCTGGCCCGCGTTCGAGGCGTTCAGTCGCTCCGAGGGACTAGAGCACAACGCGGTGCGCGAGCTCTTCAAGTGCGACTCCGCGGCGCTGGCCGATCTCCGCGAGCTCGAAACCGGCACCTGCGAGCCGGAGGAGTTCGAGCGCCGCTTCGCTGGGCACCTCGGCATCCCGGATCGAGCCGAGGGCCTGATCGGCCGGCTCTTCGGCGGTCTCGCGCCCGACGAGCAGATGATCGCCGCGGTGCGCGCCGCCCGAGCAGCAGGCATCCGGACCGGTTTGATCTCCAACTCCTGGGGCCGGACGATCTACGACGAGGAGCTGATCGGATCGCTTTTCGACGCGGTCGTCATCTCGGGAGACGTTGGCCTGCACAAGCCTCAGCCGGAGATCTTCCTGCTCGCCTGCGAGCGGCTCGGCGTCGAGTCCGCCGATGCAGTCTTCGTCGACGACCTGCGCGAGAACTGCGCCGGCGCCGAGGAGGTCGGGATGACCGCCGTCCTGCACCGTGATACGCCGCACACCATGGAGCTCCTTGCTGCGTTGCTCGAGGTCGACGTCTCAGGGGAGCCCGCCGACCTTACGGACAGGCCTCGCCGCCCCACGCCCGAGCCACCGCGCAGAACGCCGGCTTCGGGCTGAGATCGGGGGCGACGACGCCATAACCGGTCTCCGGATGGGTTGGGCCGTAGTTGCTCGCATCGACCAGGGTGTGGATGAGGACCATCTCCACACCCGGTATCTCCGGCAGGCGCTCACTCAGATTTATCGCCGCAAGGCCCTGGCCCGCAGGTGAGATCGCACGCTCGCCGGTCGTCGTAATCCCGGTCTCCGTCACCCAGAGCGGCAGATCGCCGCCCGAAGGGAGGGCCTCCCGCACCTCCTCGACATCGAGCACAGCCGTCCCCGCGGTCGGATCGTGCTGCTCGAGCGGAGCGTGCAGCGAAACCGCGTCCATCGCATCGAGAGCGCCGTTGCGCTCGATCTCGCGCAGGAACTCGACGTCGAGAAACTGGCCCGGACGCTCGATCTCGGAGCTGGCTGTGGCGCCTCCTGCCACCGTCATCTTCGGCGCGGCCGCTTTCACCGCCCGGTAGGTGACTTCGAGCAGCTCGGAGTAGGCCGCCGGATCCGGCTGTGGATTCCAGAAGTACGGCAAGTTCGGCTCGTTCCACACCTCTATTCCGACGGCCTCCGGATACCGGCGGGCAAGCGCCGCAGCGGTGCGAGCGTAGTCGCCAAAGTGTTCGGCCGTCGGTGCAGCGTGGCAACCGGGCACTCCTTCCGGGCAGACTCCCCCGTTCGCCCACTCCGGTGCGAACGCGAGGTTGAACAGCGGCTGGATCCCGTGCTCTCGATCCGCGGCGTAGATCGCGTCCGGAAGTGACCAGTCGTGGTCTCCGCGGCGCGGTTCGAGCCTGTCCCAGCCGAGCTGGACGCGGTCGATCCGGCCGCCAAGCGAAGCGATCAGCGCGGCCGTCTGCTCGGGCGACGCGATGCCCTCTGCAACCGCGTTGTTGTTGAACCCGAAACGGACCGGGGGCGGCGCGTCCTCGGAATCGCTTCTCAGCAGCAGGGCGCCGGCGACAGCTGCCGCTGCAAGCACGGCCAGCGCTCCGAGCCAGGTCCAGCGCGTGGACGTCATCGCCCCTTCACGCCGCTCAGAACACGACCGTAGAGGCCGAGAACGCGCTCGACCTGCGTCTCGACCCCGTACTCGTGGATCGCACGGGTACGTCCGTTGCCGCCCATCGCGACACGCAGCTCGGCGTCGGCCAACAGGGTACTTATGGCGTCCGCCCAGGCCTTCGGGTCACCGGGCGCGAGCACAAGCCCGTCGACGCCGTCGCGCACCACTTCGGCCGGACCGCCGGCGCTCGTCGCTACGACCGGTACGGACATCGCCATCGCCTCGACGGCAACACGACCGAAACCCTCGCGACGGGAGGGCAGGAGGACGACGTCCGCCGCGCGCAGCAGCTCCGGTATGTCCTCTCGCTCGCCGAGAAAGCGAACCTCATCCTCGACGCCGAGCGATCGGGCGAGGCGGTGCAGGCCGAGAGTGTAGGCCGCGTTGTCCTCGCGCGCCGCTGACCCTGCAAACCGGGCGCTACCGGCGATCAGCAGACGGACGCGCGGGTGATGGGGCTTCAGCTCCGCCAGGACCTGGATCGCGTCGTCCTGAGCCTTGACCGGAGCGAGGTAGCCGACCGTGACGAGCGCGAGATCCTCCGGTCCGAGTCCGAGGCCGGATCGTGCGATCACTCGATCGATCCGGGCGGGGTCGAAGCGATCCGTCGCAATCGAGTTCGGGATCACCTCGACGAGCCGATCATCGCCCGAGAACTGCTGGGCCGTGTAGCGGGAATTGGCGACGATTGCCGCCGCGGCGCGCGCGAAGAGTAGCCGGGTGATCCCGGCGACTGCCCCCTCGGGCATCAGCGTCCGAACGTGGACGACGGCCGGGATCCGAACCGCGAACGCGGCGAGCGACACCGCGATCCCGGCGCGCTCGGTGTTCGCGTGAATCAGGCTCAATCGGCGCCGCCGCGCGAATCGGGCGACCTGGATCGCGGAAGCGGCGATCGCTGCTATCCCCATCGGCGTCTGTACGGGGTCGAGCCGAAAGCTCGCATCGATCGCCGGGATCGCGAGAACCGAGATACCGCGCGAGCGAAGGGCGTCCAAGAGCTCGCCTTCCGGGCAGGCGACCGACACCGGGATGCGGCGCGATAGGCCGTCTAGGAGATCGAGCAGCGAGCGCTCGGCGCCCGCGATCTCGGCCGTGTGATTGACGAATAAGACCGACGTATTGGTAGCGCTCATCGGTGTCCGGTCACCTCTCTGATCAGCGCCTCGACCTCGGCGGCATGTCGCGCCCAGGTCCGCCCTCGCGCTCGCCTCGCCCCCTCATCCCCGAGAGCCGCGGCCAAGCCGGGGTCGAGAAGCAAGCGCGCGATCGCCTCCGCGACCGCCGCCGGATCGGTGGGATCGACCAGCAGTCCGGTCTCGCCGTCGGCGACCGCGTCGACGGCTCCACCGACGTTTCCGGCCACGGCCGGCAGTCCGTGGCTCGCGGCTTCGAGGAAGACGATGCCAAATCCCTCTCCGCCGACCCCGCCGTCCGGGAGGCGGCTGGGCATCGCGAATACGTGGGAACGCTCCAGCCAGCGATCGCGCTCTGCGTCGTCGATCCGGCCAAGGAACCTGGCGGAGTCCGAGACGCCGAGGTCTCGGGCGAGCGCCTCGAGCGAGGAGCGCAGTCGTCCGTCGCCGATCGAAACCCACTCGACGTCGGGGACACGCTCCCTGATTTCTGGCAGCGCGCGGATCAGCACGTCATGGCCCTTGTACGGCTCCTGCATGCGGGCGACCGTGACCACGGTCGGCTGGCCGAGGCGGCTCAGCCCTGTGATCCGAGGCGCGTCGACGCCATTGCAAATCACCCTGACCTTCTGCGGATCGCAGCCGGCCAGCAGTGCCATCTCCCTGGCGTGTGCGCTGACGGCGACAACGGCGGTTGCCCGGTGTAGCGCGAAGCGAACGAGCCGGGGCCGCTTGCGGACCTCATCGGCGTGCAGGTACTGGATCGTCGGCACGCCGCGGATCCGGCCGAGCGCCGCCGCCGCGGGCGCGCCGACGACATGGCCCGAGATGACGACGTCGGGGCGGAATCGCAGGCCCCGCCACAGCGCAGCCACGTTCAACTGCACGACGGCGAGCTTGTTTCCGGCGATCCGCTGCCGACCCACCCTGCGCACGTCGACGTCCCCTCGACGCTCCGTCGGTGGTGCCTCGGGGGGGCCGAGCGTGACGACCAGCGGCTCGGCGTCGCCGAGGTTGTCGACAAGGCCACGCATCACGACCTGGATCCCGCCACTTGCGGGCGGGAAGTCTGGGGTCACGACGAGCGGCCGCAGATTCATCGAGCTGCGGATCGCACGACCGCGGGGAGGATGCGCGCGCGGGCCGGCCGCTCAGGGAATGGCGGCCTCGACGGCATCTCGTAGCCGGCTGCGGAAAGAATCTCGATCCCAGTTCGTCGCATGGGTGCGAATCCGATCGGGATCGTAGGCGCTGGAATCGAACGCGCTCACCGCCTCGGCGATCGCGGCTGCGCTCTGAGCCTGAAAGAACTCGCCGGTCACGCCGGGGACGACCGTGTACTTGGCGCCACCGCCGGCGAAGGCGAGGACCGGGCGGGCGCAGGCCATTACCTCGAGCGGAAGCAGCCCGAAGTCGTCCTGACTCGGGAAGATAAGCGCCTGGCAGCGCTGCATCAGCGGCACCAGGTCGCGATCCTGCAGCGCCCCGGTGAACTCGACGTTTGCGGGTGCGCCGGCCTCGAGCTTCTCCCTGGCCGGCCCGTCGCCCACGACCATGAGGCGGTATGGAAGGGACTGAAAAGCCTCGATCGCGATGTCAGCGCGCTTGTACGGCTCGACCAGCCGGCCGCAGAAGAGGAAGAAATCGTCGGGATCTTCGGGTCGATCGCGCGGCACGAACAGGTCACAATCGACCGGCGCGCCGACCACAGTCGCCTGACGGCCGTAGAAGCGGTCGATCTGCTCCGCGACGTAATCGGATTGGGTGAGGTAGCTGCTGACCCTTGACGCGGCCTGCCGATCGGCGAGGCGCATCGTCCCTGCCAGCGCCCGGAACGCTGCCGACCTGATCTTGCCCGAGGCCCACTCGCCTTCGTAGTTGTCGGTCATCGACCAGGCGAACCGCAGCGGCCCGTGGCAGAAGCAGACCTGAGGCGCGTCGTTCCGCGTCCTGAGGTGATGGGCGAACGCGTAGCTGGACGTGAGCAGGACATCGGCCTCGGGCAGGCGCCTGAAGCGAAGCAGGGCGGGCAGCAGCGGTGCCGTCAGCCGGTAGTGCTTTAGCAGCAGTCGAGTCGGCGTAAGCAAGCTCGTGAACCTGGCGGCAACTCCCATCCGCTCCGCCACTTCCCGACTTCCGAGGATCGCGTAAACGGGCGCGTCGGGGAACACCGCCGCCATCTCCGCGGTGCCGCGCTCCGCACCTCCGGAGGTCTCCATGAAGTCATGCGCGATCACGACGCGGAGATTTCGCCCTCCCGGGGCCTGGGCTCCCGCGGGAACCCCGGGGCGGTGGGCCCGGGCCGCGGCGGCGAGCGCCCGAAGCTGCGGCAGATCGGCCGCGAACGCCCTGTGGCCTCGCCACCAGGCACGCATCACCGCCGCGGCCCCACGCGGCGAGCGGCCCCAGCGTTTTAGCTCGGAAGCGAGACAGAGCGCTTCGAAGTACACGAGCCGCTTCAGGCTTCGGCTCGCGAAAAGCGCGTCAAAGAGGTTCGCGTAGTAGCGATCGGCCTCGTTCTCGACCGGGTAGACGTTGTGCCTCTCGTCGTGCCGCGCGCGGGCGTCGGGGGCGTAACAGAGCTCGGCGCCCGCGAGCCGCCACACCATCGTCACCCAGCGATCGTCGAACGGCCAGAGGCGCTCGTTCCACGGGAAGGCATGCGCAAGCTCGCGCGGATAGAGCAACAATGCGCTGACGAGGAGCTCTGGTCGCTCGCCCGGCCCGGCCGCCCTGCCGACGCCGATCCGCCTCATTACCAATGGCCGCGAGGTCCAGTCCGGCCATTCGACGGCGCCGGCCACAACTCGCGGCGTCCTGACCCGCCGATAGGCGTCGACCAGAGCCGATATGGCTCCGGGCTCGACGTAGACGTCGTCGTCGACGCTGACGACCAGGCGGGCGCGGCAGGCTCGTGTACCGACGTTGCGCGCCGCCGCCGCGCCGACCCGGTCGTGGGCTACCCGTGTCGCGAACGGATGTCGCGCGCAGATCTCGGCGACGCGTTCGGCGTCGGCGCCGGTCGAGGAATCGCAGACCCAAACCCGGAACTCGAGCTTCTCCCTCGCGGCCGCCAGTGCCTCGAGACACCCGGCCAGGCGCTCGGGCCGGTTGCGGGTGGGGACGATGACCCCTCACAGGTCGAGATCGTCCGCCCCATTCTCCCCCTCCGCTCGCGGCGGCGCGGGGAACGGCGCTTGCTCAAGCATCGAATCTGAGCGTCGTCATCGTCTGACAACGTAACCTGGGCCTGGCAGCGTTCGCGGCGCGGGATGGAAACGGGATTACTGACACGGAGAGCGGGATCGGCGATCCGCCATGGTTCGTGGACTCCATCGCCCGGCGCCGGAGGCGCCTGGCCGGTCGCCGCGGGAATCGGCGTCGCCGGTGTCGCCGGGGTCCTCGCCGGCGGCGGCGACTGGCAGCTTGCGATCGCGGCGGCGTTCGGACCCGCGTTCGTGGTGCTCGCCACGGCGGTGCCGGAGCGCACGGCGCTAGCGCTGATCGTGGCGTTGCCCTTTCTTTTCTATCCGGCAACGATCGGCGAGTTCTCCCTGTTTCTCGCGGTACCGCTGTTCGGCTACACATCGGTGGTCCTGCTGACCAGGCAGACGGCTTCGTTTCACCGGCTTGGCAGGGTCCTGCCGGCGATCGCCTTCGGGATCCTGCTCGCGATCACCGTGGTGGTGGCACTGCTTTCGGCCGACCAGGCGGCCGGGCTGAGCCGTTCTCTTTACCTAACCCTGTTCGGCCTCTTCGCCTGGTCATTGGCGGCGACGCTTGCTGACGGCCGCCTTTCTCGAACCGACGTGGCGAAGGCAATCGTGTTCAGCGGTGCCCTTGCGGCCGCCGCCGTGTCGATCCAGTTCCTGGCTCAATTCGCGACCAGCACCGGATCGGTTCGAACCTGGCTCTTCGACACCGCACCGCTGTTCGCGGGCGAGGGGAACGTTGGCGGCAGCAACTGGATCATCACCGACCTCGAGGTCATCCGCGGCCTCTTCCCCTTCCTCGCTCCAGCCGGTGCCGGGCAGTTCCTGATGCTGACGCTGATTGCCGGTGTCTGGCTGCGGCGTGAGAACGCGTTTCGCACTCAGTTCGGGCCGGGGATCGAGCTCGCGCTCTTGATCCTGATCGGCGCCGCGCTCCTGTTCACCTTCTCGCGCCAGTCGTGGGTCGGCGCCGTGGTGGGGATAGTCGCCCTCGGGATGCGGTCCAGGGCCGCTGGAACGCTCGGAGCGATGGTGATCGCCGCGATCATGGTCATGGTCTTGCCGATCCCGGGCGGGAGTGGCTCGTTCGGGGACTATCTGCTCACCGCCGGCGACACGTCGACGATCTCCACATCGAATCGGATCGACATCTGGGAAAACGCGATCGAACAGATCCCCGATCACGCGATTATTGGAGTCGGTCCGGGGCTGATCGAGACCGAAACGATCAGCGCAGATCCGAGCCGTCGCACCTACGCGCACAACATTTTCCTCGATGCCGCGCTCGAGCTTGGGGTGCCGGGGGCCTTCGCCCTGGCTGCCGTGCTCGTCCTCGCAATCGCGGCTGCCCTGCGGCGGAGAGCCGAGCTCGCCTTTGCAATGCTCGCCGCCTACACCGTCGCCGGGATCTTCGACGACGTCTTCTACTTCCCCAAGAACGGCTTGCTGCTGGCCGCAGGGTTCGCGCTGATCGCCGGATCGGACGCGGTCTCGGGATCGATCAGCCCGAACCGCTCAAACGCCGCGACCAATCCGAGCGCGGCGAGGACGACGAAGAACGGTTCGAGCGGCACTCGGTAGCGACTCGTCCCCGAGACGAAGACCACGCTGAGAAACAGCAACTGGACGAATAGCCATACGCCCCAGGTAACCCGTCGCGCGGCGCGGGTGAAGGCTCCGATCACCGCGAGCGCGGCGGCGACGTAGAACGACAGCGTCCAGCTTTTTCGCCTATCGCGCGTTCGTGTTCTACGTCGAGGGGAAGGTTTTCCGCGATCTCGTGCGCTTCTCGTCCGTCTACGGCGTCGGGCTGCTCCTGCAAGCTGCACTCCTCTCGCTTCTCGTCGAGGTAGTCGAGGACCCCGTTCTCGCCGCACAACCACTCGCGATCGGAATGATGGCGATCTACGGATTCTTCGCCAACCGATATTTCTCTTTCCGTAGAAACGACACGGAACCCGTTCCGCCGCTGGCGTCGGCAGGCCCGCGCGACTAAAGACTCCGCGACTTCGACCGAGATCAGCAGATCCACCTATCGTTTGCCCTATGAGCCGACTCGCGAAAGCCACCGTGACTGTCGCAATATTGGTTGCGGTCTGGCCAGCGCTCGCGCCGGCGCAAACCACCACGGGACCCAGCCGCGAGGACTTCGCCGCCGCGGCAGATCAGATCTGCGAGCAGCCCTACCGGAAAGCATTCCGGCGGCTCAATCGTGCCGGGCGCCTCAAAGACCGTGGCTTCGAGGTGAAGGCGGGCAAGACGCTCGTCGGCGCCGGGAGCGTGACTCTATTGGCCCTTAAACGGGTCGGTCGACTGGACCGGCCCGTGGAGGATGCGGACAGAATTGCCCGGTGGCTCGACGAGATGCGCCCCGGCGTTCGCTTTCTCAACAAGAGCGGAAGGGCCCTCGCCGACCACCACCCGGAGCGCTCCAAGCGGCTATTGAAGAAGTCGAACCGCAAGGTGCGCAGGGCAAAACGCATCGTGAGCGACCTCGGCATGGAGATCTGCGCGTAGCCTTGCACGCATCGTGCCGCACGATCCAGCGATTCATCTTTCGGTCGTCATTCCGACGCGGGATCGGCCTGCACTAGTCGCCGACTGCCTGGCGACGCTGCTCTCACAGGAGGAACCCCCAGGTGGGATGGAGATCCTGCTAATCGACGACGGCTCTGCGGAACCATTGACGATGGAGGGCGCCGGTCATGGGTCCCGCGTGCGCTGCGTGCGGCAGGACGCCCAAGGATTGAACGTTGCTCGCAATCGCGGTGTGGCCGAGGCTCGGGGAAAATTGCTCGCCTTCCTCGATGACGACACCCTCGTACGACCTGGATGGGCAAGCGCTGTGGCCGAGGGGTTCGCGGTGACGGGGTGTGATGCGCTCGGCGGCCGCATCACCCTGCAGTTCGAGAGCGATCCGCCACCGTGGCTGACACCCAGGCAGTTCAGTTTCCTCTCCCACTACGACCTCGGACCGGAACCGCAGGAGGTGAGCACACGCGTACGCCTTCCCTTCGGCGCCAATTTCGCGGTCAGGCGCGAGACCCTCGAGCGACTTGGTGGCTTCCGTCCCGACCTCGACCGTATCGGCTCGACTTTGATCTCGAACGGCGAGACAGAGCTACTGCTTCGTATCGTCGACGAGAACGGCAAGATCGCCTACTGGCCCGCCGCCGACGTCGCTCACCGCGTGCCGGCGGAGCGCCTGACGAAATCCTGGTTTCAGGAGCGCGCCCTCGCGCAGGGGGTGAGCGATGTCCGCACGATCCCGCCCGGCAAACGCACCGATTCGATCATCCGGACCCTGCTCGTGGCCCGTCAACTGATCTTCATCGCGGGCAGCCTCCCTGGCGTCGCGAGTCGGTTGGCTCGCGAGCGGAGCCGCTTCGACCAGGCGCTGTGGTGGACCTATTGCCGTGGCCGCATCGATGAGGCGAAACGGTTCCGCCTGCGCCCGTGACGGCGTCCGAAGTTCTCGATCGCGAGCTCGTAGGCACTCATGGTCTCGGCGGCGATTCGATCCGGATCGCAGCGGTGCGCAATGTCGTTGGCCGCCGCCGCCCCCATTCGGCGGCGATCATCGGGCGATTCGAGCAGGTCCGCGATCGCGTCCGCGAGAGCCGCCGGCTCCTCGGGGGGCACGAGACGACCGGTTACGCCGTCGTCGACAACGTCGTCGAGACCCGCGATCCGCGAGGCGACCACGGGGCGACCCAGTGCCGCCGCCTCGGCGGCGACGAGGCCAAAGCTCTCCCACCGCGAGGGCACCGCACACACCGCGGCGCGGCGTAGCTCCGCCACGACCGCGTCCGGATGCCAGTCGTCGATCAACTCGACGGCATGCGCGATTCCGAGCTCGGCTATCTGCCGGCGGAGATCCTCGAGAAAGGACCCGTGCCCGAGCACGGGCGTATCCCTGCCGCGCAGGACGACTCGGGCCTCTGGGACCCGCTCGAGTAATCGAGGTACGGCGCGGACGAGCACGTCGGGCCCCTTCCGCGCCTCAAAGCGACCGACGAATGCGACCGTGGCCTTGGCATCGCCGCCCCCCCGCTCGTCGGCCGGCGGAGGTAGTGGCTGCACCCGCGCGACCGGATATCGGATCGTGCGGACACGGTCGGGATCGACGCCGAGCTCGACTGGCACCGTTGACGTCAGCGCGCGAGTGCCGGTGACCACATCTGCGCGCCGTATCAACGCCTCCTCAAACTTGATCACCTGGCGACGGTCGCGCTGGATCGGGCCGATGAACGGCAGCACCTGGGCTCCGCCCGAGTGAAGCCTAACCACCGACGGAACGGCACGGCGCAGGGCGAGCACCAAGCCCTCGGCCCCCCACTCGGGTGACTCCCAGACGTCGAAGCCGAGCCCGAGGCGCCGGTGCTCGAGCGCGAGCGTGGCCGCACCACAGAGGCGCTGCCAGGCGATCGGCGTGCCCAGTGCCCTGCCCACCCCGCGCGGTCGGCGCAGCGGAGCGCGGTGCACGTGCACGCCTTCTCCTGTTCGCGTACTGCGAGCCTGTCCCTCGATCACCGAGAGGACGTGGACCTCGGCCCCGGCACGGACGAGCGCGGGAGCGATGATCCCGGCGTAGGTACCGATCCCGCCCCAGCCGGTCTCGGGCGGAAATTCCTGCGAAATCAGAAGTACACGCATCGGAGGAGGAGCCTGCCAGAATCCGCCGTCTTGGAGCTCTCCTATTGCATCGTCAACACGAACGGGCGGGACTACCTGCTGGAATGCCTGGAGTCAATCCGCGAAACCCATCCCGCCGGGGTGGAGCACGAGATCGTCGTTCTCAACAACGCCGTCGATGACGGCTCGCTCAAGGCCGTTCGCGAGCGGTTCCCGCAGGTGCGCCTGTTCACGCGCGACGACCGCGCGGGCGCGTCGGAGAACAACAGCTTCGTCCTGCGTGAGGCTCGCGGGCGATTTTGCATGCTCCTGGACGAGGACGCGGTCCTGCTCGAGGGCTGCATGGAAGCGCTGCTCAATGCCGTGAGGTCCGATCCGCGTACAGCGGTGGCCGGCGCACAACTCTTCTACCCGGACGGTCGCGGGATCGGTTGCGCTTGGCGCATGCCCGGTATCGGGACGGCTCTCGCCGAGGCCCTCTTCCTGACCAGATGGCTTGCCGTCCAGACGTCGAAGACCACACGCGAGGCGGGCTGGGTCCAATCCGCAGCGATGCTCGTGCGACGCGATGCCGCCGAGCAGGTCGGCTTTTACGACGAGTCGTTCTTCCTCTACTACGACGAAGTCGATCTCCAGAAGAAGCTGCACGACGCCGGCTGGCGGGTCCTCCACGTGCCCGACGCGCGCGCGATCCACAACCAGCAGATCTCGACCGATCGCGCCGTCGGCGCGCGGCGCGTAGTCGAGCTGCATCGAATGCACGACAAGTACCTGCGAAAGCATCATTCCGCCACCGTGGCGATGGTCGTCCGCCCGCTGGTCGCCTGGAAATACGCGCGCCGCGCGGCGATCGCGCGGGTCATACCCGGGCGAGAGGTCGGCGACTTCTGGCTCAACGCGAAACAGGCCCTGCGCCCGCACCGCGGCGAGGGGATGCACGAAAGGGCGGTGGAATTCAACGAGGAGCGCGGGGCGCAGGTCGGGCCGCGAAGCGTCCAGGAGCCGGTCAGCGAGGCCGCTGGAAGCACCTGAGCCGCCCCGCGCTCCGACTGGGCCAGCGGCTCAGTGGTGACGTTCAAGAGTCGCTCGCGGCGCCAGGCCGGTGCAGTGAGCACGGACCGCGCCCAAAGCCGCGTGGCGGGCCGTCCTCCAACGGCCGCCGCGTGCGAGCGCGAGCGGAGTCAGCAGAGCGGCCCGAACCGCGTAGGCGATCACGTTGATGAGAGCAACAGTCCGCGTGATCGCGAGCCCGCGCCGTCTCAGCATCCAGGCGTAGGTGCTGCGATGCCATCGGTCGTAGCGCTGCCCCTCCTCCCACAGCTTGGTAGTCGCCGACGACTCGTCGTGATGAAACACGGCGTCGGCCGCGTAGATCGTGTGCCAACCCCCCCGCCGGGCCCGCCAGCCGAGATCGAGGTCCTCGGCGAACATCCACTGGCTCGGATCGAACCCGCCGATCGCGTCCCAGGCGCTTCGTCTGACGAGCAGAAAAGCCCCGACCGCCCAAGGAACAGGCCCGGAGCGCGCGCCATCCCATCCGCCGGGAACCGGCCACCGACGTCGGAGGCGTCGGCTTAGGCGAAACGCACCGAGCCCGTGAAGGATCGTGAACGGAACCGTGGGAAACGAGAAAATCGAATGCTGCACGGTGCCGTCCGGCAACACCAGCCGGGGCGCGACGATCCCCGCGGCGGGATCGGCGCGACCGGCCGCAAGAAGGCGCTCGAGCGCGCCGGGCTCGAGCCGGACGTCGGCATTGGCCGGCGCGATCCACTCGCTTCGCGTGCGCTCGCTGACGAGGTTCACGGCCGCGCCGAATCCGAGGTTCTCATCAACGGCGACGAGTTCGGCCCACGGATAACTCTCGCGAACCAGGTCAGCCGAGCCGTCGCTTGAGGCGTTGTCGACCACCCAGACTTCGGCGCGCCCACCTTCGTGCTCAATGGCCAGCGAGTCGAGGCACTCGCGCAGCTGCTCGCGAGTGTTCCAGGAGACGACCGCGACGGCGACGGTGGCCATGCGGCAACAATACGCAGCCGATGACTGAGCTCCAGTTCCCGGACGCCGATCCGACCCCGGACGAGGTCGCGGTAGAAGCCCAGCCCTACCAGGGGCGATTTGGAGCGATCCGGAGCCTGCGTCAGCACGCCGCGCGGGGCATGATCGTCAATTCGATCTACCAGATCGGCCTAGCGGGCCTGGCACTGGTCCGCGGATTGGGCGCGGCAGCGTTCCTGACCACGAGCGAGTACGGGATCTGGGGCCTGCTTGGGCTCTCGATATTCACCGTCATCGCGATGAAGAGCATCGGCGTGAATCAGAAGTACGTCCAGCAGTCCGAGGACGACCAGGAGCTCGCATTCCAGCGCGGATTCACGATCGAGCTGATCTTCTCGTCCATCTCGCTGCCCACGGTTGCGGCGGTCGTTTGCGGCGTAGCGCTGGTCACGGGGCATTCGGAATTGATCGTCCCCGGGCTCATCCTCACGCTGCTCGTACCTGGCCTTGCGCTGCAATTCCCGCTCATGGCCTACTACCGACGCATGGATTTCCGTCGGCAACGTACTCTCCAGGCGGTGGACCCGGTAGTGGCGACGGTGGTCACGATCCTGCTCGCCGCATTGGACTTCGGCTACTGGGCTCTCGTCGTAGGAGCCGTCACGGGTGCCCTCGTGGGCGGCATCGTCGCGATCTTCAACTCGCCGTATCCACTGCGAGTTCGCTACGACCACGGAACGCTTCGCCGGTACATTTCCTTTTCGGGGCCCATGGCGGTCGCGGGGGTCGCTGTGCTGTTCAGTTTCTACGCGATCTTTCTCACCGGCAACGTGGCGATCGGCTTGGTTGGTCTCGGCGCTTTCACCATGGTCGGAAACCTGGTTCGCTTTACCGACAAGGCGGACGCGGTGATCATGGAAACGTTGTACCCGGCGATCTGCGCAGTTCAGGATCGTGTCGCCACTCTCTACGACGCCTTCACAAAATCGAATCGTTTGGCGCTTATGTGGGCCGCCCCGTTTGGGATCGGCGTGAGCCTCTTCGCTTCCGACCTCGTCCATTTCGTCATCGGCGATCAGTGGACGGAGGCAATCCCTCTGCTCGAGGTGATCGGCGTAATCACCGCCGTTCACCACGTCGGGTTCAATTGGTCGGCCTTCTATCTCGCTCGCGGCGAGACCAAGCCGATCGCGGTAGCCGCCGTGCTGGGTGGGGCCGCAACGGTCGCCGCTGGGGTGCCGCTGATGTTCGCGGCCGGCATTAGCGGCTTGGCGTGGGGGTACGCATTCGGAGAGATCGTCGCTCTTGCAAACCGCGGGCGCTACATCACTCGGCTGTTCCCCGACTTCAAGCCGCTGCGACACCTGATGCGAGCGTTCTGGCCGACGGCCATCGCGGCCGGCGCCGTCCTCGTCGTGGACGCAGTCGCAGAGCCCGGGGACACAGCCGCGGCGGCAGCACTCGAACTGGGCATGTTCCTCGCGATCGTCGCCGTCGCCACATGGTCGTTCGAACGTGCGCTCCTGCGTGAGGCGTTCGGTTACTTCTCTCGCCGGTCCGACACCTCAGGCCCAGAGGAGGCATCGGCCCCGGCGGTTTGACCGTCACCGGTCCGGCGACCGACCACGAGGCGCATGTTGGAGCAGCCTTGGGCATACCGATCCCAGACGTCGTCCGGATAGTCGGAGTTGTAATTCAGATAGTCGACGCTGCGGATCACCTCGCAGCCTCCCGCCCGAAGTCGTTCCTCAACGCGGTCCCATTCGATTCGGTCGGACTCCCAGACGTGGATGTCACCCTCGACGTTCCACGGGTATGCGGGGTCGAACTTCTGCCGAATCCGTGCGTAGTACTTGGCGGGAACGAGGTAGCGCTGCCAGCGACGTCGCTCCGGGTTCCACCAGCCTGGCTGATTGATCCGATGGGCCTCCCAGGCCCGCATCAAATCCCAGAAACAGCTCGACTTGTCGTAGAAGTTGTCGTTCGCTTCGTGGTCGAGATAGACCACCCCTCCGGGGCGCAGGACCCGACACGCCTCGTCGACGATGGCGAGGTAGTCGGGAATGTGGTGAAGAACCGAATATGCGCAAACCATGTCCATCGAGCGGGCATCGAGGCCGCTCAGGTCCCGGCCGTTCAGCAGCAGGGTGCGAAGGCGGGCCGACGTTCCGAACCGTCGCTCGACGAGTCGAAGGAAATGCGGGCTGACATCCGCAGCCGTCACCTCGAGACCTAGGTCCAGGAGGTGTCGCGTGAGGTTCCCGGAGCCACAGCCGATGTCGAGCACGCGCACCGGGGCCGCACTCGTGCGGATCTCCGCGGCTGCGTGCGCCACCTCCTCTCGGAGCCTTGCTTGTTCGATCTCGTTGAATATCTCCGGGTGCTTGCGCTCGTAGCGGCGATGGCCGCGCCGGTACTTGCGCACCGAGAACTCAACAAGCTCCGCGGCGTCGGGCGATCTGCTCACTTTCCCCGCGTCCGTCATGACTTGAGAAAGAGGACGTCCTCTCCTGCGGAGGGAACGATTCCGGTCTGCAACTCGAGTCCGCCGTGACGGCTTGCCGTCGGGGTAAAGGGGCGATACCCATGGCCAGCCATCCGGCCGAGCATCTCCTCGCGCCGACCCGAGTCACGTCGCATCATCCAGTCCTGGAACTCGATCACGACTGCGGCGTCGCTCTCGCTGAGCACCCGTTCCATACCGGCCGGGCTCGTACTTCGGCTCCCTCGACGTCCAGCTTTACGAAGCTCACCGTCGCGGGGTCGATATTGCGGCGTCGAAGATGCTCATCGCAGGTCACGGACGGAACGCGTACGGTCGCGACGGGCTCCCACATGCCCTCCTCGAGGTAGGACCAGCCGGGCATCTCGACGATCTTCAGCTCCACCTCTTCCCCGTCCACGTCCCAAACCGCGACCTCGTTGACGTTGACGATGCCCGACATATCGTTCACCGAGACATGTTGGGCGATGCGCGGAGCCAGGCGCGGATCGCATTCGTAAGTTTCGACTCCTCCCTCGGGACCAACCGCCTGGGCGAGCATCAAGGTGAAATACCCCACGTGGCCGAACGCGTCGATGGCGACGCTACCCGGTCGTGCGTAGGCGCGAACCGCGGCCATTACGTGCGGCTCGAAGAGACCGAGGGCCATCGACGGCTGAAACACGCGGTCGGTTGGCGCGACCTTGATCGCGAACCCCATCGGCGTTCGATAGAGGACATCGCCGTCGAGAGGGCGTGCGGCCAACCGAATCGCGATTCGTCGCCCGTACGGCGACGAGACGCGATTCGTTGCGAGCAGAGCCCTCAACGGCAGCGGGAGCTCCCGCACCATCTCCGAATCAGCCATGCGCAACCCGCTCGAGTGCCTCGACGTAGCGCGGACCGAGGGCGTCCCAGGAGAAAGACTCATACGTGTACAGGTGGCGCTTCGCACCGCGCTGCCCAATCGCGTCGCCCTCGTCGAGAGACCCGAACAGCCTGGCCAGTTCACCCGGTTTCGTGAAGTCGGCCAGGTACGCGTGCCCACCCGTCACGAAGCGGCTGGAGGGGGAGTCCTGCGCAAGCACCGGGAGTCCCTGAGCGAGCGCCTCGACCAGAACGAGCCCGAACCCTTCGAAGCCCGATGCGAGGGCGAACACGTCTGCGGCCCGGTAATAGTCGGTCACCTCATGCTCGGCGACTGTTTCCGCGCTGAACCCGTCGGCGCCGAGGCGCTCGGCGGCGCGCGCAAGCACGGCCGCCGTCTCCGGCTCGCGGGCGCCGAGCATCGCCAGGTGAGGGCGCCCCTCGCCGAGAGATGCAACCTCGTCGATCATGTAGTCCATCCGCTTGTGCCACATGTTGAGTGCCCCGACCGTGAGCAGGACAGGACGATCAAGTGGTAGCCGCAGACGCCGTCGAAGCGCCGCTCGCTCGGCACGGGACGGGGGGCTCCAGTTCGACGGGATATGGAAAGCGTGGGGGAGAAGTGTCTGGCGATCCTCGGGCTCCCCTCGATCGAGCGCGCGCTCGAGGTAGACGGGCGTGACTTGAAGCACATGATCGACCCCACGCGGAAACGGGGGATCTCCTGGGGCGCCGTTGCACAGAACGATCTTGAACCTCCCACGGGTGAGATGTCGCAAGCGGCCGAGCGCTCCCGCGAGCGCCCACTCGCTCAACAGGACCACGTCCGGACGCAACCGAGTGAGAACCGGTTGAAGCGAGGCGGAGAAAACGACTTGTTCGAGCCAGAACTCGTGTCGCCCCAGGAGCCGGCCGACCAGCTTCGAGATGCGCGCGTCTCGCGCGATCGTCGGAACGGTCAGTTCGGCATCGCCGGCCGGACCCCGACCCTTGACCAGCCGCATCTCGAGCTCAGGCCGATCCCTTAACGAGCGGAACCAGTCGCTAGCCACTCGTTCAAAGCCGCGCTCGGCGATCCCGAGGCCCGGGCAGGCGATCAGCACGCGAATCGGTGAGGCCGGCTCCGGCACTGGGCTACCGGGCTCGCCGGAGCTCGCTCCAAAGCGAACCGGCCACCCGCATCGCGTATGCCAAACGCGAAAGCCGACGCATCGTTGCCCAGTCGTCGCTCGGGACCCGCGAGCTCGAGATTCCGATGGCCGTCGCAGCCCTCTCGCCATGCATTAGAGGGCGCGGCCGGCGCCAGGCGACGTACCCCGCGCCGATGCGACGTGCGACGTGGGCGCTCGAGTAGCCGTGCCAGAACGAACGCTTGAGCATGGGCCAGAGATCCTCCTCCGCGGGATGCTCGATCACGGCGTCGGCGCAGTACGAAATCCCGTATCCCGCTCTTCCTGCGCGAAGGCAGAAATCTGCGTCCTCCCCTATCGAGCGGTAGGCGGGATCGAAGCCACCGACTGCCTCGAATGCCTCGCGATCGACGAGCAGGTTCGCCGTTGCCGCCCAACCGTCGGTGACCCATGCCCCCTGCTCGAAGCGCCAGAGGGATTCGAAGCGTTCCACCGCATTTGGTGGCTCTGCCATCGTCACCTGTACCGCGCCGGCGATGAGGGGGCTCGAGCCGGCGATTCGATCGAGCGCCTCGAGCCATCCGGGCGTCGCTACGCAGTCCGCGTCGACGAAAGCGAAGCGATTCCCGGAGGCCGCAGTAACACCGGCGTTTCGCGCGCGAGCGCGGCTGGGCACCGGCTCGGTCACCACTTTCGCGCCCAAATCACGCGCAACCGAGGCGCTGCGATCACGCGAAGCGTTGTCGACGACGATCGTTTCGAAGCGATCGCGGGGCAGGGTCTGACGCGCGAGGCTCTCGAGCAGCTTTCGCAACTCCTCGGCGCCGTCCCGAACTGGGACGATTACGCTCAGCGCCGGGTTCGGCATGAATCAGGTGCCGACCCGCGGCCGCGCAAGGATCGCAACGTGCGGATCGCCTAGACGAGCCTTGCTCACCTTGCGTCGATCCTCCCGCTCGCGCAGCGTCCGCCAGCGCAGCGGCGGTCCCGGCTGGCCCTTTCCGGCAGGCATCCGCAACCGCTTAGGCGCCATCGTCAAGTCGAACCCCGCAGACTCGATCATCCGCCGCACACAGGCGATGTTCGACTCCCACCACCAGTGCCGACCGCGACCATCGAGGCGCACGAGCGGCCACCACGGCGAAAGCGCCGAGAGCAGCGGCTCGTAATTGTCAACGACGAGGACCTCGCCGCGGCAGACCGCGCGGACGCGCTCGAGCGCGCTCACCGGGTCGCGGAGGTGGACGAGGAGGCTTCCCAGGTAGATGAAGTCGAACTCGCCGACCTCACCGGGGTCGAGCTCGTAAACGCTGAGCTCGCGATGCTGGACCTCGGAACCGAGCGCTTTGTGAGCAAGGTGAAACCCCGCGCCCCCCCGCTTGCGCGCGGCGAGCGCCTCGACGGCTTCAGGCGGGCTGACCGGCGGCCAGTCCCATCCGCGGGGATCGATGACGTCTATCGCCAGCACCGCGGAGGCGCCCCGGCGCTCCATCTCGAACGCCCAGAAGCCGTCAAAGGTGCCGATGTCGAGGCAGCGCATTCCATCGAGCGACGCCGGGATCGGCAGCTTGGCGAGCACTGCTCGCGTGTCGAACCAGCCCGGGGTGACCATACCCGGGGAGAGTTCAAGCGTGTGGTACCACTCCTGCCCCGCGATGTCCGCGCCGAGATCCTCCAGCTCTTCAGACCGCTCCATCGGCGGCCAAGTTATCGCGCTGGTCCGGCGCGCTCTGTATTCGGACGATCGAAAGCGGCGATACGGACCCGTTCTACGCGCGATTTCAGAGCTCCGAAAGTGGCGCATCCTGCTCAGCCACCGCCACGCGGAGGTGCGGTTTGGGTCTGGCGTCTACATCGGCCCGGGTTTCGGCCTTCACATCCCGGCGCGCGGCAGCTTTTTCGTCGGCGATGACGTCGAGTTCCGAAACGGCTTTCAGGCGGAGATCGAGGGCGATGGGAAGGTCACGATCGGGCCTCGCACGTCGTTCACCTACGACACCGTGCTGCAGTGCACCCAGTCGATCGAGATCGGCGGCGACTGCGGGATCGGGCACTCGGTGACGATCGTCGACGGTCAGCACCGATTTGAGGACATCTCGCGGCCGTTCGGCGAGCAAGGATACGAGTGGCACCCCGTGAAGATCGGTGACGGCTGCCAGATCACCTCGAAAGCGACGGTGGTCGCGAACGTCGGCGACCGATCGGTGATCGCCGCGAACTCCGTGGTCACCCGTGAGATTCCGGCGAACTCGGTCGCCGCGGGAGCGCCGGCACGGGTGATCAGGGAGTTCGGCTGAGCTGCTCGGCGGCGTCCCAGGCACTCAGAAAAGCCGGCCCGAGCCGCTGCCGATAGTGCAGATCCACATGCCACCAAATGCGCGACCCGATCAGCGGCGCCTCGGGCCGGACGCAGCTCGCCAGCGCCAGGGCGGGCCGGGAGCGAGCCGGTGGGCGCCCCGCCGCTCTGCGAAACATGCACTCGAAGTAGGGCTCGAGCTCCGGATGCAATTCGACCCAGCGCCGCTCGGCGCCCGCCGTTGCCGCCATTCGTTCCTCCCATCCCTCGAGGCTCGGCGCGTGCAGATGCTCGGCGCGGGCGCTCGGCGCGTGGATCAACCGCAGCCCAGCCTGGTACAACCGCCAGCCGAGATCGGTGTCCTCATATATGAACGGAAAGCGGTCCTGGTCAAAGCCGCCGACCTGCTCGAGCATCTCACGCTTCACCGAGACGTTCGACGTGTAGAACATCCCCCACCCCGCCTCCGGACGGTCAAGACGGTCGAAGTCGAACTGGATGCCGCGATCGAGCCAGCGCATGAACGGCGTCACCTTTAACCGATCGGCCCAGCGAATGTGCCCGAGCATGGCCATCTCGGCTTCCGGATGGCGCTCATGCCAGCCGAGGTGCTCTGCAACGAGTTCGGGATCGGCGAGGATGTCATCGCCGATGAACATCACCAGCGGGGTCGTTGCCGAGCGCCAGCCGACGTTGCGCTTTGCGGAGACATTGTCGGGGACCTCCGCGTGGAGCTGCCGGACCGCGAAACGGCGTTTACGGGCCGCGATCGCGGCGGCGATCCACTCCGGATCGTCACCCGCCGGATCGTCGACGACGGTCACCTCAAACCGCGCGGGATCCGCCACCTGGCGATCGAGTGCATCGAGCGTCTCTGCCAGGATCTCGTGACGGCGGTACGTCGGGATCACGATCGTCAGTTCAGCCATCGCCGATTCTGCTCTCTCATAAGGTTTGTCCGGCTTTGAGCCTGCCCGCGCCCCTTCGCCATCTCGCCGCTCCACCCTTGTTCATCGTCGGTGTTCCGCGCTCGGGAACGACCTGGCTGTTCGACATTCTCACAG
>JBPCRS010000018.1:0-7843 GCA_050996575.1 Solirubrobacterales bacterium
GCGTTGTGCTGACCAAGCTCGACGGCGACGCCCGCGGCGGCGCCGCGCTCTCGGTCAGGGCGGTGACCGGCAAGCCGATCATGTACGCCTCGACCGGGGAGCGGATCGAGCAGCTCGAGCGCTTCCACCCCGAGCGGATGGCGAGCCGGATCCTCGGCATGGGCGACGTCCTCTCGCTGATCGAGAAGGCGGAGGCGGTCACCGACGCCGATCAGGCGGCCGATCTCGAGCGCAAGATCCGCAAGCAGCAGTTCACGCTCGAGGACTTCCTCGTCCAGATGAAGCAGGTCCGCAAGATGGGGCCGCTTCAGAACGTGCTCGGAATGATGCCCGGCATGGGCAAGGCGATGAAGCAGGTCCGCGAGCTGAACATGGACGAGCGCGAGCTCGACCGGCTCGAGGCGATCATCCTCTCGATGACCCCGGCCGAGCGCGCCAACCCCGAAGTAATCAAGGGCTCGCGCCGCAAGCGGATCGCGATCGGCTCTGGCACGAACGTCGCCGCGGTCAACAACCTGGTCAAGCAGTTCGACCAGATGAAGAAGATGATGAAGCAGCTCGCCTCGGGCAAGATGCCCGACCCGCAGCAGCTGCTCGGCGGCGGCAGCGCCCGCCGCGCCGGCCGCTGAGCGCGGCTCGGTCCTCGTTCAGTCTGAAAGCGGGACTGGCTCGAGCTCGAGCGGCTGCTCGAGCTGCTTCGCCTCCGCGGTCGCTGCCTCCAGGTCCTCCTCCTCGTTGGCGACGGCGTCGCGAAGCACGGCGAGGTGGGCGTCGATCGCTGTCCGCTCGGCGGGGTCGATCGCGTCCGCAAAGCGGTCGCGGATCCACTCCATCGTCGTCACATCACCCCTTACCCCGCCGACGTCACCCGCAGCAGAGTCGACGACGGCCTGGCGCGCCCACAGCCCGAACCGAGCGATGTCGATCTCGGTCGGCTCCCGGTAGCGCAGCTGGAAGTCGAGCGAGGACTGCGCGACGTCGATCGCCGCATCGGCTGCCGTGGTCCGGTCCCGGGCGGCGACGCCGCGGGCGAGCGCGCGAAGGGCGCGCTCCATCTCGGACGCCAGCCGTGTCGGCACCCGCTCTTGGCTGTAGGCCTACTAAGCGCGTGTTGCGGACTCCTGTGCGCTCGCCGACGACCCCCAATCGCCGGATCGGGAGGAGTCGATGGCTTTCTCGGCCGCGGCCGAGAGATCCTCGAGCTCGGCCGGAGTAGTGCCGTCGGGGGCGTCGGTGGGCACGGCAAGGGCCATTGCCTCGGTCTCGCTCCCGTGGCCGGAGAAGAATTCGCCGTAGCCGGGGGCGAAGACCTTGTCGCTGTAGGTCCCGTCGTCGTGAAGCTCGCGGGCGACCATTGCGCCCTCGACCGGGCCCGACGGGCCTTCGACGGTCTTGTCGACGGTCTTGATCTCGACCTCCTCGAAGGCGATCGCCGGGATGTTCTCCGCCCGGTGAACGTCGCCGACCTGCGGATCGGCGGGCATGATCATCTCGGGCGGGCCGTCCTTGCCGGCGAGCCAGGTGCCGCCGGTGCTGTCGACCAGGCCTTCCTTGTCATAGTCGTTGACGTCTTCGCCCATGTACCAAACCGATCCGTCGTCGGCTTGGGCGTAGTAGTCGAGCGCGGCCTCCTCGATCCGCCCGTCGATGTAGGCGAAGTACTGGGACACACGAGCTTCGACTTGCTGGCCCGGAGACCACTCGATGATCCTCGTCTGGGGCAGGAGGGTGGTTTCGGTATGGAAGGGCTCGCCGTCGACCTCGCCGCTGAGGATCGCCGAGTCGAGCTCGGAGATCGGGAACAGGGGGGTTGGTGATCTCGGTCGGGTTCGAGAACGTCGGCGCGGTGATATCGAGCCGCTTGCTCTCGGGGGCGAGCGGCAGCCCGTCGAGGCTCGCCGCCGCAAGCTCGGCCTCGGTCGGCTGCGGGATCGTGCGTGGCGCGTCGGCGGCGGCGTCCAGCGAGCTTGCCTCTCCACCGGCGCATCCCGAGGCGGCAACCGCGGCCACGCAGACCGCCGCGAGCATGCCTGAAGACTGTCTCGGTCCCGTCTGCATTTCTAGCCTCTCCTTCTTAAATCACGGTTCGGTTGACCGGAGCATCGATGAATCAGTTCTAGCTGCCACTGATGAGAGGAACCTGAGAATTCCTCAGCCCCGCTAACCTCACCGCCCAATGGCCGTACGAATGAGACTTAGACGAGTCGGGTCGAAGAAGAACCCGATCTGGCGGATCGTCGTCGCCGACAAGCGCTCGCCGCGTGACGGACGCACGATCGAGACGATCGGCTCCTACAACCCGCAGACCGACCCCTCGACGATCGTCGTCGACTCAGATCGCGCCAAGCACTGGCTCGACCACGGCGCGACGCCGTCCTCCACGGTCGCGCAATTGCTGAGGACCAAGGGGATCGACGCCGTCGGCAGCTAGCCGGCGCGCTCGAGTCGCCGATGCGTGACCTGGTCGAGTTCCTCGCCCGATCGCTGGTCGACGAGCCCGACGAGGTATCGGTCGAGGAGCTCGAGGAAGACGGCGACATCATCCTTGAGATCACCGTCGCCGAGGATGACGTCGGCCGGGTGATCGGCCGCGGCGGCCGAATCGCGAATGCGATCCGCACCCTCGCCAAGGCTGCGGCCGTCCGCGAGGACCGCCGCGTCATCGTCGACATCCTCGAATAGACCCCGCCTCGTGAGGCTGGACTTCTTCACCCTCTTCCCGGAGGCGTTCGAGTGGTTCACGAGCCAGCGCCACGTCCGCAACGCGCAACAGCACGGTGCCGAGATCCGGTTGTTCAACTACCGCGACACGACCCCGCTGAACGCCGGCCAGGTCGACGATGCGCCCTACGGCGGCGGTGCCGGGATGGTCCTCCGCGTTGATGTCGTCGACGCGGCGCTACGGGCCGCCTACCCCGACCGCCGCCCCGACCGGATCATCTTGCTGACTCCGTCGGGCAGAGAATTCGACGACTCGCTCGCCGCCGAGCTCGCCGCCGAGCCCGAGATCGCGTTGCTCAGCGGTCGCTACGAAGGCTTTGACGAGCGGATCCGCGAGCACCTCGCCACCGATGCGGTCTCGATCGGGCGTTACGTGATCGCCGGCGGCGAGCTCGCGGCGATGGTTGTCGCCGACGCGGTACTGCGCAAGTTGCCGGGGGCGCTCGGCCACAGCGAAAGCGCGGTCGAGGAATCGTTCTCGCCGGCGCTCGCCGGGGCGCCCGAGTACCCGCACTACACGCGGCCGCCGCTCTACCAGGGCTGGAGCATCCCCGACGTCCTCGTCTCGGGTGATCACGAGCGGGTCCGCGAGTGGCGGATGGAGCGCAGTCGGGAGCGTGCCGCCGCCGAGGGAGAGCAGGGATCGCGCGGCTAGGGGGCCGCTAGACTTCCCCGCTCGCGCGGGCCTCCGGCCGGCGCTTCTTTTCGCCCTGTTTAGGGCCCTCGCCGAAGATCCCCACCCGTCCTGATGAGCACGATCATCGAGAGCATCGAGAAGGCGCAGATGAAGCGCGCCCCGCTCTTCGACGCCGGCGACCGCGTCCGTGTCCATTTCCAGGTCGTCGAGGGCACGCGCCGCCGGACCCAGGTCTTCGAGGGCATCGTGCTCGAGCGCCAGGGCTCGGGGGCGCGCGAGACCTTTACCGTACGCAAGCAGTCGTTCGGCGTCGGCGTCGAGCGGACGTTTCCCCTGCACTCACCGAAGATCGAGCAGCTCGAGGTCGCGAGCCGCGGCGATGTGCGCAGGGCAAAGCTCTACTACCTCCGCGGCCGAGTCGGCAAGCGCGCCCGCGTCGCCGAGCGCCGCTGGGGGATCGACGAGGAGTTGGTCCTCGCGCCCGAGCCCGAGGTCGAGGCGGTCGACGCCGAGGGCGTCGCCCAGTCCGAGGCCGAGGTCGAGGACCTGGGAATTGAGCCCGAGGAGGAGGGCGTCGAGGACGAGGTGGCCGCCGAGGGTGAGCCCGAGGCCGAGTCCGGCAAGCCCGACGAGGAACCCGCTGCGGACGAGGAACCTGCCGCGGACGAGGAGCCCGAGGCGGATCAGGAGCCGAAGGCCGAGGTCGCGGAGGCCCCGGAGGCCGGTTCCGACAAGGACGAGGGCTGATCCCGAAGCCGAAAACCGGCGCGGGGGCACTGTTCGAGCTCGTCGTCATCGTCGCACTGGCGATTGGCCTCGCGCTCGGCATCCAGGCCTTCGTCGTCAAGCCCTACCAGATTCCCTCCGAGTCGATGGTGCCGACGCTCCAGGTCGGACAGCGAGTCCTCGTCAACCGCGTCCTCTTTCACTTCACCGATCCGCAGATCGGCGACATCGTCGTCTTCAATCCGCCGATCGGCGCAGATCGCGGCAACCAGTGTGCCGCTCCGGACCCTGACCCTGGCAAGGCATGCTCCAAGCCCACCCCGGAGGCCTCGGACACCAACTTCATCAAGCGCGTCGTCGCCGAGCCCGGCGACCGGCTGCGGATCGAGGAGGGGATTCCGATCGTCAACGGCGAGCCTCAGACCGGCGACGGAAACTGGACGACCAGGCCCTGTGGACGCGGGAATGGCTGCAATTGGCCCGAAGAGATCGTTAGTCCGGAGGACCATTACTTCATGATGGGCGACAACCGTGGAGCTTCCGACGACAGCCGCTTCTGGGGACCCGTCCCCCGAGACCAGATCATCGGCAAGGCCTTCCTCACCTACTGGCCCCCGAAGGAGTGGGGAATCTTCTAGCGGCAAGGTCAGCGCCCGGCGTCGTCGCCGGGCCGCGAAGCTGTTCAAGTTCGACCGCTCGCTCGGCGCCCGCTACGTCGCCGGTGCAGACGAGGCCGGCAGGGGATCGCTGGCAGGCCCGCTCGTCGCCGCAGCGGTGCTGTTCGACTACGCCTCGTTTTCGATGAGCGACCGGCGCGCGCTCGGCCAGCTCAACGACTCGAAGACGCGAAGCGAGGCCGAGCGCGAGGAGCTCTTTCCGGTGATCGTCCGCGCCGCCGCTCGCGTCGCGGTCACTGCGCGCTGTGCGCGCGGGATCGACTCCCGGGGCCTGCACGTGACCAACCTCGACGCGCTGGCGAAGACGCTCGAGCGTGTTGCCGGCGCCGCCGATCCGGGCGAGCGCGTCTGCCTGACCGACGGCTTCCCCGTCCGCCATTGCCAGGTCGAGCACCGGGCGGTTATCAACGGCGATGCGACAAGCGCCGCCATTGCCGCCGCCTCGGTGATCGCCAAGGTCACCCGCGACCGCTACATGCGCCGTGCCCACAACGCATATCCCGAGTGGGACTTCGGCACCAACGTCGGCTACTCGACCCCCGCGCACCGCGCCGCGATCGAGGCCAACGGGATCTCCGACCTGCACCGGCGCTCGTTTCAATCGATCGCGTACAGCCAGCTCGAGCTGGGGTAGAGCCGTGGAATCAGCCATTTAGAACGCGTCCCGGATCCACTCCAGCTCCGGTGCGCCTGCTCCGAACAACACCCCGATCACGTCGAAGCGGATCGCCTCGAAACGCGGCGGCTCTTCGGAGGCGAGCCAGGCTCGGGCCAGCCGGCGTAGGCGGCGCTGCTTGCGGCTGTCGACGGCGAGCACCGGTCGCTGCGGCCCGGTCCGTGCGCCCGCGCGCCCGGCCTTGACCTCGACGAATACAAGCGTGCCGCGGTCGATCGCGATCAGGTCGATCTCTCCGGCGATTCCGAGCTCGGCGTAGCGCACGCGCGCGTTACGGGCGACGACGCGGCACCCGGCGCCGGCAAGACGGCTCGCGGCGAGATCCTCGGCGCTCGCGCCGAGCAGTTGTCTGCGGTCGGGCATTTCACTTGAAGAGAGCCTCGTTCGGACTTCTCTCCGGGCTCGTTGCATAGTCGGCACAGTTCGTGCGCCATCCGCGCGTCGGGCAGATCTAGCGTCGCCGGACGATGCTCGCAACGGTGATGACCTTCGCGCTCGCAGGGGTGACGGCCCGTCCGGTCACGGTCGAGGTCGACGTCCGCAAAGGCCTGCCGGCGCTCGCGATCGTCGGCCTGCCCGATCAGTCCGTTCGCGAGTCGCGCGAGCGGGTGCGGGCGGCGATCGCCAACTCGGGCTTCGATTTCCCACTCAAGCGGGTCACGGTAAGCCTCGCGCCGGCGAACCTGCGCAAAGCGGGGCCTGGGTTCGACCTCGCGATCGCCTCGGCGATCCTGGTCGCCTCCGAGCAACTCCCCGTGCACGTGCTCGAGGGCTGCGCGGTTGCCGGCGAGCTCGCCCTCGACGGCTCGCTGCGCCCGGCGGTGGGAGCGCTGCCGATGGCCGAAGAAGCGGTGCGGCTCGGGCTGCGCCGATTCGCGATCGCCGCGACGAGCGGGCCCGAGGCGGCGCTCGCGGTGCTCTGGTGCGACGACGCCGGGGGGCGGGCGGCGTCACTTCGCATCACTCCGCTCGAGCGGCTCGAACAACTCGCTCTGATCGGCTCCGACGACGAGCCGGATGCGCCCGAACCCACGTCGGCGATCGCCGAAAACGGCAGCCGGCCGCTGCCCGACCTCGCCGAGCTGCGCGGGCAGCCGCTGCTTCGCCGCTCGCTCGAGATCTCCGCCGCCGGCGGTCACGGGCTGCTGATGATCGGACCGCCCGGCGCCGGCAAGTCGCTCGCGGCAAGAAGGCTGCCGTCGCTGCTGCCGCCGCTGAGTCCCCACGAGGCGCTTCAGGTGCGGCGAATCGCGAGCGCCTGCGGCCCCGATCACGACGGCAGCGCGGAGGTGACGATGCGGCGGCCGTTCCGGGCGCCGCACCACACGATCTCCGCCGCCGGACTCGTCGGCGGCGGCTCGCCACCGCAGGCGGGTGAGGCCACGCTCGCCCATCGCGGCGTCCTCTTTCTCGACGAGCTCGGTGAGTTCGCCCGCGGCGCGCTCGAGGCACTGCGCCAGCCGATCGAGGAGGGCTCGGTCGCGATCGTCCGCGCCCGCCATCGAATCGAGCTGCCCTGCCGCTTTCTGCTCGTCGCCGCGGCCAGCCCCTGTCCATGTGGCCGCGGCGAAGATTCGCCGCGCTGCGCCTGCGCGCCCGCCGCGGTGCGCCGCTACTCGGCGAAGCTGAGCGGCGCGCTCGCCGATCGCCTCGACATCGTCCTCGGTCTCGGCCAGCCAGACCCCGAGGCGCTCGCCTCGGTGGCCGGCGAGAGTTCGGAGGCCGTGAGTGAACGGGTCGCCGAGGCGCGTCTGCGACAGCGCAGCAGGCTCGGCGACGAGCGCACCAACGCCGAGATGGGGCCGGATGAGACGCGGGCAGCGGCGCAGATGACCGCGACGGCGCGCTCGCTGCTACTCGAGGGACATCGGCGGCTCGAGCTCAGCGGGCGCGGCCACGATCGAGTCCTCCGCGTCGCTCGCACTATTGCTGATCTCGCCGATCGCGAGCGGGTCGAGGACGCCCACGTCGCCGAGGCGCTCTCGCTTCGAAGGCGCGAGGCCGAATGAGCGCCTGCGCGAAGTGTCTCGGTCGAGCCGGGCTGCTGGCCCGGCTCGCTCCGAACATCGAGCGCGCCGCCTGCGATCGGCGCGGCTCGAGCTCGGGCGACCTGCTCTCGCTCAGCGGGGCCGAGCTGGCGAAGGCGGTCGGAGGAGGGGAGAGGGCGACGAGTGCGGCCCTGCCGCCGGCGGCCCGCGATGGCGAGTTCGGCAGTACCTGCCGCCACCGCCCGGGCTATCCGGCCCCGCTCGCCCACCTCGGCGCGGCGGCCCCTCACTCGCTCTGGCTGCGTGGCGATCACCGTCTGCTCGAGCTACTCGATCAAGAGCCGGCGGTGACGATCGTCGGCTCGCGGCGAGCAACTCAGTACGGGCGTGAGATCGCCCATGAGCTCGGCCTGCTGCT
>JBPCRS010000024.1:0-3594 GCA_050996575.1 Solirubrobacterales bacterium
GACGGGCTGGGGGGATGGGGCCAAAGACCCCGCCTCCACCCCCTCCCCACGGGACCTGCCGGAGGAGCGAAGAAACGCCACCGTGTTGTTCGCTGATTTGAGTGGCTATACGGCGGTTGCAGAGAGGTTGGATCCGGAGGCGACGAAGGCTCTGGTCGACCGGGCGCTGAAGCGACTCGGTCAGGAGGTCCTGCGCTACGGCGGTTCGGTCGACAAGTACATCGGCGACAACGTGATGGCGGTCTTCGGGGCGCCGGTCTCCCACGAGGACGATCCCGAGCGGGCGGTGCGGGCGGGGTTGGCGATGCAGGCCGCGATGGGCGAGATCAACGAGGGCCTGAACAAGACCCCGGCATACACCGACGTCAACTTCTTGCTTCGAGTCGGGGTCAACTCGGGCGAGGTGCTCGCCGGCAACGTCGGCGACGAGTACACGGTGATCGGTGACGCGGTCAACGTCGCCTCGCGGCTGCAGGCAGCTGCGAGGCCGGGAACGGTCACCGTCGGCGAGACCACCCACCGGCTGACCCGGACCGCGATCGAGTACGCCGAGCTCGAGCCGCTCGAGCTGAAGGGGAAGTCCGAGCCCGTGCCGGCCTGGGAGGCGGGTGCGATCCTGAGCGCCGGCGCCGGCTCGCGCGGCGGGCGCTCGGCGGTCCCGCTGATCGGCCGTGAGGACGAGGCGGCGATGCTGGCCTCCCTCTATGACCGGGTCGTCCGCGAGGGCCGAGCCCACCTCGTCACCGTCCTCGGCCAGGCCGGGGTAGGCAAGACGCGGCTCTTGCGCGAGCTCAGCGACGACCTCGCCGCCCGTCCCGAGCGACCGGCGGTGCGGATCGGGCGCTGCCCGGCCTACGGGGCCGGTATCGGCTACTGGGCGCTCGGCGAAATCCTCCGCGGCCAGTTCGAGATCCTCGACAACGACGATCCCGACATTGCCTACGGCAAGCTGCGGCGCGGGCTCGAGGAGCAGCTCGCCGATGCCGCCACCGAGGAGCCGATCGAGCGGCTCGCGGCGCTGATCGCCCGCCCGCTCGGGATCGAGCCGCCCGAAGGCTCACTGACCGAACTCGGGCTCGAGAGCGAGGATCCGCAGGCGCTGCGCGATCGCGTCTTCTCCGCGGTCCGGGCCCTGACCGAGGCTGTTTCGGAGCGGCGGCCGTTCGTGATCGCGGTCGAGGACATCCACTGGGCCGACGAGGGAATGCTCGACCTGATCGAGTACCTGGCGCGCTGGGTGCGCGGGCCGCTGTTGCTCATCTGTCTCGCCCGCGACGAGCTGCTCGAGCGCCGTCCGAGCTGGGGCGGTGGTCGCCGCAACGCGACATCGCTCTCGCTTGAGCCGCTCGACTCGACCCAAGCGCGGGCGCTGGTCAATGCACTGGTCCCTGCCGGAGGTGGCGACGACGAGGTCATCCGGCTGATCGGCCAAGTCGCCGAGCGCTCCGGCGGCAACCCGCTGTTCGCCGAGGAGATGGTCAACCTGATGGAGGAGGGCGGCGCATCGACGATGAGCGGCGCCTTGCCGGAGACGGTGCACTCGGTATTGGCGGCGCGGCTCGACTCGCTCGAGCGCGGCGAGCGGCGGGTCCTCCAGCACGCCTCTGTGGTCGGGCAGACCTTCTGGCAGGGATCGCTGTCATCGGCTGCCGACGAGGAGGGCGTCGAGCTGGCGAGCGTGATCGCGGCGCTCCAGGAGAAGGACCTGTTCGTGCGCTCGGCGGGCACGCGGCTCGCCGGCGAGCATGAGTATGCGTTCAAGCACGTGCTGATCCGCGACGTTGCCTACTCGACCCTGCCGAAGCTGGTCCGTGCCCGCAAGCACTTCGAGGTCGGCCGCTTCATCGCCGACAGCGCCGGTGATCGCGGCGAGGGCGTGATCGCGCTCGTCGCCGAGCACTTCGCTCGCGCCGCCCAGCTCGGTGCCGAATCGGACCTCGACCGGTCCGAGCGCGAGCTGATCAGCCCGCTCGCGCTGAAGGCGCTCGAGGCCGCCGGCGACGGCGCGGCCGCCCTCTACTCGAACCAGGAGGCGTTCGGCCATTACACGACCGCGCTCGAGCTGCCCGACGGCATCGACGAGGAGAGCGCTGCCCGGATCGGCGAGAAGAACGGCGACGTCGCCCTGCGCATGGGCCGGGTCGACGCCGCGGTCGACGTCTGGGAGCAGGCGCTCGAGTATCACCGTCGCGAGGAGAACCTGGCTCGGATCGGCGACCTGCATCGCAAGATCGGCGCCGGACTCTGGCACAAGGGCGAGCGCGAGGCGTCGATCGGCCACTACCAGAAGGGCATCGACCTGCTCAAAGACGGCCCGCCCTGCATCGAGCTCGTCCGCCTCTACGAGGAGGCCGCCTCGCTCTATCTCCACACCGGCGACAACATGCTCGCGATCTACGCCGCCGAGAAGGCATTGCGATTGGCAGAACGCCTCGACGAGTCGGCGGCCGCGAGTCGTGCCCACCTGATCTTTGGTCGCGTCTTCGGCCGCATCGGCAACCCCGAGAAGGCGCGCGAGAACCTCGAACGCTCGGTCGAGCTCGCTCGAGAGTCCGACCCCGGCGAGGCGATCCGCGCCCTGCTCGCGCTCGGCAACCACCTCGAGGTCTCCGAGGCTCAGTACGAACCGGCCGCGAGCGCATATCGCGACGCGCTCGAGCTCGCCGAGCAGGTCGGCGAGCTGCCCTCGCAGGTCGAGCTACACGCGGCGCTCGCCCAGCTCGCCGCCTACAGCGCCGATTGGGAGGCGGTGGAAACCGCGACCGACGCGGCCGCCGCGCTCGCCGATCGCGAGGGGCTGCTCGGCAAGCTCTGCTTTCCCGAGCTGATGCGCGGCGTCCTTCACTGGCGTCAGGCGCAGTGGGACGAGGCGGAGACGATCCTCCGTCGCGCCCGCGAGCTCGGTGACGCCGCCGGCCGCAGCGAGGTCGCGTTCTCGGCGCTCTTCTGGCTCTCGGCAGCACTTCGCGACAGGGACGACTTCGCCGGCTCGGACACGGTCCTGACCCAGGCTCTCGACGTCTGCGAGCGCGCCGGGCTCGTCGCCCAATCGATGGAGGCGACCGCGGCGCGGGCCCGAAGCCTCGCCCTCGCCGGCCGCGTCGACGCCGCGCGCGAGGCGGCCGAGGAGACGCGCCGGCTCTCCGAGCGGCTTCAGTACCCGGCAGGGAACGCGGCCGCGCTCGAGGCCGGCGGCGCGACCGCCGAGAGGGCCGACGAGGGCGCGGCGTTACTGGGCGAGGCGAGCAAGGCCTGGGCAGAGCTCGGGCGCCCCGTCGACGCAACTCGATGCGATATCCAGCGCGGCCGGAAGCTGCTCGACGTCGACCCTGCCGAGGCCTCGCGGACGCTCGAGTCCGCGGCGGAGAGCGCCGAGAGACTCGGCATCAACCATTTCGCGGAACGGGCTCGCGCGCTCGCCGAGCAGGCCTAGGAATTGTTCGTCTAGGCACCCTCGTCGGTGACTTAGTAACTATCCGAAAACCCGCCCAGCAGGCAGGAGTTATGTCCCTCTGAGCTGAAACGGCAAGGCACACCCTCGCGAAAGGAGAGTGCCTTGCCAGCTCCCGAGACTACCCCTGAGCGCCCCTTGCC
>JBPCRS010000085.1:0-18186 GCA_050996575.1 Solirubrobacterales bacterium
CCCCGGGACGTTGCGCCGTCGAAGCGACGCCTAGCCGGTGACCTCCTTCGCGAGCGAGGGCCGGATGCGGCTCCGCGCCTGCGTCCGTCGAATCGGTTTCAAAATTCTCTCAGCAGTCAACTTTGTCGTGGTTCTCGGCGGCTCTCGAGCCACCACGACAATCGTAGACCCGGCCCGCTCTCGCCGCAAGTGGTTGCCACGTCGCGGCCAGCGCCGGGGCTCAGGCGGCGTGGCGGCGGACGGCCTCGTAGGCGATCTCGTACTCGTAGCCGCGGCGAGTGAGGAAGCCGAGCGCGCGACCGCGGGCGACGTCGGAGTCGAGGTCACCGCCCTTGCGGTCGAGCAGCTCCTCCGCTCGCTCGAGCTGCTCGCCGTCGGAATCGGCATCGAGCGCGGCCTCGACGTCGTCGAGGCCGACGCCGCGGCCAACCAGCGCGTCGCGAATCCGCCCGGGCCCCCAGCCGGAGAGCTCACGCTTGTCCTCGGCGTAGCGTCGGGCGAATCGAGCGTCGTCGAGCTCGCCCGCTTGCTCGAGCCGCTCGATCGCCGCCGAAGCGTGCTCTCGCTCGACGCCCCGGCGTTGCAATAGATCTATGAGCTCGGCCCGGCTGCGCTCACGCCGCCGGAGCGCTCCGAGCGCCACTACGAACGCTTCCTGAGCCGGGTCGGACATCCCTATTCAGGCGTCAGGCGGCCTTCTTCTCGGCCTCGGCCGGCGCCTCGTCCTTCTCGGCAATGGCCGGCTCTTCCTCCACCTTCTTGGTGTGAGGATCCGGGAACGCGACCGGCGAGGGCCCGGACGGGCGCTCGATCCCGAGCGCGGCAAAGATCTTGCCCTCGAGCTCGTCGGCGACCTCCGGGTTCTCGGTCAGGAATATCTTCGAGTTGTTGCGGCCCTGGCCGAGACGCAGCTCCCCATAGGAGAAGAACGAGCCCGACTTCTGGACCAGATCCTGCTCGAGGCCGAGGTCGAGCAGGCAGCCCTGCTTCGAGATTCCGACGCCGTACTCGACGTCGAACTCGGCCTGGCGGAACGGCGCCGCAACCTTGTTCTTGACGACCTTGACGCGAACCCGGTTGCCGACCGCATCGGTGCCCTCCTTGAGCGTCTCGATCCGGCGCAGGTCGAGGCGCTGTGAGGAGTGGAACTTGAGCGCCCGGCCGCCCGGCTGAGTCTCGGGGCTGCCGAAGCTGACGCCGATCTTCTCGCGGATCTGGTTGGTGAACAGGCAGACCGTCTTCGCCCGGTTCAGGTTTCCGGCGAGCTTTCGCAGCGCCTGCGACATCAGCCGAGCCTGGAGGCCGACCTGGGTCTCCCCCATCTGGCCCTCGAGCTCGACCCGCGGCGTCAGCGCGGCGACCGAGTCGATCGCGACGACGTCGACCGCGCCCGAGCGGACGAGGATGTCGACGATCTCGAGCGCCTGCTCGCCGAAGTCGGGCTGGGAGACGAGAAGCTCGTCGGTGTCGACGCCGATCCGCCGGGCGTAAACGGGGTCCATCGAGTGCTCGGCATCGATGAAGGCGCAGACGCCGCCGCGGGCCTGGGCCTCGGCGATGATGTGGTAGATCAGCGTCGTCTTGCCCGAGGACTCGGGGCCGAAGATCTCGACGATCCGCCCGCGCGGGACGCCGCCGATCCCGAGCGCGATGTCGAGCGAGAGCCCGCCGGTCGGGATCGCGTCGACCTCGAGCGTCGCGTCGTCGCCCAGCCGCATCAGCGAACCGGCGCCGAACTGCTGCTCGATCTGCTTCTCCGCCGAGGCGAGCGCGGCGTCCTTCGCCTTCGCGTCCTTCTCGGCACTGCGGGACGACTTCGCATCCCGGAGGGGTACACGCTTTGCTTCTGCCATCACATACTCACTTTCAAGTCGGTCGAGGTCAGGGGCACGTACTCGGACCCCTGAGGCCTGAGTTTTGAACGGTAAAGACGGACTCGGCGGGAAAAGAACGGACGAGTGAGTGCCTCGGGCAGCGCGCGCGGGAGTACGTCGACGCGGGCCGGCTTGCGCGAGCCGCGGCGTTCACGGCGAGTCCTCGCGATCGTCAGATGGGGCCAGAAGGGCCGCTCCTCGGGCTCGTAGACCCGCGCCGCGACCAGCGCCGCGGAGAGCTCCGCCTGAAGCGTGACGGCACCCTCGCTCTCGGCCTCGATCGCTATCAGGCGCGGCCGGCGCGGCGGCCTCGGCGCCGGGTCGGGCAGGAGGCGAAGCTCGGGGGCCGGCGAGCTCAGTCGTTCGATCAGCGAGCCGATCCGGGCGACGTCGCGCTCGGGGCGCTGTCCGAGAAAGGCGAGCGTCAGGTGGAGCGCCTCGGGCGACACCGGGCGCAGGACCGGGATCGGCGCCAGTTCAATCCGCTGCCAGGCGGCGAGGCCGTCGCGCACCTGATCGGGAAGATCGAGCGCGACGAAGAGCCGCACGCCGTTCGCCTTCGGAGCCCGCTTTGCCATCCTCGCGAAGCTAACCGCCGCTGACGGACGAGATTGGCGCCGATTAGGTCTACTTTGCGTCGGATGGCGCGCGAAATGCCCCACGTCGAGGGAGTCGAGCACCGCTTCGCCGAAGCGAACGGGATCCGAATCCACTACGCCGAAGCCGGCCCGCCCAGCGGCGACGCAGCGCAGAGTACGCCGGTGGTGATGCTGCACGGCTGGCCCCAGCACTGGTACGAGTGGCGCGATCTGATCGGACCGATCGCCGAGCGTCGGCGGGTGATCTGCCCCGACCTGCGCGGCCTCGGCTGGAGCGAGGCGCCACGTTCAGGCTACGAGAAGGAGACCCTCGCCGACGACCTGCTCGCTTTGCTCGATGTACTCGGGATCGACCGAGTCTGCCTGATCGGCCATGACTGGGGAGCGTGGAGCGGGTTTCTCGCCTGCCTGCGCGAGCCCGATCGGTTCGAGCGCTTTCTCGCGCTCGGGATCGCACCGCCGTTCGCCCGGCGCAGCCTCACCAGCGTCGCCGCGACCTGGAGGCTCTGGTACCAGCTGCCGCTCGCCTCCCCGTTCGGCGCCCGGATCGCCGCCGGCCTCGGCACCGGTCTCTCCGGGTGCGTCTTCGATGCGATCAGCCGCCATGCCTGGGGCCCGGCCGAGAGCGCCACATTCCTCGGCCAGTTCGCTGAGGCCGAGCGTGCCCGGGCGAGCGTCGCGTACTACCGGACGTTCCAGCTTCGCGAGCTCCCCGCGCTCGTACGCGGGCGCTACGCCAGGACACGTCTCGAGGTCCCGACCCGCCTACTGTTCGGCACCGGCGAGGCGGTGATGTCGCCGGCGATGCTCGAGTTCCGACCCGAGAACGCCGCCGATCTCGTCGTCGAGCTCGTCCCCGGCGCCGGCCACTTCATCGCCGACGAGCGCCCGGACCTCGTGCTCGAACGGGCGCGCGAGCTGTTCGGGAGCGGATGAGGGAGGGCGGGTCGCTGGCTACCCCAGATGACGGCCGGCAACCGAACACGCGTGGCCCCTGCTCGACGCGTGTTGAATTACTCTGGCATAGCAAGGGTAATGCCGCACGGGTCCGCAATCACCGACCGCGTGGCGTACTGACGACCGCGTCCCGAACCCCCCTTCCCCACAAGCCTCGCGACCACTGCGCCTCGCGTCGCGAGGGCAACCTACGGCCCAGGCCCCGGGCGCGATATCAGTCCAGCCCGTCCAAGAACCCCAACAGGTCGCCGGCGAGCAGCTCGGGCTCCTCGAACGCGGCGAAGTGACCGCCGCGGGACATCTCGGACCAGCTCCGCAGGTCGGAAAACATCCGCTCGGCCCACTCGCGCGGCGCGCGGACGATCTAGGCGGGGAAGTCGGCGACGGCGGCCGGCACCGAGACCCGCTGACCAGCGGCGAGCCGCGATCGCTCGCGCGCCTCGCCCCAGTAGAGCCGCATCGAGGAGGCGATCGTGCCGGTCGCCCAGTAGAGCGTGAGGAAGTCGCAGAGCTCGTCCTTCGAGAAGCGTCGCTCGACGACGCCGTCGCAGTCCGACCAGCGCCGGTACTTGTCGACCAGCCAGGCGGCGAGCCCGGCGGGTGAATCGGCAAAGGCGACCGACGCCGAGTCCGGTGCGGCCCCGTGAAGGAACAGGTGATAGCCGGCGCGGGTCCGCCAGCGCAGTCCGGTCTGGATGAACTCCTGCTCGGCCTCGGAGAGCGGCGGTTCGGCGAGCTCGGGCGGAGCCGGCAGCACCGAGACCGCGTTCAGATGCAGGGCGGCGACCCGGTCGGGGACCTGGAGAGCGAGCTGGAAGCTGATCGGAGAGCCCCAGTCGCCGCCCTGGAGGATGTAGCGCTCATACCCCAGCTCTGCCATCAACTCGCCGATCAGGGCGGCGACGCGGGCCGCGTTCGGCGGTCGATCGAGCTCGGCGGAGAACCCGTAGCCGGGAAGAGACGGCGCGATCACCTCGTGGCCGGCGGCGCTGAGCAGCGGGATCAGCTTCGTGAACTCGATCACGCCCCCGGGCCAGCCGTGGACGAGGACAATCGGCAGACCCTCGCCCTCCCCCAACCCGCTTGCGGCGGCTCGCAGGAAGTGGACGCCGTTCGATCGCCCGTTCTCATACCCGCCGAGGATCCGCTCGAGCCGGCCGAAGTCATATGCCTCCGCCCAATGACCGCAAAGCTCCTGCAAATACACCACATCCGCGCCGAGCTCCCAGCCCAAGCCCTTTGGCTGCGACGACCACCGCGTCCTTCCCAGCCGCTCACGCAGATCCTCGATGACCCCGCCGTCGACCGAGGGCGAAAACGGCTCGATCGTCAAAACGGCAAATCCTCTCCGCGCAGCAGCCGCCTCAGCATGTGCAGCGCGACCGTCGCCGATCGATCGCGGATGTCGGCGCGATTTCCCGGAAGCACCGGATCGCGCGCGAGGACGTCGCCCGAGCGGTCCTTGACGCAGACGCAGACGTAGCCGACCGGCTTTTCCTCGCTGCCGCCGTCGGGCCCGGCGATCCCGGTGACTCCGATTCCGAGCTCGGCGCCAAAGCGCTCGATTGCGCCGTCGGCCATCGCGTCAGCGACCTCGGGCGAGACCGCGCCGTGCTCCTCGATCAGCGCCTCCGGCACCGCGAGCAGATCGGTCTTAACCTCGTCCGAGTAGGCGACGACGCCGCCACGGAAATACGCCGATGCGCCCGGCGGCTCGGTGATTCGCGCAGCCAGCAGCCCCGCCGTGCAGGACTCGGCGATGCCGATCGAGCGCCCGCTGAGCAGCTCGTGGACCTGCTCGTCGATCGTCGATCCGTCCTCGGAGAAGAGGTACCGCCCGTGCGCATCGCGCAGCCGCTCGACGAGCGTCTCGTAGAGGCTCTCGTCGGCCGCGTGGCGGCGCACGTCGACGACGATCTCGGCCCGCCGCAGACAGGTCGTGATCTCGAGCGGCGAAAGGTCGACGTCCTGCTCGATTTCACGCAGGGTCTGCGCCAGCGAGGACTCGGGAATGCCGAACATGCGGATCGTCGTCTCGATGAACGGCTCGGTGCGATCGAGCACGGCTCGGACGGGCTCCGTGGCCAGCGCCGGACCCCACATTGCCTGCAGCTCGCGGGGCGGGCCCGGCAACACGATCACGACCAAGTCGCGGGCGGGGACGACGAGACCGGGCGCGGTGCCGGCAGGTTCGATCGCGATCGAACCCCGAGGGACCATCGCCTGCTTTCGGTTCGCTTCCCGAAGCGCATCCGCTTCGAACTTCATTCGCCTCGCGAAGCCCTCGAGGATCGCGTGGATACGCGCCTCCATCGCCTCGTCGAGCTCCATCTCGCGCTCGGCGAAATCGGCAACCACGGCGGCGGTCAGGTCGTCTGCCGTCGGCCCGAGGCCGCCGCTGGTGACGACGAGGTCGACGCCCTCGCCCTCGAAGAAGCGAAGCGCCGCCTCGAGGTCGCCTGGCCGGTCGCCGACGACGATGATCTGCGAGACCTCGGCGCCGAGCTCGCCGAGACGCTCGGAGATCCAGGGCCCGTTTCGATCGGTTATCCGCCCGGTCAGGACCTCGGTGCCGGTGACGATCACGCCGGCGCGGACGCTTTCGGCGCTCACGGGCACGATTGCCCTGGAGGATTGAGCGGATCGACGACGTCGGGTGGCTCGATTGCGAACGCCGCCGGGCCGCCGTTTTCGGCAATCTTCCGCTTCTTTCCGGCGACGAAGAGGTCGAACTGGCTGACGTCGTAACCCGCCGGAAAGCGCAGGATCAAGCGTTTGCCTGTTGCGACTTCCTCGGTGCCCGCGCTGAGAACCTGCCCGTCGATCAGCGGCTGATCTTGATCGCCGAGCAGGCAGACCTGCAGGCCCTCGGACCTGGTCACGAGCCGTATCGTCACCGTCTTCGGCACCGGGTCGGGCTTGCGCTTGCGCTTGGGCTTGGCGCCGTTTCCGTTGCCGTCGCCCTTGCTGCGCTCCTTGTTGTCGCCCTTTGCTTGCTTCTCGCCGCCTGGATCGTCGCCACCGGTCAGCCCGAGTACGAGCAGGATCGCGACGATCGCGACGATCAGCCCGCCGACGATCAGCCCGCGGCTCGGCCCACCGCCTCCGCCGCCCGGGTCGCGGAGGCGGCCGCGGCCCTGCAGGACACCCTCACCGAGCGGCACCGGGCTTGCCTGGGGCCCTTCGACGGTCCGCCGGTACTCGTCTACCAGAGCGTCGCCGTCGAGGCCGAGAAGCCCTGCGTAGGTGCGCAGGAACCCCTTCACGTATGCCTGGCCCGGGAGTACCTCCCATTCCTCGCTTTCGAGCGCGCGCAGGTAGCGCGTGCGGATCTTCGTCTTCTCCTCGACCGTGCGGATATCGAGGCCGGCGCGCTGGCGCGCCTCCTTGAGTGCGTTTCCTATCCGCAGCTCTGGGCCGGGCTCGCTCGCCATATCTCACGCAGATGAGATCAAGCCGAGCTCGGGCGCGGAAAGTTGATCCGGAGGATTCGGCGGTTTCATCATTCGGAAACTAACCGCCGGGGCGCTATTCGGCGCTTGGCGCGACCGGCTCCGGCTCTGGATCGAGCGGCGCGCCGCCACCGAGGACGCGCGGGATGTCGGCGGCGGAGATCAACACCTGGCGTGGCTTCGAACCCTCATAGCCGGAGATCACGCCGCGACGTTCAAGCATGTCGATCAGCCGCCCGGCGCGGGTGTAGCCGACCCGCAGCCGGCGCTGAATCATTGAAACCGAGGCCGTGTCGGTCTCGACGACGATCCTGACGGCGTCCTCGAGCAAGCCGTCTTCGTCGGGCGAGAACTCGCCGTTGTTCGCTTCCTCCGAGGGCTCGGCCTTGACCTCGAGCAACTCGGCGTCGAAATCGGGCTCGCCCTGGCGCGACCAGTGCTTGGTCACCCGGGCGATCTCCTCCTCGGTGACGAAGGCGCCCTGGATCCGCGCCATCTTCGCGGTACCGGCGCCGCGGAAGAGCATGTCGCCCTGGCCGAGCAGGCTCTCGGCGCCGCCCTGGTCGAGGATCACCCGCGAGTCGACCTGGGAGGCGACGGCAAAGGCGATCCGCGCCGGGATGTTGACCTTGATCGTGCCGGTGATGATGTCGGTCGAGGGCCGCTGGGTGGCGAGCATCAGGTGGATGCCGACGGCGCGCGACTTCTGCGCGATGCGAATGACCGCGTCCTCGACCTCGGCCGGGGCGACCATCATCAGGTCGGCGAGCTCGTCGATGATGCAGAGGATGTAGGGCAGCGGCGCCTCACCCTTCTTGCGGCGAACCTTGTTCAGCTCGACCAGGTTGCGCGAGCGTGCCTCACCCATGATCGCGTAGCGGCTCTCCATCTCGCCGATCAGGTTGGCGAGCACGTTCGCCGCCATCCGCGGCGAGGTGACGACCGGGGTCAGCAGGTGCGGGATCGAGTCGTAGTGGTTGAGCTCGACCTGCTTCGGGTCGACGAGGACGAAGCGGACCTCGTTCGGCGAGGCCGACATCAGGATCGAGGTCAGGATCGCGTTAACGCACCCCGACTTGCCCGAGCCGGTCGTACCGGCAACGAGCAGGTGCGGCATCATCGCCAGATCGCAGGCGATCGACTGGCCGGAGACGTCCTTGCCGAGCCAGCCGACCATCGGCGAGGAGCCCTTCGGCCGGCCCTTGTAGATGTCGCCGAGACGGACCAGGCGGCGGCGTGCGTTCGGCACCTCGACGCCGACGGCGCGCTTGCCCGGAATCGGGGCGAGAATTCGGATATCGGTCGAGGCGAGCGCGTAGGCGAGGTCGTCCTTGAGCTGGGAGACCTTGCCGACCTTTGTCCCCGGGGCGAGCTGGAGCTCGTAGCGGCTGACGTGCGGTCCGGAGACGACGCCGACGAGCTTCGCCTCGACGCCGAAGCTGGCGAGCGCCTCGAGCAGCGCGCGGCTGGTCTGCTCGCGGTCGGCGGTGTCCGGGCCCTGGTCGGAAGCTTTGCCGCGCTCGAGCAGCTTCGCCGGCGGGGCGCTGTAGTCGATCTCGTCCGACTCGGTGACCGCCGAGCGCTTCTTGCCCATCGGTGTCAATCGGAGGTCGGGCTCGGGGATCTCCTCGGGGGGCTCGATCAGGTCGGTCTCGTCTGCCTCCTCGGGGGCCTCCACGAGCCGCTCGGAGCCGGTGTCGGCGAAGCCGTCGTGCTCGGAGCCTTCGGACCCGGGCTCGGAAACCGCGAACAGGTCGGCCTCTTCGGCCTGCTCGGGCTCGGGCGGCACGAGCGCCTCGGTTTCGAACTCGTCGGTCCGATTAGCCCGCGTGATCGCAATCTCGGTGCCTTCGGGTTCCTCGAGGCCCCAGGGACTCGTCATGGTTCGTCCGGGATCTCGGGTCGAGACCTCGCGCGCCGCGGCGGCGAAGTCCCACGCGACCTCACCCGCCGACCGCGCGAGCCGGCCGGCCCCGCGGATGCCGCCGGCGATCGAGCCGCCGGTGGCGAGCAGGACGCCGGCGATGATGAAGAGCACGGCGATGATGTGCGCGCCGAGGTCCTGGAACAGGGTCGCCGCCGACCAATAGAGGGCTTCGCCGAAGGCGCCCCCGTGCTCCTCGAAGTAGCTCGGCTCGAAGTAACCGTCCCGCACCGGGCTCTCGGGGCCGAGGCCGGCGGTCTGCGCGGCGAAGGCGAGCAGCAGCCCGCAGATGACAAAGGCCACCCCCGCGTTGAGCGCCCCTGGAGAGGGCACGAACGGACGGACGATCAGGGCGAACCCGCAGGCCGCGAGCAGAATCGGGACGGCGTACCCCGCCGCGCCCGCCGCCCAGCCGAGGCCGACGGTTAGCGCCTCGCCAACTCGTCCTCCATCCGACTCCAGGTAAAGGACGAAGCCGAGGTAGAGGCCGGTCGCGACCAGGGCGAGGCCGATTACGTCGAGGTGGCGCTGCTGGAGGCCCTCGCTCTGCTTCTTTCCCTTGCGCACGCGATCGCGAGCGCGACCGCCGCCCGATCCGCCTTTACGCGCCCGGGAGGATTGGCCACGCCCGCTCGCGGGGCGCTTTCGTGGCTTCGACATGCTCGCTGGCGTCCTTCGACACGTCGTGGTGGTCCCCTGCCGTGGTGGCCGTCAGGCCGGGCGATGGCCGAGGGCGTCCCGAGGACGAGGCGGGACGTTCAGGTCGCCCCGATCACGAGCGCGGCGACATCGTCGCGAATCGAGATCTCGCCGACCCGGATCGCCTCCCGGATCGCATCGACGGTGGCCTCGGCGTCCCGGCCCTTTCCGACACCGAGGATCCTGGATAGACCCTCGACTCCCAGCATCCCGGCCTCGGTGCGCGCTTCGGTGATCCCGTCGGTGTAAAGGACGACCCTCTCGCCCCGGGCCAGCATCCCCTGGCGCTCGCCGAATTCGGCGTCCTCGAACCAGCCGACGGGCGGACCGCCCCCGTCCAGTGCGCTGATCGACCCATCGCTATGTAGATGTAGGGCAGCGGGATGACCGGCACCGGCGACGGTCAGCGACAACCCAGCAGCCTCGCGGACCGCCCGCACGACCATCACCGTGCAGAAACGCTCGTCGTGATCACCGAAGCCGCCGAGGTACATCGCCCTGTTGAGCATCTCGAGGATCTCTTCAGGTGAGTCCGTCGTCAGCGTCGCGGCGCGGATCGTGTGCCGCGCCAGCGCCGTCACCGTGGCAGCCTCGGGGCCCTTTCCGCTGACGTCTCCAACAACGCCGAACAACCCTCCGGAGAACTCGAAGACGTCGAAGAAGTCGCCCCCGACGACATCGGCGTCGGCCGGGAGGTACAGGCTCGCCAGATCTGCGCCCGCCACCTGCGGAAGTCGCGACGGAAGGAGGCCCTCCTGAAGCGAGCGCGCAGTTCTCTCGGCTTGTTCGCGCAGGACCTGCTCGTGATCGACGGTGCGTCGGGCAGAGAGGTGGAGCTCGAGCTGGTCGACGACGAGGCGCGCCATCCCGGCGAGCGTCTCAGCCTCCCGATCGGAGAACTCGCGAGGAGCGCGATCGATCACGCAGAGCGTGCCGAGGTTGTAACCATCGTGCGTGATCAGCGGCGCGCCGGCGTAGAAGCCCAATCCGAGCTCTCCGGCGACCAGTGGGTTGGCAATCGTTCGCGGATCGACCTTCGCGTCCTCGATTACCCAAGGATCGTCCTGAATGATCGCCGAGGCGCACAAGCCCGGGTCGCGTCCGACCTGCTCCGTGTCGATCCCATGTCGGGACTTGAACCAGATCCGGTCGGTGTCGACGATCGAGACGATCGCGATCGGCACGTCGAAATGCGTCGCCGCCAGCGACGTGATCTGGTCGAAGGAGCCGTCGGGGGGCGTGTCGAGCACGTCGTAGCGGCGGACCGCGGCGAGACGCTCGACTTCGTTCTCGGGGACAGCCGCCTGGATCACAACGTCAGCTCGCTCCGAGCCCGATCGGTCCGCTGCGCGCACCCGAGATCAACTGTTCCACGACCGGCTCCTTGGACTCGAACATCTCCTCGGCGGTGCCGGCGCCGACGATCCGGCCGTTGTTGATCACCGCGACGTGGTCGGCGAGCCGACGAGCGGCGTTCATGTCGTGGGTGGTGACGAGATAGGTGGCGCCGCTGTCTCGCTGTGCGTCCTGGATCATCTCGCAGAGCAGCGCCAGCCGGACGCCGTCGATGCCGCTATCGAAGTCGTCGATGACCACGAGCCGAGCGTCGAGCGCAAGCGTTCGCGCCAGCGCCACCCGCTTGACCATCCCGGCGGAGAGTTGATCGGGCATCGACTCGGCGTTGTCGCGCAGGCCGACCATGCCGAGGTGGGCAAGCACCATCCGATCGATTTCCTGCTCCGACATCCGCGTCCGCTCGCGCAGCGGGAAGGCGACGTTCTCGTAGACCGTGAGCGAGTAGAAGAGGCCGCAGGTGAACGGCAGCGCGCCCTGCAGTACCGCGCTCATCCCGCGCCGCATCTCGTTCATCTCCTCCTCGGAGATCCGTGCCAGGTCGCGGCCCTCAACCTTCACCGTCCCCGCGCTCGGCCAGGTCAACCCGAGGATGTGCTTGATCGTCACCGTCTTGCCCGCGCCGGAGGGACCGAGCAAGACGGTGATAGCGCCGCGCGGGACGGTCAGGTCGACCCGATCGAGGATGCGCTTCCCGGCCATCGTCTTGACCACGCCGCGAAGCTCGACCGCCGGATTCATATTTTCCGCCGGTTCCATCGAGATCAATTGTAGATCCGCCATGCACGCCGGTAAACCAGCGCTAAAAATCCTTGGTTGCGCCGACAATCAGCCATACCATTCGCAGCATGGAATCGAGTGATAGCGTCAGCGGCCGGGTCCTCGTCGTCGAGGATGACGAGGCAATCGCCGACGCCGTCCGTCGAGCCCTTCGCCAGGAGGGCCACGAGGTGCGTGCTGCCGGCGACGGCGTCGAAGCGCTCTCGATCGCCGACGAGTTCATCCCCGATCTAGTCGTCCTCGACCTCGGACTCCCCCGCCTCGACGGCGTCGAGGTCTGCAAGCGGCTGCGCGCCGAGTCCGACGTGCCGATCCTGATCCTGACCGCGCGCTCGGAGACCGAGGACCGCGTCGCAGGGCTCGACTCGGGCGCCGACGACTATCTGGTCAAGCCGTTCGAGTTGAGTGAGCTACTGGCGAGGACCCGGGCGCTTATGCGCCGGCGACCGCCTCGCGGCACGGCTTCGCTGACGGTCGGCGACCTGCGCCTCAACCCCGACTCGCGCGAGGTCTGGCGCGGTGATCGCGAGATCGAGCTGACCAACCGCGAGTTCGAGCTGCTCGAGTACCTACTGCGAAACCAGCGGCTGGTCGTTTCGCGCGAGCGCCTGCTCGAGGAGGTCTGGGGTTATGACCCGATGTCGATGACGAACACGATCGACGTCTTCATCTCGAACCTGCGGCGAAAGCTGGAGGAGGGCGAGGAGCCCCGCCTGCTCCATACCAAGCGGGGCGCCGGCTACGTCGTCAAGCAGTAGTGGCCCGATGAGTCGCGCCGAGCGACTGACCCGCAACCCGAGGGGCTGGCCGCTTCGCTGGCGACTCGCCGCCGTCTCCGCCTTTCTGACGATGGCGATACTCGTCGTCTTCGCCCTCGTCATCGGCCGGCTGGCCCAGGCGCAGATCCGCGACGACTTCGACGAGGAGCTGACGACCGCGGCCGGTCAGATTGCGACCGAGATCGAGTTCGCGACGGCGACCGGCCGCGCGCTGCGGGTCAGCTCGGCGGACCTCGAGAAGATGGCGATGGCCGACGCCGCGGTCGTCCGCATCCTCGGGCCCGAGGGCGAGACGATCATCTCCCCGCCCGGCACGCCCCAGCTCGGCGCGCCCGCCGAGGGAGTTCGTTCGACCGGCACGCTCTCGGTAGCCACGGCACCCGTGATCAGCAACGAGATCGGTGCTCCCCAGCGCTTCGTCCAGTATGCGCGCGACCACGATGAGCTCGACGCGACGATCGACCGGCTCTGGCTCTTCCTCGCCGGCGGCGTCCTCGCCGGTACCGGGCTCGCCGCACTCGCCGGGTTCATCGTCGCCGGTCGAGCGATGCGCCCGATCTCCGACCTGACCGCGACCGCGCGAGAGATCGCCGCCACCCGCGACCCCTCACGCCGTGTCCCCCAACCCGACACCGGCGACGAGGTCGCAGAGCTCGCACGCACGCTCGACGAGATGCTGATCGCGCTCGACGGTGCCCGCGCCGAGCGCGAGCAGATGATGCAGGCGCAGCGCGATTTCGTCGCCGACGCCTCGCACGAGCTGCGCACGCCGCTGACCAGCGTGCTCGCCAACCTCGAGCTGCTCGAGGGCGCGCTGACGCCGACCGACGAGAGCGGCGAGGAGGAGGCGATGATCGGATCGGCGCTGCGCTCCTCGAAGCGGATGAGCCGGCTCGTCTCCGACCTGCTGCTGCTCGCCCGCGCCGACGCGGGCCGCGCTGCGCCGCGGACCGACTGCGACCTGACGACGCTGAGCGCGCAGGCAATCGAAGAGGTGCGGCCGATCGCCGGAGAGCGCGAGATCGTGCTCGACGCGCGCTCGCCGATCGCCGTCCACGGCAACCCTGATGAGCTTCACCGGATGATTTCCAACCTGCTCGACAACGCCGTCCGGCACACCCCCGAGGGGAGCCGTATCTCGGTCTCGGTCGCGAGCGCCGACGAGCGCGCCGAGCTCGTCGTCTCCGATGACGGGCCCGGACTTCCGGCCGGCCTCGAAGGGCAGGTCTTCGAGCGCTTCGCGCGCGGATCGGGACCCGCCGACCGCTCCACCGACGGCGGCACCGGGCTCGGGCTGGCGATCGTCAAGGCGGTCGCCAACTCGCACGAAGGCGAGGTCGTCGCGGGCAGCGCGGAGGGCGGCGGGGCACGCTTCGAGATCACGCTCCCGCTTCGGCCGAGTTTTGCCGAACGCCCCGGTCGGGTAGAAACTCACTCGTAAGCGGATCGAACCGCTGACCCGACCTCAAGGAGAACGATTTGGAAGCCAAGACGAGCAGCAATACGCAGGGAGTCCTCGCTGACGGGAACTCCGAGAAGCGCGAGCAGATCGTCGAAATGCTCCAGAGGGCCTACTGGATGGAGGTCGAGACGGTGATGAGCTACATCGCCAACTCGGTCAACCCCGACGGCGTTCGCGCCCAGGAGATCAAGGAATCACTGAAGACGGACATCCAGGAGGAGCTCGGTCACGCAACCGAGTTCGCCGAGCGGATCAAAGATCTTTGGGGTGTCGTCCCCGGCTCGCTCGAGTTCTCGGCCGAGCAGTCCTACCTACAGCCGCCCGAGCACCAGACCGACATCGTCAGCGTGATCCGGGGCGTGATCGAGGCCGAGGGCGGCGCGATCGACTTCTACAACGAGATCATCGAGTGCACCGAGGGCGTCGACCCGGTGACCAACGACATGATGATCGCGATCCTCCGCGACGAGGAGGGGCACAAGCGCCTGTTCGAGGGCTTCCTGCGTGAGTACGAGGCCGAGGGCCTGGCATAGGTGCCAGGCCCCCGGGCGTCGCGAACGAGGAAACGTCGAACGCCTCGAGCTGACCGAGCTCGAAGTGCGGCGGTCCGTCCTTCGACGGCAGCGGACAGAGCATCGCGTAGGTACCGGGTGTGATCGGCTCCTTCACGTCCAGCGTCTCCGACTCCCCGGGCGGCAGCCCTGTGTTGACGATATCCGTCGCCGAGCCCTTCTCACCCTGAAGCTCGATTGCCTCTTCGGTGGTGTAGCCCTCGTTGATCTTGGCGAAGATGAGGACGTGCTCCTCGTCGCCGTCGTTCGTGAACGTGACCGACTTTGTGTCCACGGTCGGCGTCGCCGATAGCTCGAAGGTCTTCTCGGTCGGTGAGATGTCGTCGGCGGTCAGGGTGACTTCTTCCACCGACTCGGTCGCGGTCTCCTCTTCAGCAGCCGTCGTCGTCGATTCCTCGTCGTCGCCACCGCATGCGGTGACTCCGGCGGAGAGCACGAGCACCGCAATCGCCGTGGCGATCAGGCGTGTTCGCTTCATCTGTTTACCCCCTCGGTTGGTAGGACCAGAACGGGGAGCCTAGGCGGATCGTCAGACCTCGACCACGACCGGAAGCACCATCGGCCTTCGGCGAAGCTTGTCGTAGACGAACTCGGCGATGTCGTCATGGAGGTCTTCCTGGAGCAGGGCGACCTCGGTGATCTCGTTCTTCGCCGCCTTGTCGAGCGAGCGCTCGACAACTTCGCGCATTTCCTCGACGAGCCCGTCCGCCTCCTCGACGAAGGGGACGCCGCGGAAGATCACCTCGGGCGGGGAGACCGAAGAACCGTCGTCGGAGGAGACGGTGGCGACGACAATGAAGATCCCGTCGGCCGAGAGCATCCGGCGGTCGCGCAGGGCGGCGTCGTCGGGCTCGCCGATATCGACGCCGTCGACGAAGATCATCCTGGCGTGCTCGTCCTCGCCGAAGCCCGCGCCCGAGTCGTCGATCTCGAGCGGCAGGCCGTTTCGTCCCTGGAAGATTCGCTTTGGCTCGATCCCGACCGACTCGGCGAGCTGAGCGTGCAGCCGCAGACGCTTGTAGTCGCCGTGGAAGGGCATCACGTGACGCGGCCGGGTCAGGTTGAGCATCAGCTTCAGCTCCTCCTGCCAGCCGTGCCCGGAGGCATGGATCGGCGCGTCGACCGCGGTGATCACCTGGGCGCCGATCTGGAAGATCCGATCGACCGTCTCGTTGACCGAGCGCTCGTTCCCCGGGATCGGCGTTGCCGAGAAGATCACCGTGTCGCCCGAGTGAAGCTCGATGTCGCGGTGGTCGCCGTGCGCCATCCGCCGCAGCGCCGAGAGCGGCTCGCCCTGGCTGCCGGTCGAGATCGCGATCACCTTCTCGCCGGGGAAGTCCTCGATCTCCTTCGGGTTGATCATCAGACCCGAGGGCGCGTTGGCGATGCCGAGGTTGGAGGCGATGTTGAAGTTCTTGCGCATCGAGCGCCCGACGAGCGCGACCCGGCGGTCGAGCTGGACGGCGGCGTCGATCACCTGCTGGACCCGGTGGACGTTCGAGGCGAAGCAGGTGACGACGATTCGGCCCTCGCAGCGATTGAAGACGTCGAGCAGCACCGGCCCGACGCTTCGCTCCGACGGAGCCACTCCGGTGCGGTCGGCGTTGGTCGAGTCGCCACAGAGGCAGAGGACCCCCTCGCGGCCGAGCTCGGCCAGCCTCGGCATATCGGCGGGAATTCCGCCAACGGGCGTCTGGTCGAACTTGTAGTCGCCGGTCAGCAGGACAATTCCGTCGTCGGTATGCAGGGCCACCGCCCTCGAATCGGGAATCGAGTGCGACATGTGGATCAGCTCGATCCCGAACGGGCCCGCCTCGACCACATCGCCCGCCTCGAGCACCTCGATCGGCACATCGCGGAGCTTGTGCTCCTCGAGCTTCGAGCGGACCAGGCCGACGGTCAGCTTGCCGCCGTAGATCACCGGCGGCAGACCGATCTCGCGGAGCACGAACGGCAGTGCTCCGACGTGGTCCTCATGTCCATGGGTGAGCACGATCGCCTCGATGTCGTCGGCGCGCTCGCGCAGGTAGGCGAAGTCGGGTAGGACGAGGTCGATGCCGAGCATCTCGGCGGTCGGGAACATCAGCCCGGTGTCGACGATCAGCAGCCGGTCCTCGACCTCGACGACGGTCATGTTCTTGCCGATCTCGCCGAGCCCGCCGAGAGGAAGGATGCGAACACTCATGCGCTTTGGGCTGCCAGCAGCCCGTGGGCCTCGAGCGCGTCACGGACGACGCTTCGCTGCCCTTCGTCGGCGTCGACCATCGGCAACCGCAGCCTCCCCGAGTCGAGCCCGAGCATCGCCAGGCCGGTTTTCACCGGGATCGGGTTGCTCGTCACCGCGGTCGCCTCGTAGATCGACTGCAGCCGAGCATCGATCTCGCGGGCGCGATCAGCCTCACCGGCCTCCATCGCCTCATAGATCTGGCGCATCTCATCGCCGACCAGGTGTGAGGCGACGAGGATGCCGCCGCTACCGCCGAGCTCGAGCGTGCGGAGGAAGATCTCGTCGTTGCCGGCGAGCAGGTCGAGGCCCTCGATCGGTCCGAGCTCGTCGTTGTTCGCCTGCTTGACCGCGACGACGTTCTCGCTGTCGGCGGCGATCTGGGCGAGCAGCTCGGGGGGCATGTTGATCACACAGCGTGAGGGGATGTTGTAGAGCACGACGGGCAGGTCGGTGGCAGCGGCGACGGCGGCGAAATGTGCCCGCAGGCCGGCTCGGTTGGGCTTGTTGTAGTAGGGCGTGACGACGAGGACGGCGTCGGCGCCGGCCTCAGTTGAGGCCGCGGTCAGCTCGACCGAGTGGCGGGTGTCGTTCGTCCCGGTGCCGCAGACGACGAGCGCCTCGTCGCCGAGTTCGTCCTTGACCGCGCGCAGGAGCTCGAGCTGCTCCTCGTCGGTGAGCGTCGGCGACTCGCCCGTGGTTCCGGCGACGACGACACCGTGCGAGCCGTGCTCGACCAGATGGCGGGCGAGGCGGCGACCCGCCTTATGGTCGACGGACCCGTCCTCGGCGAACGGGGTCACCATCGCCGTGATCACGCCGGAGATCGTTGACATGAGCTCGATGCTAGCGACGCTCCTACTGGGTGGCCATGCGGCTGCGCACCCGCTTGATTGCCTCCAGCTCTTCGATATCGACCAGATCGCGTGGGCGTCCGGCCGCGCGCTTCATCGCGATCATGTCGTCGGGCGTCGCCACCCGTACGAGCACGCCGGCAACTTCGTGGCTCTCCGCAGCCCGTCTCAACTCCTCGTAGCTGCGAACCCCATCCGGAGCCTTGAGCACGTCGAGCCATCCAGCCGAGGTCTCCAATGTCAAGACCTGAACGCCGGCGAGAGTCCGTTCGTCGGCGACAAAAGGGACCTCGTCATCGACTCCTCGCAGCCGCGCGCCTAGTCCGATGAGAACCTTGCCGAGCGCACGCAGATTGCCCTCGTCAGTTGAAAAGCAGATATCGACGTCCCTCGTCAATCGCGCTGAGCCGAGGATGATCATCGCGATTCCACCGATAACGACGAAATCGACGCCTCCCGCGACGAGCTGACGAAGGATCTCCGGGGCGTCGAGGTCAGGCCATTCGGCGGGAAGCTTGTCTTTGGGGTCCACTAGATGATTGATTCCCAATCGGCGTGTGCGCGGGGGCGCACGGGACCGAGCTGGGCGTGGCCGGCGGGCGAAGCGCATGCCGGTGGGCATGTGCGAGTCCCGACGGGCGCGATCCAGCGACGGTA
>JBPCRS010000157.1:0-8421 GCA_050996575.1 Solirubrobacterales bacterium
TAACGGTCGCCACCTCGGCAGGCCGCGCCAAGCGCGAAGGCATCGTCATCCACCGCTCCACGACCCTGACCAAGCGAGACACGACCCGTCGCCACAACATCCCCGTCACCACCCTCGCCCGCACCCAGCGCGACCTCGGCTTCGGCCCGGAGCGGACCAGAAGCGGGCTCGAACGCGACTTCCTCCGCCTGCTCAAGTCCCACGACAGCCCCAGGCCCGAGGTCAACCAGATGATTGGTCCCTACGAAGTCGACTTCCTCTGGCGTGCCCAGCGCCTTGTCGTCGAAATCGACTCGTGGAAATATCACCGCTCGCGCGCATCCTTTGAGTCAGACCGCGCCCGTGACCGCGACCTCACCCTGCGCGGTTTCGAGGTGCTGCGGTTTACGGACCTCGACGTGGAGAGGCGGGGTCCGGAGACGGCGGGGTCGCTGAAGGCGCAACGGAAGCGCCGCGGCGCTCAGCCCGACCGCTCGAGCTCGAAGGCGACCTCGTCGACGTAGCACCAGCTCCACTCCTCGCCAGGCTCGATCGAGCGGATCAGCGGATGGCCGGTCGACTTGTGATGTGCGGTCGCGTGACGATTCGGGGAGTTGTCGCAGCAGCCGACGTGGCCGCAGTTCTGGCACATCCTCAGGTGCATCCAGCTGTCGCCGCTGAGCAGGCACTGCTCGCAGCCGGCGACGTCGTCGGGCGGGTCGAGGTAGGGGATCGAGTCGAGATGGGTGCAGGTGGCAGCGGCGCCGGGCTCCTCGACCGGCGCGCAGCCGTCGCTTGCGGTCTGCGCCGTCGGCGCTGCCAACCGGACCGGTGCCTCGCCCGCCTGGACGATCCCGATGCCGACGACCTCGACCCGCTGCCCAGGTGTGCAGGCGGCGATGTCGTGCGACTCGTTCGCGAGCCGGTGCCGCAGCGAGGCAAGCGCCGGCAGTCCGAGCGCGGCGGGGAGCAGCAGGACGAACGCGCGGGAGGCGAGGACCGCGGGGACCGCCTCCATCGGCTCGACCCCGTAGAGGATCAGCGTCCCGATCAGGCCGGCGTCGACGCCGCCGATCCCGCCCGGGATCGGGATCAAGTTGCCGAGCTGGCCGACGAGATAGGCGACGAGCAGGATGCCGCCCGGAGGGATAGGGAAGCCGAAGGCGGCGAAGCACGCGCCGAGCATCGCGACGTCGAAGAGCATGTAGCCGGCGGCGCCGAGCAGCAGCGCCGGGTCGCGCGAGCGCAGCAGCTCGACCGCCTCGCCGATCCCCTCCGAGAGCGCCGTCAGCGCCTTCTCGAGCTTCGGCCTCTCGAGCCGGTCGGCGAGCGCTCCGGCTCCGCCCCGTACGAGCAGGGCGATCACGATCGCCGCGAGCCCGGCGGCGGCGGGGATCAGCGCGAGCGCGAGGCTCTCAGAACCGTTCAGGGCGCCGGTCGCGAGCCCGATCCCGGCGATGATCAGGGCGGTGACGTTCGCGAGGCTGGTCAGCAGGAAGAAGGCGACGGTGCGCCGAGCGATATGGCCGGTGTCCATGCCGCCGCGGCCGAGCACCCAGGCGCCGAGCGCGAGCCCGCCGGCGCCGCCGACCGAGAGCAGCGCGTTCGCCGCCAGCTCCGACATCCCGATCTCATAGCTCGTCCGGATCTGCATTCGCCGGCAGAAGACGGCGCGAAAGACGACCACATACGAAAGGCACGAGCCGAGCTGCAGCAGGCCGGCGACGACGAGCCAGCCGGGCTGTGCTTCGGCGAAGCTCTCGCGCAGGCCTCCGAGTCCCGGCACGAGCACGATCACCGCGACGACCGCCGCCGCGATCCCGGCGATGGTCAGCGCGTGCTTGCGGACGCTCGAGGACTCGAACTCCTCGGGCAGTGGATCGGCGATCTGCTCGATCTCATGCGCTGTGAGGGTGGCGGCGCTCGCTTCCATGCCCCTTGTTCTAGCGGGCCGTCAGGGCTCGATCACGTTGTCCGGGTTCGGCTTGTCCTCCGGGCCGGCCTGGCTGTAGTCCCCGAACGGGCCGTCACGGTCGGCGATCACCGAGCCGACCCCGTGCTTGGCGCCGCGCTCGATCCAGTCCTTCGCCTCGGGGATATTTCGCATGATCCCGTCGAGGATCGGGCCGAGAGTCTGGGTCGAGGCGAGTCCCATGTTTTCGTAGGCCTGGTTCACGATCAGCTTCTGCGCGGCGAGCTGGGCGGGGGGCAGCGAGGCGAGCTCCTCGGCTCGCTCCTTGACCGTTGCCTCGAGCTCGGCGAACGGGACGGCCTCGTTGATCAGCTCGATCTCGGCGGCGCGCCGCCCGGAGAGCGGCCGCCCGGTGAGCGCATGCTCCTTCGCCTTTGTCAGCCCGAGCCGGTAGATCCACATCCCCGAGAGGTAGGAGCCCCAGATCCGCGAGTAGGGGGTGCCGATCTGCGCGTCCTCGGAGGCGATCACGAGGTCGGCGCAGAGCGCGAAGTCCGAGCCGCCGCCGACGCACCAGCCGTGGACCTGGCAAATCACCGGCTTCGGCGAGCGCCAGACGCTCATGAACTTCTGCGTCGGCGCAACCGCCTGGGCCGTCGTGCCGACGAAGTCCTTGCCCGGGTCGTAGGCGCCGTCGGTCCTCATCATCTCGTCCCAGTGGTGAAAGCCGCCGCCGAAGTCGTAGCCGGCGCAGAACGAGCGGCCGGCGCCGCGGAGCACGATCACCCGAACGTCGGGATCGCGGATCGCCCGATGCACCGCGGCCTCGACCTCGTCGGGCATCGGTGGAACGATCGTGTTCAGTTGCTCGGGGCGGTTGAGCGTGATCGTCGCGATCGCGCCGTCGGTCGAATAGAGGATCGTCTCGTAGCTCACCGCCGTGAGAATTGCACGACCGTGTGCTCGCCCGCGCTCAGAACCTCAGCCGCAGCCGGTGTTGTTCCCGCAGCTCGAGCAGGTGTAGCACGAGCCCGTCCGCTGCATCATCCCGCCGCACTGATCGCAGGCCGGGCCGAGGTCCATCCCCGACATCCTCGCCGGGCGGACCGGAGGGGAGTCGGTGAGCGCCTCGGCCGCGGGCTTCGCGGCGGCCGGAGCCGCGGCGACCTCGGCCTTCGCCTCGGGCGCCCCGTTCGAGCCGTTGCCGTTGCCATTTCCGTTGCTGGGCTCGGGCGCCTTCGCCGGGCCTTCGTCGACGAACAGCGCCTGCTGTGCCTCCTTGCGGGCCCGCACCTCGGCGGTCATGATCCCGAGCTCCTCGTGGGCCTCGGGGTCGTCGATGAAGCGGCTGGCGAGCCAGCGCATGATGTAGTCGGGCATCGACTTGGCGAACGGGATCTCCGGGTTCTTCGTGATCCCCTCCGGGTCGAAGCGCATGTAGCTGAACTTGCTCACGAACGTCTCCAGCGGCACCCCGTACTGGAGCCCGATCGAGATCGAGGTCGCGAACGCGTTCATCATCCCGCGCAGGGTCGAGCCCTCCTTGCCGATGTCGGTGAGGAACATCTCGCCGACGGTGCCGTCCTCGTATTTGCCGGCGGTGATGTAGCCCTCGTGGCCGGCGATCGAGAACTTGTGCGTGATCGACTCGCGCTCGCGCGGCATCTTGCGCCGCTGCGGCACCGGGGTCTCCGCCACCACCTCCTCGGTCACCTTTTCGCCGGCGTCGGTCTTCAGCGCCTGCGCCGTCTTCGAGCCGTCGCGGTAGATCGCCAGTGCCTTCAGGCCGAGCCGCCAGCCCTCGGTGTAGGCCTCGGAGATGTCCTCGACACTCGCCGTCTCCGGCAGGTTGACCGTCTTCGAGATCGCTCCGGAGAGGAAGGGCTGGGTCGCGCCCATCATCCGGATGTGGCCGAGCGGTTTGATCGAGCGCTCGCCGACGGCGACGTCGAAGACCGGCAGATGCTCGTCCTTGAGCCCGGGGGCGCCGATGATCGTCTGCTTGTCATTGATGTAAGCCTCGATCTGCTCGACCTCGGACTCCGAGTAGCCGAGCGTCGCCAGCGCCATCGGCACCGTGCGGTTGACGATCGTCATCTGGCCGCCGCCGACCAGCTCCTTGAACTTGACCAGCGAGAAGTCGGGCTCGATGCCGGTCGTGTCGCAATCCATCAGGAAGCTGATCGTCCCGGTCGGTGCGAGCACCGTCGCCTGCGCGTTTCGGTAGCCGTGTCGCTCGCCGAGCTCGACCGCCTCGTCCCAGGTCTCCCGGGCGGCGCTTACGAGCCCTTCGTCGGTAGCAGTCGACTCGTCGATCTCGTAGGACGCGTCGCGATGCATCCGCATCACCCTGTTATGTGCGTCGCGGTTCTTGTCGTACTCGTCGTAGGGGCCGATCGCCGCCGCTACCTCGGCCGACATCGCGTAGCCGCGGCCGGTCATCAGCGCGGTGATCGCCGCCGCCGTCGCCCGACCCTCGTCGGAGTCATAGGGGACACCGTTCGACATCAGCAGGGCACCGAGGTTGGCGTAGCCTAGGCCGAGCTGGCGGAAGGCGCGCGCGTTCTTGCCGATCCCCTCGGTCGGGTAGCTCGACGGCGAGACGACGATCTCCTGGGCGAGGAAGACGATGTCGACCGCGTGGCAGAACCCGTCGACCTCGAAGCTGCCGTCCTCGCGGCGGAACTTCATCAGGTTGAGCGAGGCCAGGTTGCATGCCGAGTCATCTACGTGCATGTACTCCGAGCACGGGTTCGAGGCGTTGATCCGCCCCGACACCGGGCAGGTGTGCCAGTCGTTGATGATCGTGTCGTACTGAACACCGGGGTCGGCGCAGCGCCAGGCCGCCTCGGCGATCTGGTTCATCAGGTCGCGGGCGCGGACCGTCTTCACAGCCTCGCCGCTGACACGGGCGGTCAGCTCCCACTCGGAGTCGGCCTCGACAGCGTGCATGAACTCGTCCGAGACGCGAACCGAGTTGTTCGCGTTCTGGTACTGGATCGAGGAGAAGGCCTCGGAGTCGAGCCGCATGTCGAAGCCGGCATCGCGCAGCGCCTCGGCCTTGTCCTCCTCGCGCGCCTTGCACCAGATGAAGTGCTCGATGTCCGGATGATCGACGTCGAGGACGACCATCTTCGCCGCGCGACGGGTCTTCCCGCCTGACTTGATCGTCCCGGCCCAGGCATCGGCGCCGCGCATGAAGGAGACCGGGCCCGAGGCGTAGCCGCCCTTGGAGAGCTGCTCGGTCGAGCCCCGGATGTTGGAGAGGTTGATCCCGGAGCCGGAGCCGCCGCGGAAGATCATCCCCTCCTTCGTGTTCCAGCCGAGGATCGACTCCATCGTGTCCTCGACCGAGAGAATGAAGCAGGCCGAGCACTGCGGGTGCTCCTCGAAGCCGACGTTGAACCAGACCGGAGAGTTGAAGGCGGCCTGCTGGTGCAGGAGGATGTAGGTGAGCTCGGCCTCGAAGGCGCCGGCGTCCTCGGCGCTCGCGAAGTAGCCGCCCTCGCGCCCCCAACCGGCGATCGTGCCGGCGACGCGTCCGATCATCTGCTTGACCGAGTGCTCGCGCTCGGGCGAGCCCATCCGGCCGCGGAAGTACTTCTGGGCGACGATGTTGGTCGCGTTTTGCGTCCACGATTTCGGGAACTCGACGCCGCGCTGCTCGAAGGCGGGGTCGTCGGGATCGCCGATCACGGCGTCGCGAAGCTCCCATTCGATCTCGTCGAAGGGATGGACGCCCGCAGACGTAAATCGCCGCTCCACCGAAAGCCCTCCGGTGGCGATTTTTCCTGCATTTGCGGCGACTTCAGACATCAATCTCTCCCTTTACGGTCGGTTCAGCGGGTAACAGTGAAGGATCGCGAGCGCCCCGGACAGAACCGCTCGCAAGCGACGCCGTAATTTCCGGGTTGAACTCGGGCAGCGTGCCGGCGTATTGAAGGAAGGCGCCGGAATCGAGCTCGCGCAGGGCGGTCAAACAGAGCTCGACGATCCGCTCGGAGGCGATCTCTCCGCCGCCGGCGACCGCGCCGGCCTCGATCCCCTCGACGATCCGCTCGACGTCGGGAGCCGAGACCGGCCGCTTGTGGGCGGCGCCGAGCAGGGCGGTGCGAAGCTTCACCCGGTCGAAGCGCTCGGCATGGCCGCCGCGCTTTCGAACGGTCGGCGGCGGGCTCTCGCTGCGCTCGAAGGTGGTGATCCGGTGGCCGCAGCTCGGGCAGTGGCGCCGCCGGCGAAGCGCCCTGCCGCCGTCGACCGCACGCGTCTCCGCGACCCGTGTGTTGGCGTTGCAGGATGGGCACATCATTCGCGCCTATTCTACCGCAAGTAGTGTTGTCCTCCCTTTTGAGAACACTATATGTAGTGTTCTGATGCGAAGAACGAGCCGCCTGGGTATCCTTCTAGGCAACGATGACGGGGGATGAGTTCAAGGGCCGCGTAGATGTTGCCCAGGAGCGTGCTGCGGAGGCTCGCGCTAACGCCGGCGAGCGGTTGACCGAGGCCCGGTCGGCCGCCGGCGAGCGGATCGCCGATGCCAAGGCGAACGCCGGCGAGCGGGTCACCGAGGCAAAGGCCGCTACCGCCGAACGCGTCGAGACGGCGAAGGCCGCGACCGCGGACGCGATCGAGAAGGTGAAGCCGCGTCTGCGCGGCGTCTCGCATCAGTGGGCCTTCTTCGTCGCGCTGGTCGCCGGCGCGATCCTCGTCTGGGCCGCCCCGGACGGCCGCGCCACCCTGGCCGCGGCGATCTACGCGGGCTCGCTCGCGGCGCTGCTTGGCACGAGCGCTCTGTACCACCGGGTCAACTGGCGCCGGCCCCGCGCCCGCGCATGGATGCGGCGCATCGACCACTCGATGATCTTCATGTTGATCGCGGGAACGGTGACCCCGTTCGCGCTGCTCGTGATGCAGCCGCCTTTCGCGACCGCGCTACTGATCGCCGTCTGGGCCGGCGCTGGCGCCGGCATCATCGTCGAGCTGATCTGGATCGACGCGCCGAAGTGGGTGACGGCGATCGTCTATCTCGCGGTCGGCTGGATCGGCGCGCTCGGCTTCCCGGCAATCCTGATCGAGGCCGGGATCGGCGCCGCCGCGCTGATCGCCGTCGGCGGCGTGATGTACACGGTCGGCGCGGTCGTCTACGCGCGCCAACGCCCGGGCCCGCGGCCCGCGGTCTTCGGCTACCACGAGATCTTCCACGTGCTCGTGATCGCCGCCGCGATCACCCACTTCGCCGCGATCGCGATCTACGCGGTCCCCGCAGGCTGACTCCCCCGAGGCCGCTTCGCTCGCTGAGCGTCGAGTCGACCCGCCGTCCGCTTCAGCACCTTCACCACCCGTCCCGGCTCGAAACGGATGTCCCCGTGGGTGAAGCGAAGCGGCGTCAGGCCCGAGGCGGTGTGGGCCTGGTCCCTGCGGTGGTCGGCCGCTTGCTCTGAAGGGGTGCGGTGGTAGCGAAGGCTGTCCGCCTCGACGACCAATCCCAACTCCGGCCAGAAGAAGTCCACCGGAAATCCATTGACGGCCGGCTGGGTGAGCGGAGGGGGGAGTCCCGCCATCAAGGCGAGTGCCAGGAAAGCATCCTCGAGATCCGAGTCGGTGTAGGCGAAGCTGTCGCGATCGAGGAGGTCCCGCAGCGCTCTCACTCCGGGCTCGCCGCGGAAGCGCGCGAGTTCCGAGCGCAGGCGCACCGGGTCGATCAGCTCCAGCGCGTCCGCCTGGTTGACGGCCCTTCGTAGCCACCGCTCGGGCACCAGCGGCGCGATGTCGACGAGCGTTCTCGCCGGCGCCGTCACGGGGATGTCGCGGTGCTTGGTCAGATCGCGTGGATCGAGGGAGGGGCGACGATGGATGCGGATCCCGGGCTGTCGCAGCCTGCTCTCGCGCCGGACGGAGACGTCAATGGGCCCCTCCTCGTGGCGGAGCATCCTCCACAGCTCTGTCGCGGCCAGGTGGCTGAGCCAGGCACGGGGCTCGTAGGAGGGGGGAAGCGGGGCGCCGCAGACGAGTGCCGCCGCCATGAGCGCACCGATCCGACCGACCTCCGCGCGGCCCACCGCGTAGACGCCGCGTCGGATCGGGTGGAGCCGCGCGATCGCAACCCGGTGGCGGATCGCCTCGGCCCCGAAGCCCAGGGCGAGTAGCTGTGCTCGCGAGATCTCACCATGCTGGCGCCGGGCGAGCGCCCAGGCTTCTTGAGCACGCGATCGGTCAGTTTTGGGGGCCATTGCCCCATCGAGTCACCGAGCGACGAAGTTCGCCCCCTGGGCCTAACGGTGCTTGACGCCCTCGTTGGCGAAGCCGGCGAGCCGCGGCTCGGAGATCGCGACCTCGGCCAACGCCTCGTCGACGGCCGCGATCGTCTCATCGCCGAGGTCGATCCCCGAGGCGGCGACGTTCGCCTCGACATGCGCGGGCTTCGTCGCGCCGATGATCGCCGAGGCGACCTCGGGGCGGCGCAGAACCCATGCGAGTGCGAGCGGGACCATCGTCAGCCCGGCCTCTTCGGCAATCGGCTTCAGCCGCCC
>JBPCRS010000013.1:0-3203 GCA_050996575.1 Solirubrobacterales bacterium
TCCGACGCGGGCCGCACCGGCGACTTCGCCCTCGGCGACGGCGACCACACCGCCGCCGGCGTCAATGCCGACCTCGACGCGGTTCTCCGCTCGCCCGCCGTGGACTTCGCGCTCGTCGTCCTCCACGACACGATGAACGGCGAGGTCCGCCGCGGGATCCGCGCCGCCGGCCTCGAGCGGATCCCCCGCGTCGTCTACGCCGACCTCGACTTCGTCCCCGGCTTCGTCGCCTCGGGCGGTCCCTACGCCGGCCAACTCTGGGGCGGCCTCGGCCTCGTCGTCGTCGACTCGGGCGGCAAACCCTGGCGCGACGGCATCTACGAGGACGAGCACGCCGACCCCCACCCCCGCCTTCGCCTCGGCTCGCCGAAGGCGCTGGCGAAACGAGTGCGGCAGGGCGTCGTCGACCGCGTCAGGTCGCGACAGGCGTAGGCGCCCTGAGTAGGGCGCGAAGATCTGCCGCGACCGCGGTGGGCTCGTCGCGAAGCCGCCGCCAGGTGATCCGGACTACGCGGTAGCCGGCGATCTGCAGCTTGGCGTCGCGGACGCGGTCGGACTCGAAGCGGCTGCGGGTTAGGTGGGCGGCGCCGTCGTCGAGCTCGACGACGAGCTTCGCGTCGCGGAAGTGGGCGTCGACGTCGAAGTCGCAGACAGTGGTGTTGGTGTGTGGTTTGGGCAGGTCGTAATCGGCGCAGAGCTGGAGGAAGCGCTCTTCGAGTTCGGATTTGGTGGGAGAGGCGTGGTCCCACTTCGCAAGTAGGGCGGTGAGAGGCTTGCGGCCTTTTCGGCCGGGGCTTCGCTCGATGACGGCATGTAGGGCGGTGAGGTCGAACAGGCGCAGGAACTCGGATTCGTCGAGGGCTCGCTCGAGCCGGTGCGGCGTGAGGACCTCGGCCAGGTCGAGCATCGTCCGCGCCCAGCTCGTCACCGGGATGCCGTCACGGATCGTGCGGTCGTCGGGGTGAAGCGAGCGGGTGCGGTGCTGAATGACGCCGCGGTGGGCCGAGCCCGCTCGGCCGGCGAGCACGTGGATCGCCCGAGAATCAGCTGTGACACCCCAACACGAGCCGGCGCTCTGGCGAGCGAGCAGGGCGCCCCCGCCGCAAGCCAGCACTGCTGCTGTCCAATCACCTTTGCGCGTGAGGCGGCGGTATCCGAGCACGTAGACGCCAGGGTGGATCCGGACAAGCCAGCCGTTGGCGGTCCAGCCATCGATCATCCGCTCGCTCGCTCCAAGCGCTACGAGCTGCCATCGCGCGACGACGCCGTACTGGCGGCTTGCGAGCTCGCCGATTGCGAATGGCAGCGCTTTGCCCCGACATAGGTGGAGAACCGCGCCCACGTTGCCCATGGCACCCACGATCGCGGCCCCAACGTCACCCGTGGAACACGAATGTCACACAACACGCACCGAAGCGCGCCAAACTCCGCGCGCCGACAGGCCTAGTAAGCGCCGGTCCCGCGGATGATCGCCGGGATCGTCTGGCCGATGATCCGCAGGTCGCGGCTGAGCGAGAGGTTGTCGATGTAGTCGAGCTCGACCGCCATCCGCTCGGAGAAGGTCAGGGCGCCGCGGCCGAAGACCTGCATCGGGCCGGTCATCCCCGGGCGGACCGAGAGGCGGAGGCGGTGCTCGGGGCGATAGCGGTCGACGACGATCAGCACCTCGGGGCGGGGGCCGACGAGGCTCATGTCGCCCTGCAACACGTTCAGCAGCTGAGGCAACTCGTCGATCGAGAAGCGCCGCAGAAGGCCACCGAGGCGAGTGATGCGCGGGTCGTTACGCAGCTTGAACATCGGCTCGTCGAGCGCATCGAGATCGACCAGCTCGCCGAGCCTGTCCTCGGCATCGGCATTCATCGTCCGCAACTTCCAGACGCGGAAAGGCCGGCCGTCGAGGCCGGCGCGGCGCTGGCGGAAGAAGACCGGGCCGCGGCTGTCGAGCTTGATCGCGATCGCGACGATCGGCAAGAGCGGCAGCAGCGCGACCATCGCCAGCGAAGCCGCGGTGACGTCGAAGACGCGCTTGATCATCATCGCCGAGCGCGAGACGTCCCAGGTGTCGTACTCGAGCACCGGCAGGTCGGCGATCTCCGAGAGCCGGGGCGCGGCACTGGCCGGGCCGCGCAGCGGCGAGATCACGCTCAGCTTTACCTGCGAGGTCCGGCAGAGGTCGGCGAGGACGCCGATCCACTCCGGGTCCATATGGTCCGAGGCGACGACGATTCGGTCGACCCGGGCGGCGAGGTCGCGGAGCGTCTCCTCGTCGACGCCCTCGTCACCGGGAGTCGGCAGCGACGCCCCCGGCGCGATCTGAAGGTGGAGGTCGGAGAAGAGCTCGATCTTGCGGCGCGCGGCCCAGGCGAGCTGGCCGTCGCCGATCACGGCGGTGATCTCGGGCTCGGTGACGCGGCGGAAGAGCATTCGCGCGCCGGCGCGGAAGAGGGCGCAACAGGCGAGCGCGACGAGGCCGGCGACGACCGCCTCGGGAACGGTGAGCACGCCGCGCGGGGTCAGGCCCATGAACAGCCCGAGCCCGGCGACGCCGAGACCGGACCAGGCCGCGATCGAGGGGATTTCGTCGAGCGTCAGGTGGCGGATCGAGCGGTGGTCGCGGTCATATAGGCCGACCAGCTTCGCGATCAGGATCCAGACCGGCAAGAAGAGCAGCGCCCAGGTCGCGTAGGCGATCCCCGAGATCGCGACGACGCTTGCCAGCGCCGCGGCAGAGACATCGGCGACGGCGAGCATCCGGCGGCGGCGGGCATCTCGCCAGAAGCGCTCGGTGATGTCGATTTCGGCCGCTGAGATCGGGCCGTGTTCGCGCAGCGTGAGCGGAGCGACATCGGTCGCCCCCTGCGCAGCTCGCATCGACGCGAGTCGTTCCGTTGGACCGTCGCTCACTTTTTCATTGCCTTCCGGCACTCCCCCTTGCGGACGAGGATATTGGCTCCACCCGACCCCTTTTTCCTAGAACACGCTCTGGGCGGATTTGGTGCGTAAGAGCTAAACGTTTCCTCAACCGTACTTCTCACGCCCGGACGACCCTACCCAGGCGCGGGCAGCTCAACCGGCAAGGGCACCGGGCTGAGCTCGTTCGCCAGCGCCAGCGCGGCCTCCGCCGCGATCGGTTTGCCGTCGCGCGACTCGCTCCGCGCGACGACCACCCAGGGCCGCCAATCGCCCGGCGCGCGCTCGAGCCC
>JBPCRS010000080.1:0-28961 GCA_050996575.1 Solirubrobacterales bacterium
TCGTCCTTGGGCAGCCCGGCCGCGCGCGCGTAGCCGTTCGCCGCCGGATTGCCGGAGTCGGGAACCGAGATCACGAGGTCCGCCTCGACCGGCGCCTCGCGGGCGAGGATCTCGCCCATCCGGCCACGAACCTGTTGCAGGACGCGGCCCTCGAGCCGGCTGTCCGGACGCGAGAAGTAGATGTGCTCGAAGACGCAGTGGGCGGGGCGCGCGGAGGGCACGACCTGCCGCGATTCGAGCCCGTCGTCGGTGAGCGAAACGAGCTCGCCGGGCGAGACCTCGCGCAGCAGCTTGGCGCCGATGATGTCGAAGGCACAGCTCTCCGAGGCGACCACGTAATGGTCGCCGAGTTGCCCGATCGATAGCGGCCGGACGCCGTGCGGGTCGCGGAAGGCGACGACCGCGCGCTTCGTCATCACGACAGTCGAATAGGCGCCCTCGAGCCGCGGCATCACCGTGGCGACGGCGTTCTCGATCGGCCGCGACTCCTCGACTGAGAGCAGCGCGGCGATGATCTCCGAGTCCGAGGTGCCGCGGAAGGAGACGCCGCGCTCGCGCAGCTCGTTGTAGAGCTCGACCGCGTTGGTCAGGTTGCCGTTGTGGGCGAGCGCGAGCTCGCGGCCGTCGTCGCGCCAGACCGGCTGGGTGTTCTCCCAGGCGCCGCCACCGGTGGTCGAGTATCGGACGTGGCCTATTGCCATATCGCCCTCGAGCGCGCACAGCTTCTCCTCGTCAAAGACCTGGGAGACGAGGCCGAGGTCGCGCAAGGTAGTGATGTGACCGCCCTCGCAGGTCGCGATGCCGGCGGACTCCTGACCGCGGTGCTGGAGCGCGAAGAGGCCGAAGTAGGCGAGCCGCGCGACCTCGTGCTTAGGCGCGTACACACCGAAGACCCCGCACTCGTCGCGGGGCCCGTCACGATCGTCCAGGTCGCAACCGAGGTCGCGACAGTCAGTGGAATTCATCGAGAAAGGCCGGGGGTCGAGGGTCGTCCGGACACCGCAGGCGCTACGGATTGAGAGTAGCAGCGGGGGCGGCTTGCCGATTGCCCTTACGCCCGGCGAAATAGCGCGTAGATTGCGCAAGCACGGCCAATCGATCAGGAGAGAACCGCATGCGCCTTCGTCCCTTCGCAACGCTGCTGGCGGCACTTGCCGCCCTGACAGTCTTCGCCGCCGGCTGCGGAGGTGACGACGAGGAGACGACCAGCTCGACCTCGAGCACGACGGAGGAGACGACGGCGCCCAGCGGCGAGGAGGGGGCGGCGGCTTCGACGATCACGATGACCGAGTACTCGTTCGACCCGGGCGACCCGACCGTCGCCCAGGGCGATTCGCTCGACGTCGTCAACGACGGCCAGATCCCGCACAACCTGACGGTCGAGGGCACCGACCTGGCGACCGCCGACCTCGACGGTGGCGCGAACGAGGACCTCACGGTCGACCTCGACCCGGGCTCGTACGAGTTCATCTGCACGATCGCCGACCATGCGGCGCAGGGTATGACGGGCACGCTGACGGTGGAGTAGCGCTCCGACCATGTGTCTCCCTCCGATCTGAAGGAGGGGTGTGGCCAGTTGCGCGCCAGATGTGGCGTCTTTCTCCCGCGGCGTGGGAGTAGCTCGCCGCCTACGCGTCCAGCGGCGCGACCGCGATTCTCACCGTGAAGGGGTGGCAGTAGATGACGACATTCGAGTACTTCGTCAGGTCGGTGCCCGCCGGGATCGGGTACTCCTGATTTCCGCTTGACCCTTTCAGGTCGCCGAGGTTGACCGCGTCATCGATGCCTTCTGTCGAGGTCGAAAGGAAGACGTCGACGTCGGGCCCCGGGTTGAGGCTCAGGTCGGTGAGGTTGAGAACGCGCTCATGGCCGCCCGTCTCGACCACCTCGGCCCTGCCGTTGCCCGCGTGCCCGTCGGCGCCCTCGACCGTGCCGCTCGCAAGCGAAACCGGTCCCTTCGGGGCCGCGTCAGCGTCCGAGCCCCCACCGCTAGTGCCGCCGCCATCCGAACCCTCGGCCGAGCCGCCGTCCCCGCGCAGCGCCGCCGCGCGCTCGGCGCCGCTCGCCTCGCTTGCCGCGACCGCGACCTCCTCGTTGACCTCGGTGTCGCGAAAGCCGGTCCAGTAGCCGATCGCGACGGTGCCGATCAACACGGCCGCGAAGGTGGCGAGGCCGGGCAGGCGCAATTCGGGCCGGCTACGGACCGCGATGAGTAGGCCGACTAGGACGACGAGGAACCAGGCGACCACCATCGCGATCGCCGCGCCGCGGGTCTGGGCGACGAAGCGCTGCAGCACCAGCGAGCCGATTCCGAGCACCGACGCGGTGACTACCGCGGTGAGAAGCATCGAGCGCAGGTCGCGAGGGGGCGCGGTGCTGCCTGCCTGGTTGGCGCGTGATTCCATCGCTCGTCTCCTGGGTTCGGGTGGCTCTCGCTCGTTACGCCGACCCTGCCGCGCGAACCTTCAGCGCAGCTAAGAACCTAGCCCGAAAGGGGCTCGCATCCCTGGATGCGGCCCAGGACACTTTGCGGCTTCAGCAAACGTCGCAAAGCCCACATGGCGCTGCCATGCGGACTTCACGCCGTCACCGCCCCGCTCGGTCCTAACCGCCCCAGGGGCACGCCCCCTACCGGGCTAGGTTCTAAGGGCGGTCCCTGGCCGGCGCTCAGCTCCCGGCGCGGGCGTCCATCCGCTCGCCGAGCGAGCGCCAGGCGCTCTCCGCGTCCACAAGCGGCAGCTCGATCTCGGCCTCGGCCGCCGAGATCTCGACCGTCTCCCCGCCGGCCGCGCCGATCAGAAAGGCCCCCGGCTCGCCGACCGACTCGACCAGCTCCTCGATCGAGGAGCGCTCGCCGGCGAGGATGAAACCTCCGGGCCCCTCGCCGAAGAGCGCTGTCTCGCCCGAGCAGCCGCGCGACTCGACCAGCTCGTCGAGGTCGACGCTCGCGCCGACCCCGCCGGCGATCGCAGCCTCAGCGAGCGCGACGGCGAGGCCGCCGTCGGAGATGTCATGGGCGCAGCTCACGGCGCCGGCGCGTACCGCCTCGCGGACGAGCTCGATTGCCGCCCGGACGACCTCGACCGGCATCGCCGGTAAGCCGGGACCGAGCTCGCCGCGCAGCTTGGCGAGTTCCGAGCCCGCGAGCGAGGGCGCGAATGGGCCTACCAGCGCGATCGCGTCGCCCTCGCGCAGAGCTGCCCCGGCGGTCCGCTCCGGGTCCGCGAGCTCGCCGACCATGCCGACGACCGGCGTCGGGTAGATCGGCCTCGACTCGGTCTCGTTGTAGAGCGAGACGTTACCGCCGACGACCGGAACTCCGAGAGCCTCGCAGGCGTCGGCGAGGCCCTGCGTGGAGCGGTCGAGCTGCCAAGCGACGTTCGGCTTCTCCGGGTTGCCGAAGTTGAGGCAATTGGTCAGGCCGAGCGGCTCGGCGCCGACGCAGGCGAGGTTCTGGGCGCACTCGAGTACCGCCTCGATCGTGCCGACGTAGGGATCGCACGCGACCCGGCGGCCGTTGCCGTCGATCGAGAGGCCGATCGCGATCCCGGCCTCTGGGATCGCCAGGACCGCCGCGTCGGCCGACTCCGGGCGACGGACGGTGCGAGAGCCGACGATCGAGTCGTAGCGCTCGAATGCCCATCGTTTGCTGGCGATGCTCGGCGAACCGAGCAGCCCGGTCAGAAGCGCGGCCGGCTCTCCGTCTCCGAGCTTCGACGCGCCGCCCGCGAGCTGCCCGTACATCCAACCCTCGGGCTCCTCGGGAGCGAGGTCGTAGAGCGGGCACCCGTCGACCAGCGACTCGACCGCCATCTCCCCGACCACCTCGCCGTCGCGCAAGATGCGGACGAGGCCGCTTTCGGTGACCGCGCCGATCCGCGCCGAGCCGGTCTGCCAGCGCTCGCATACCTCGAGCACCTCGGCGACGTTCTCCGGCGAGACCACGGCGAGCATTCGCTCCTGCGACTCGGAGACCATGATCTCGAACGGCTCCATGTCGGCCTCGCGCAGCGGCACCTCGCCGACGTCGATGTCGATCCCGACGCCACCGGCCGATGCCATCTCGGCCGAGGACGAGGTCAGCCCGGCGGCGCCGAGGTCCTGGAGGGAGACGAGCAGGCTGCGCTCGAGCAGCTCGAGGCAGCACTCCATCAGCTTCTTCTCCTCGAACGGATCGCCGATCTGCACCGTCGGGCGCTTCTCGTCGCCGGCCTCGAGCTCGGCCGAGGCGAGCACCGAGGCGCCGCCGATCCCGTCGCGCCCGGTCGAGGCACCCATCAGCACGACCGCGTTGCCGACCCCCGCCGCCGCCGCCCGGACCATGTCTTCGGTCCGCGCCAGCCCGGCACACATCGCGTTGACCAGGCAGTTCTGCTCGTAGGGGCCCTCGAAGGCGATCTCGCCGCCGACGGTGGCGACCCCGATCGAGGTGCCGTAGTGGCCGATGCCGTCGACGACGTGGTCGAGCAGGTACCGGGTCCGCTTCGAGTCGAGCTCGCCAAAGCGCAGGGAGTCGAGGATGCAGATCGGCCGCGCGCCGAGGGCGAAGACGTCGCGGAGGATGCCGCCGACGCCGGTCGCGGCGCCTTGGAAGGGCTCTATCGCGCTCGGGTGGTTGTGCGACTCGACCTTGAAGGCGACCGAGTATCCGTTGCCGACGTCGACCGCGCCGGCGTTCTCGCCCGGCCCCATGACGACGCGGGGCCCCTCGGTGGGCAGCCGCCGCAGCAGCTTCCTCGAGTGCTTGTAGGCGCAGTGCTCCGACCAGAGCAGCGAGAACATCGCCAGTTCGACCTCGTTCGGCTCGCGCTCGAGCAGCTCGACGATCCGCTCATACTCGGGGTCGGTCAGGCCGAGAGCTCGGTGCCGGGCCTCACCCGATGAAGTCGTCGTCGCCGCGCTCACCGTGCCAGTATCGCCAAAGGTGTGGCGGGCCGGTCGCGCACTATTCGCACCAGGTGCGACCGCCGCCGGGGCGCGGGTCGCGACCGCGGATGCCCCTGCATTCGGCGAGCTTGCCGAGACGAGGAGTGAGCGCGGTCTCGAGCGCCGACGGGGCGGCGCCGGTCACCGACGAGTGAATGCTCTGGAGCTGGAACGGGTCGGCGGCAAGGTTGTAGAGCTCGTACTCGCGCAGCGGGACGCAGGCGCCGTTCTGGGCCGGGTCGATCTCGCCGCGGTGCTCGATCAGGATGCCCTCGAGCGTGCGCACCCCGGTGTAGTCGCAGGCGCGACCGTCGGCCTCGACCGGCGATTTGCCGCGGTCGAGCTCGACGATCAGCGCGCGGTCCTCCGGCCACTTCTCCTCGCGGCCCTCGAGCAATGGCACGAGCGAGCGGCCGTCGAGCGTGCGGCAGTCCTTGCGCTTCGCCGACGTGCACGGCTCGGCGCCGGCGAAGTCGAGGATCGTCGCCGGCACGTCGATGTTGGCGACCGGCAGGTCGACCTTGCGCGGCGAGCCCTTGCCGATCAGCTTGCGCGGAGCGCTGACGACCAGCGGCACCCGGATCGCCTCCTCGTAGGGGTTCTGCTTCGAGACCGGGATCCTGTGCTCGCCGGCGTAGAAGCCGTTGTCGGAGAGGAAGACGAAGACCGTGTTGCCAAGCTCGCCCGCCCTCTTCACCGATCCGTAGACGCTGGCCACGTTTCGATCGACCGACGCGAGCGAGGCGAGCGCACACCCGTTGAGTTCGGCGAGGCCGCCGATCGCGGCCGGCTCGATCTGGGGGAGTTTCTGGATGAACGAGGGCTTGTCGGAGATGTCGGCCTCGTTGAAGCTCGGCCCCATCGGCAGCGGCTCGTCCGCGAACAGGTCGAAATCCAACGGGTCCGGAACCGCCGAGTTCTCGCAGCGGCCGGTCACGTCGCCGACCGAGATGTGGGGGGCGTAGTGGTCGACCTCGAGGAAGAAAGGCTTCTTGCGCGGGGCATAGCGATCGACGAGTTCGGTCGAGCGCTCGTCGATCACGCGGCCGAGGTAGTCGGCGGCCCCGGAGCCGTAGCGCTCGGTCCTGCCGTTGACCTGGAGCTCGTAGTCGTAGTAGCGGGGCGCGACGACGCTGTGCCACTCGTCCCAGCCCGGCGCCGGCTTGCGGTCGGAGCCCACCGACTGCGGGTACTGGTTCATGAACTTGCCGACGTGGATCGTCGTGTACCCGGCCCGCGAGAGCCACGCCGGCAACACGTTGCCTTTCTGGCGCAGGTCGTCGTAGTTGTTTCGCAGGACGCCGTTGTTGTGGCCGTACTGGCCGCTGATCAGCGACGCCCTCGATGGGCAGCAGAGCGGTGTCGTCACGATCGCCTCGCCGAAGGTCGTGCCGGTGCCGGAGAGCAGGCGCGTGGTCTCGGGCATCGTTCGCTCGTTGTACTGGGCGAGCGTCTGGTCGTCGGTCAGGAACATCACCACGTTCGGCCGCTCGGGCGGTTTCGCGATCGAGGTCGCCGGCGCAAGCGCGGCGAGGGTGAGCAGGGCGAGCAGGATGTTGCGGAGCGCCGCGGTCATTCGCAGAAGTGTCCCGAAGCGGGGCGCTGGTCGCGGCCGGGAAGGCCGGCGCAGTCGCGCAGGTCGGCAAGCCGCGCGCTCAGGCTCACCTGCAGCGGCGTGCGCAGATCATCCGAGCCGAGGTCCGGCGGGGCCACAGCGCCGTTCTCGAGCTCGAACGGGTCGGCGGCGAGATCGTAGAGCTCGCGCTCGTCGACCGGCTCGCAGGAACCGCTCGCGGCGACCGCGCTGGTGTGCTCGACGTAGAAGCTCCCCGCCCCGGAGGGCCCGGGCGTGCGGACGCCCTGGTAGGCGCAGGCATGGCCGCCGACGTCGGTCGGCACGCCGACGCGCGCCAGTTCGATGATGAGGTTTCGCTCGGCGGGCCAGCCCAGCTCGCGGCCGCGGAGCAGCGCGACCATCGAGCGGCCGTCCATCGTCCGGCAGCTGCCCGGGGCGCTGCAGGGCTCGGCCTTGGCAAACTGGAGGACCGTCGGGGCGAGGTCGATGTTGGCGACCGTCTCTTCGACCACAGGGATCCTCGGCGTCCCGGCGCGCAGGGACTTCGGCAGCCGGATCGCCATGGGCACCCGGATCGCCTCCTCGTAGGGGTTGTGCTTCTTGTCGGAAATCCGGTGCTCACCGAAGAAGTAGCCGTTGTCGGAGACGAAGATGACAATGGTGTTGGAAAGCTCGCCGGCCTCCTCGAGCGCGCCGAAGAGGTCGCGGACACCGCGGTCGACGGCCCTCAGCGAGGCCAGCGTGCAGCGCCAGCGGCGGGTGATCCGGCGCATGTCGGAGGCGTCGAGCTCGGGCAGGCCCTGGACGAAGGGGGGCTTGTCGGCGTTGTCCGTCTCGTTGAACGAGGGGCCCATCGGCAGCGGCCGATCGCGGAAGCGCTTCCTGTCGCGCGGGTCGGGGATCGGGCTCGACTTGCAGCCGACCGAGCGCGTACCGCTCGCCTGGTGCGGGGCGATCTGGTCGATCTGCAGATAGAACGGCTTCGGATCGGGCCCGTACTTCCGGACCAGGCGGGAGGCCCTCTCGTTGATCACTCGCGTCGAGTAGTTCGAGTCGTCGTCGCCGTAGGGGACGGAGCGGCCGCCGAGCTCGAGCGAGTAGTCGAAGTAGGCATTTCGCTCGGTGATCGTCCGCCAGACGTCCCAGCCCGGGGCGACCTCGTGTGGGGCCGTTGCCGCCTCATAGAAGTTGAGATAGCGGCCGACGTGCATCGTGCGATAGCCCGCCGCCTGCAGCCAGACCGGCAGCGTGTTGGCCTTGTCGCGGAGCGCTCCGTACTCGTTCGCGAGCACGCCGTTATTGTGCCCGTACTGCCCGGTCAGCATCGTTGCCCGCGACGGGCAGCAGAGCGGGGTGGTGACGAAGGCGTTGGCGAATCGCGTGCCGCTGCCCTCGATCAGGTTCTTGGTGTGCGGCATCACGTCGTCGGCGTAGGAGCCGAGCGTCTGGTCGTCGGTGACGATCATCACCACGTTCGGGCGCTCGTCGGGGGGAGCGGCGGCCGCTCCGGCGACATCGCCCGCGAGCGCCGACGCGAGCGTCACGGCTATCACCGCCATCCCTACTCGCACCAGTGGCCTGAGGGCGGCAGCGGATCGCGGCCCTGGATCCCCGCGCAGTCGGCGAGCGTGGCCGAGCGCGCCGCGAGCGCCGACTCGGTTGCGGCCTGGGGCATGCCGGGAGCGGCGCCGTCGAGGCTCGAGAGCTGCTGCGGGTCGTCGCGCAGGTCGTACCACTCGACGTCCTCGACCGGCTCACAGGCGCGGGTCGCGGGATTGAGCGCCTCGGTGTGGTGGGCGTAGGAGTAGTTCGGCGTGCGGATCCCGGTGTAGGTGCAGGAGCGCCCGCCGAGCACCGGGGCGTTCTGCGCGATCCGCTTCAACTCGATCGCGAACCCGCGGTCCGACGGGTAGGCGGACGTCTGGCCCTGGAGCAGCGGCACGAGCGAGCGGCCGTCGAGCGTGCGGCAGTTGCCGGCCACGTTGCATGGGGCCGCTCCGCCTGCGAACTGCAGGATCGTCGCCGGCACGTCGATGTTCGCGACGAGCTGGCTCACGCGCTTCGGCTGCTGGGTGCCGCCGAGGTACTTCGACGGGACGCGCATCGCCATCGGCACGCGCAACGCCTCCTCGTAGGGGTTCTGCTTCGCGTCCGGAATGCGGTGTTCGCCGTAGAAGAACCCGTTGTCGGAGACGAAGATGACGATCGTGTTGTCGAGCTCCCCGGTCTCCTCCAGGGTGTCCATGATCTCGCCGACGCCGCGGTCGACCTCCTTGAGCGAGGCGAGCGCGCATCCGTAGCGGCGCTCGAGGTCGTCGATCTTCTTCTGCGAGAGCTCCTTCAACCCCTGGATGAACGAGGGTTTGTCGGAGACGTCCCCCTCGTTGAAGCTCTCGGGCCGCGGCAGACGCTCGTCCTTGAAGAGCCCGCTCTCGTAGTCCTCTGGCGCCGGGACCGCGGCGCCGTCGCAGCGCTTGTCGTCGCCAGGTGCGATGTGCGGCGCGTACGGCGTGTACTGGAGGTAGAACGGCTTCTTCGAGGGCGCCGCATCCTCGATCTCGTCGATGACCAGCCCGTTCAGGACCGTGGTCAGGTAGTCCTCGTCATCGTCCCCGTAGCGCTTCGTTTTGCCGTTGAGGCGCAGGGCGTAGTCGTAGTAGGCGTAGCGCTCCATCGCCGCGTCGAATTCGTCCCAGCCGGGCGCGATCGTCGTCGCGCCCTGCGTCTTCTTGTAGCGGTTCAGGTACTTGCCGACGTGAATCGTTTCGTAGCCCGCGGCCTGCAGCCAGGTCGGAAGCGTCGTCGTGTCGTCGCGCAGTAGGCCGTAGTCGTTCTCGAGCACGCCGTGGTTGTGAGCGAACTGGCCGGTCATGAAGCTGGCCCGGGAGGGACAGCAGGTCGGTGTCGTGATGATCGTCTGCGAGAAGTCCGTGCCGTTCTTGTAGATCTGCTTGATCGTCTTCGGCATCGTTTCCTTTGAGAGCATCCCGGTCGTCTGATCGTCGGTCATGATCATGAGGATGTTCGGCTGCGTCGCCGACTGGCGCGGCGCGGCGCCCGCCGGGCCGCCGATCAGGACGACCGCGGCGATGCTCGCCAGCAGCGCCAGCGGGATCAAGGCTCGGCCGATCGTCAGCTCACTGCCCAGTCTCATTCGCAAAATGGCCGCCCTTCCTGGTGGCGGTCGCGGCCGGAGATCCCGGCGCAGTTTCGCAGCGTCGCCAGCCTGGCCGCGAGCCCGGCCTGAAGCGCGGACGGGGGTAGCAGGCTCGCCGTCTGCACCGCCGAGCTGTTCAGCTGGAACGGGTCGGCGGTCAGGTCGTATAGCTCCTTCTCGTCGACGGGCACGCAGACGCCGGTCGCGGGGTCGAGCGCCGCGGTGTGCTCGACGTAGAGGCTCCCTGGCGCGTAGAGGCCCTGGTAGGTACAGGTGCCGCTGCCGTCGTCTTCGACCGAGACGCCGCCCTCGCGGCTGAGTTCGATCACCAGCCCGCGGTCGGTCGGGAAGCGTCCCTCCTCGCCGCTCAGCAGCGGGACCAGGGAGCGGCCGTCCATCGTCCGGCAGCGGTGCTGCTCGGGCTTCTTGCAGGAGTCGGCCTGGGCGAAACCGAGGATCGTCGGCGCCAGGTCGATGTTCGCGACCGGCTCGGAGACGACGCTTGGCGCCGGCGCGTTCAGGTACTTGCGGGGCGCGCGAATCAGCAGCGGCAGTTGGTAGGCCTCGGCGTAGGGGTAATTCTTCGAGTTCGGGATCCGGTGCTCACCGTAGTAGTAGCCGTTGTCGGAGAGGAAGATGAAGACCGTCTTCTTCTTCTCGCCGACCGCCCGCAGCGCCTCGTCGATCGCGGCGATCGAGCGGTCGACCTCGCGCAGCGATCCGAGCGCGCATTGGTAGCGACGCTCTAGGTTGTCGATCCGCTCCTCGTCGATTCGCGGCAGGTTGCGGATGAACGACGGCTTGTCCTCGACGTTCTCCTCGTCGAAGTTGGCCGGCGTTGGCAGCGGCTCGTTGTCGAACGCGTCCTCATCCAGCGGCCCGGGGATCGCCGAGCCGAGGCACCTGCCGCCGTTCTCCTCGCCGCCGGAGGTGTGCGGAGCGAGATGGTCGAGCTGCAGATAGAACGGCTTCTTCTGCGGCCCGAAGCGGTTGATCATCTGCACCGAGCGCTCGGTGAGGACCGAGGTCAGGTAGTCGGCCGGCGCGTTCGTGTAGGGCCGCGTCCCGCCGTTGACCGAGAGCGTGTAGCCGTAGTAGCGACGCGGCTTGATCAACGAGTGCCATTGGTCCCAGCCCGGAGCCGGCCGGGTACGGGCGCGGGCTACTCGCTCGTAGCCGTTCAGGTAGCGGCCGACGTGGATCGTCGTGTAGCCGTCCTGGCGCAGCCAGACCGGCAGCACGTTTCGCTTCTCGTTCAGAAGGCGGTATTTGTTGTCGAGCACGCCGTTGTTGTGGCCATACTGGCCGGTCAGCATCGAGGCGCGCGAGGGGCAGCAAAGCGGGGTTGTGGCAACGGCGTTGGTGAAGGTCGTGCCCTCGCCGCCGAGCCGGGCGAGCGTCTCCGGCATCGTTCCTTGATTGAGCATCCCCAGGGTCTGGTCGTCGGTGACGACCATGACGATGTTCGGCCTTTCGACCTCCTCTTGCTTCGCCGCCTTGGCGGCAGGGGCGAGGCCGAGCGCCAGGACCAGGCCGGCGAGCGCTATCGCGGCGCGCCTAATCACAGTAGGCACCGGATTCGGGGGCGGGGTCGCGCGACGCTATGCCCGAGCAGGCGTGAAGCGCCGCGAGCCGCGCCGCGAGGTCGGCGTTCTCGCCCAGGTTCTCGAGTTCGAACGGGTCGCTGCGCAGGTCGTAGCTCTCGACCTCGAGCGCGTCCTCGCAGGCCCGGTCGCTGGGTCGCGGCACGCTCGTGTGCTCGACGTAGATCGAGCGCGTCGTGCGCACACCCAGGTAGCTGCAGGAGAGCGTCGGCTTGACCTTGTCCTTGCCCTGGGTCAGCTCGATGACGACGCCACGGTCGGCGAACGAGCTCCCTCGGCCCTCGAGCAGCGGCACGAGTGAGCGGCCGTCCATCGTCCGGCAGACTTCGCCGGTGCAGGGCTCGGCGCCGGCGAGGTCGAGGATCGTCGGCGCGATGTCGATGTTGGCGACCTGCTCGTCGACCTCGCGCACGCGCTCCGAGCCCTGAAGGGACTCCGGCAGCCGCATCAGCAGCGGCACGCGGATCGTCTCCTCGTAGGGCAGGGTCTTCGAGCCCGGGATTCGATGCTCTCCGTAGAAGAATCCGTTGTCGGAGGTGAACACGATCACAGTGGTGTCGAGCACCCCCGCCTGCTCAAGCTCGCCGACCAGCTCTTTCACCCCTTCGTCGACGGTTTCCAGTGAGGCGAGCGCACAGCGATAGGAGAGCTCGATCCTCTCCTTCGCGCTCTTCGAAAGCCGATTCTGGCGAGCGACGAAGACGGGTTTGTCCTCGATCCGCTTCTCGTTGTAGTTCTCCTCCTCGGGCAGCGCCGTGTCCTCGTAGCGCCTGAAGGCGCCGGCTTCGGTGCCGGTGAACTTTCCGCACTCTCCGCTGGGGTCGCCACTCCCGGTGTGCGGCGCGTATTGATCAAGCTGGATGTAGAAGGGGTCGTCCGCCGAGGCCATCTCGCGAATCAGGTCGCCGGCACGCTCGTTGAGGACGTTGGTCAGGTAATCGCCCTTCTCTTCGCCATAGCGGACGCTTTCGCCGTTGACCTGCAGCTCGTAGTCGAGGTAGCGGCGCGGTTTCAGAAGCGTCGCCCATTCGTCCCAACCGGGGGCGACCTCGGTGATCGGTCCGACAGCTTTCTCGTAGCCGTTGAGGAATTTGCCGAGGTGCGCTGTCTGATACCCGGCGCGACTGAGCCAGACCGGCAGCACGTTTCCGGGCTCGACGAAGGCCGGGTAGCCGTGCTTGTTCGAGAGGATGCCGTGGTTGTGTGCGTACTGGCCGGTCAGCATGCTCGCCCGCGAGGGGCAGCACTGCGGCGTCGTCACCACCGCCTGGGTGAAGGTCGTGCCTTTCTTGCCGATGAAGCGCTCGGTCTTCGGCAGCGCCTTCATTTGGGCGAGCGTCTGGTCATCGGTGACGACGAAGAGGAAGTTCGGCCTCTTCGCGCCGTCCCCGCCGCCGCCGTCCTGGCCGAAGGCGGGTATCACGATCGAGGCAGAGGCGATCACGCCCGCGAACAGCGCGGCGGCGCACAGCTTCGTTGTCGGCCCTCGGCTCGGCATCGAGACCTTTAAACACGTGTGGCACCGTCTTGGCGCGGAGGAAAGCTCCCTGTCAGTCCATTCCGCGTGCTTCGGCGGCGCCGAAGGCGAGGAATTCTAGAGGAGAGGCTTAAGCTCGTCTTAGGGTGCGTGCTCGGCGCCGGAGAGGTCGTAGCCGAGATCGGCGAGCAGCGGCCCGGCGACCGATTCGAAGGCGGCGATCTGCTCGGTACTCATGTCGCGGCGCCAGCGTCCGGCGCGCTCGCGCTGCGGCGGTTTGGCGACGTTGGCGTGCTGGGCGGCGCGCTGCTCGGCGCTGATCGCTGTGCCCTCCCCGCGGCTGAACTCGCGCACGGTCTCCGCCATTCGCTTCTCGGCGCCCTGGTGGTAGTCGAGCATCGCCGGGTCGAAGTCGATCCGGCACTCGTCGCAGACCTGCCGAAGGGCCGGCTCGGGGTCCTCGACCAGGTCCTCGTAGCGGAGCTCGGTGTAGGCGTCGAGCCGCCGTGCCGAGCGCCGCGCTTTCTTGATCTGGCCGACCCACTCCGTCGCGGCTCCGCTGACCTCGTCGTTTCCGTGGTGGACCTCGAGTTGGGAGAGGGCAACGTCGCGGCCATCACGGATCAGGTGGATGAAGTGGGCCTCGGGAAGCGCCCGTTGGACCTTTGGCATGCGGCGCACGTAGGAGGGCGACTTGTCGCCCCAGCGCGGCTTCTCCTGAGCCTCGGCGTAGAGGCCGTAGAAGGCGCGCAGCGCCGCCGACGCGTTGAACGGCTCGGCGGCGTCGAAGCGGCCTGCAAGCTCGTCTGGGTCGAGCCCGAAGTCTGGCCAGCGGCGGTGCTCGGTGATCAGCGCGTGCGCGCGCCGCCGGGACTCGACGTCGCCGCCGGGCTCCTCGTCGAGCGCCTTCGCCAGCTTCGGAATGAAATGGGTCTCGGGCGGGATCGTCAGCTCGGGGTGGGCGTCGAGCATAAGCCGCAGCAGCGTCGTGCTGGAGCGGGCGACGCCGACGACGAAGGGCGCGGGCGGATGCTCCGAGCCTTGGGCGCGCCGACGGCGGCCGGCGAGTGGGGAGGGGAGGCGCATCGCTCCTAGACTTTCGCAGCCTTGAGCCTGTTTAGATCCCGCGACCGGGCGGAAGACACGGAGAAGAAGGTTCCGCGCTGGGCGCAGCCGCTCGAACCGCCCGAGGTTCCCGACGGCTGGCGCACCGGCCCTCCCGACTTCGTCGGCGTAGGCGCCCAGCGCGCCGGCACGACCTGGTGGTACCGCGGCCTTGAGGCCCACGATCGCGTCGTCCGGCCGCAGAAGCGAAAGAAGGAGCTCCACTTCTTCAATCGCTTCTGGAGCGGCGAGGTGCCAGGCGACATCGCCGAGCGTTACGCGGAGCTGTTCCCGCGGCCGGAGGGCTCGATCACCGGCGAGTGGACGCCGCGCTACATGCACGACTTCTGGTCGCTCAGGCTGCTGCACGAGGCGGCGCCCGAGACCAAGGTCCTCGTGCTCTTGCGCGACCCGATCGAGCGCTGGCGCTCAGGGACCTCGCGGGCGGTCCGCCTCGCTGAGGAGGCTGGTGAGCCGATCCGCCTCGTCCAGTTCTCCGACGCGGTCTGGCGCGGCTTCTACTTCGAGCAGCTGCGCCGGCTCTTCGACCTCTTCCCGCGTGAGCGCGTGCTCGTCCTGCAGTTCGAGCACTGCCGCGACGAGCCGCTCGAGCAGATGGCGCGGACCTGCGAGTTTCTCGGCGTCGAGCCGTTTGCCGAACTGCCCCGGAACATGACCCGAGAGCGCGAGCCGAAGCCGAAGCCGAAGCTTTCCGCGCCGATGCGTGAGGAGCTCGTCGCCCTGCTGGCGGATGACGTGAGACGGACTGCGAAGCTATGCCCCGAGATCGACCTGGCGCGCTGGCCGAACTTTCCGTGAGTGAGCCGCTCGCGTTTCTGATCAGGGTCGCCGAGGGCAACCTGGCGGCGCAGTCCGAGCTTTTCGTCGAGTCGTTGCGGCGCTGGGGCGGGGAGCTCGCCGAAACGCCGGTCTACGCCTTCACCAGCCCCGACGACACGCCTGGCGAAGCGACGATCGCGCGACTGGTCGAGCTCGGCGCGACCCACGTCGAGCTCGATCTCGAGGCGCGCCGCCGCGACCCGCCGGTGCTGAACAAGGTCTACGTCTGCGCCTGGGCCGAGCGCGAGCTCGAGTTCGAGACGCTCTGCTTCTCTGACACCGACACGGTGATCCTGAACGAACCACGCGATCTCGTCGAGGGCGAGTGGCTCGCCGCCTCGAAGCCGGTCGGCTCGAGCCGCGCCGGCGGCTCGAAGGGGCCCGAGAAGCGAAACGAGCGCTACTGGCAACGACTCTACGCGGAGCTCGGCGTGCGCTCGGAGCCCTGGGTTACCTCGGTCGTCGACCGCAAGCGGATCCGCGCCTACTGGAACACGGGCCTAGTCGCCGCCCGCCGCTCGGCCGGGCTGTTCGGCACCTGGGAAGAGGCGCTCGAGCAGCTGTTCGAGCGCGACGTCGTCTTCCGCAAGCCGGTGCTGATGGAGCAGCTCGCCTGGTCGGGGGTCACCGCCGACATCCACGACCGAGTCTGGGAGCTCCCCGACCCCTACAACTACCCGCTGCCAAAGCGGCGCTTCCTCCCCGAGGAGATGCAGGCGCTCGACCTCGGCCACCTCGTCCACGTCCACCTGCACAAGTGGGCCCACCTCGATGGCTTCCTGACCGAGGTCCTGCCGGCGCTCGACTCCGGCTCCGAGCGCTACGAATGGCTCGCCGAGCGGCTCCCGCTCGAGCCGCAGATCGAGGGCCCCTTCCGCTGGGCCGACTAGTGATCGACGGCTGGCCCGAGCGAGACCGCATCCAGGGCCAGATCGAGGCCTGCCGGCGAAAGCGCAAGTTCAACTCCGAGCGCGAGGCCGACGATGCCGCCTACACGGCCAGGATGGAGGGCCGCTCGCTCGGCATCTACCACTGCACCTGGTGCGGCGGCTGGCATCTGACGTCGAGAGAACGGGGCCAGGCTTAAGCCTGGCCCAACGCCTCACCAGGGTTCGGCTTCGCCGGCGGCGCCTCCCGCCGCAAGCGGGAAGCGCGCTAAATACCGCCACAAAGGCGCCGCGGCGCGCCTGTACAGCTCGCGGCCGGGTCCGTACGCCGCCGCCGCGAAGGCGCTCGAGGCGAGACACAGCGCCGCCGTCTCGCTCAGCAGGGTTCGGGATCAGTTGGAGCGTGGCAAGAGCTACGCGGAGGCGTTCCAGGCCTCAAAGGACGAGCATCACGCGGAGCTGCGACGACTCGGTGAGTGGTTCAGGGACCGAGTTGGCCTGCCGGCTCCGGATCCCTCGACCTCGTAGCCCAAGTCGGCGAGCAGGTCGCCCGCTTCGGCCTCGAACTCCGCGCGCTGCTCGAGGGTCATCTTTTCGCGCCAGCGGTAGACGCGGTCGGCCTTCGGCGGTTCCTTGGCGAGCGCGTGTGACTTCATCCGGTGCTCGGCCGAAACCGCCGGGCGGTCGGGGCCGCGGTAGAGGTCGCGCGCCTTCTCGGAGAGCCGCTCCTCGGCGCGCTCGTAGTAGCGCAGCATCGCCTCGTCGAAGTCAAGCTCGATGTACTCGCAGATCCGCAAGAGCGTCGGCTCGGTGTCGAGAATCAGGTCCTCGTAGCGGACCTCCAAGTAATGCGGCAGCCGCGCTGCCTGCTCGCGCCCGCGCATCACCCGCTTCTTCCAGCGTCGCGCGGCACCCTCAACCGTGTCCGGGCCCCACTCCATGCCGAGCACCGAGAGCGCGACGTCGCGACCGTCTCGGATCAGGTGGATGAAGCGGGCCTCGGGCAGGACGTGCTCGATCCGGATCATCTCGCGGACGTAGCCCGGCGTCTTGTCGCCCCAGCGCGACTTGCCCTGCTGCTCCGCGTAGAGCTCGTAGAAGGCGCGGACGAGCTCGCCGATCTCGAGCGGCTCGACCGCGTTGAAGCGGCGGCGGAGCTCGTCGGCGTCGAGGTGGAAGTCGCCCCATCGCCGGTGCGTGGTGACGACCTCGGCGAGCCGGTCGGCGTCGGCGCGCTCCCAGCGGCGCGCCTTGATCAGGTCGGGGACGAAATGGGTCTCGAGCGGGATTGCCATCGCCGGGTGCGAGTCGAGCATCAGCCGCAGCAGGGTCGATCCCGAGCGCGTCGCTGAGACGATGAACGGGGCGGGCGGGCCTGCGCTTCGTCGGTTTCGGAGGCTGCGAACGCGTTGCATCGCATCGCCGGAGGCGAGCAGGGCGCGCTTCGGGATCGACGGGCGCTGCGGGGCCCTGTAGGCGCTCCCGTCCGGCGCTTCGCCGAGCGCGCCCTCCTCAAAAGGGTCCGCCCGCCCGGCGGCTTGCTCCGGCGGGTCGGCACCGGAAAGCCGCGCCTCCGTCTCGGCGACCGCGTTCTCCCCGACGGGGTAGTCGAGTTCGGCGAGCAGCTCGCCGGCGACCTGCTCGAACGCAGAGCGGTCGTCCACGCTCATGCTGGCGCGCCGGCGTGCGACCCGGTTGGGGTCCGGCGGATCGCGAGTCTTGGCGTGCGTTGCCATTCGCCGCTCGACCGAGAGCTCGGTCTTGCCGCCCTCGGCGGGCAGCTCGCGCTTCATCTCCTCGAGCCGCTCGCCGGCGCGCTCGTGGTAGTCGAGCATGCCCTCGTCCCAATCGAGCCCGACGAACTCGCAGATTCGCTTCAGCGTCAGCTCGGGCTCGACGATCAGGTCCTCGTAGCGGATCTCGACGTAGTGGCGAAGCCGCGGCGCGTCGCGGCGCGCCTTCGAGATCTTCTCCTGCCAGCGGCCGGCGACCGCCGCCACGGTCAGGTCCTTGACCGTGCGGTCGAGCACCGAGAGCGCGACGTCACGGCCGTCGCGGATCACGTGCACGAACCTCGCCTCGGGGAGAACGCGCTGGATTGCCCGCATCTTGCTGACGTAGCGCGGCGTCTTGTCGCCGTAGCGCGGCTTGTTCTGGAGCTCGGCGTAGAGCTCGTAGAAGGCGCGGATCGCGCTCGATGAGTCGAGGTTCTGGATCGAACCGAGCCTCGCGAGCAACGTCTCCTCGTCGAAGCCGAAGTCACCCCACTCGCGCTGCGAGGTGATCACCTCGGTGAACGTCTCGGCCGACGGGCCGTCGCGTTTCTCGACGTCGATCAGGTCGGGGACGAAGTGAGTCTCCGGTGGGATCGTCAGCTGCTCGTGGGCGTCGAGCATCATCCGCAAGAGTGTCGTCCCCGAGCGGTTCATGCCGACGACGAACGGCACCGGGGTGCGGCGGGCGTCGCGACTGACGCCGAAGCGGTCGAGCAGTCCCATCAGACCACCACTACCTGGTTCCGGCTATCTGCTTACCGGTCACCTCGTAGCCGAGCTCCTCGAGCAGGTCGCCGGCGACGCCCTCGAACGCCTCCTGATCCTGCTCGGACATGTTCTCGCGCCAGCGCCCGAGCCGCGATGGGTCCGGCGGCTTCTGCGTCAGCTTGTGGGCCTCGACCCGGTGATCGGCCGGCCGCAGCGGCTTGTCCCCCTCGGAGGGCAGGTCGCGGGCCATCTCGGCCATCCGTTCCTCGGCGCCCTCGTAGTAGGTAAGCATCGCCTCGTCGAAGGGGAGGTCGATGAACTCGCAGATCGTTCGCAGCGTCGCCTCGGTGTCGCGGATCAGGTCCTCGTAGTGGAGCTCGAGGTAATACGGCAGGCGGTCGGCCTGCTCGCGGGCGCGCAGGATCCGGTTCTTCCAACGCTCGGCGACCTTCGGAATCGGCGTTGGATCGGTGAGCACGCGCTTCGCTCGCGAGAGCGCCGCGTCGCGCCCGTCGCGGATCAGGTGGATGAAGCGCGCCTCGGGCAGCGCGCGCTGGATCAAGAGCATCCGGTTGATGTAGATCGGCGTCTTATCGCCCCAGCGCTCCTTGCCCTGCTTCTCGGCGTAGAGCTCGTAGAAAGCGCGCAGTGAGTCGGAGACGTTGAGCGGCTCGATCTGCTCGAGCCGACCGCGAAGCTCGGCGGCGTCGACGTGGAAGTCGCCCCAGCGCCGGTTGCCCTCGATCGCGGCGAGGGTGTCGTCGACCGTCGGCGAGTCGGCGTCCTGGAAGACTTCGACGAGGTCGGGGACGAAGTGCGTCTCCGGTGGGATCGCGAGCAGCGGGTGAGCGTCGAGCATCAGCCGCAGCAGCGTCGTCCCCGATCGGGTGACGCCGACGACAAACGGCGCCGGAGCTCGAGAGGTGTCGGGGTTGATCGCCTCCGCGGTGGCGGGCGCACGGCGGCGGAGCGCGCCGATCCGGCCGACCGCGCTGCGGGCGCGATCGGTAGGCCCGGCGAGCGCGGCCTTGAGCTTGCTCGGCTTGCGGCTCGGCACGGTCACCTCGTAGTCGAGCTCGGCAAGCAGATCACCGGCGACCCGCTCGAAGGTCTCGAGGTCGGCGGCGTCCATCCGCTTTCGCCAGCGCCCGATCGCGTCCGCCGAGGGCGGCTCGCGGGTGAGCGCGTGCGCGGCCATCCGCTCGTCGCCGGGGCGCATCGGCTTGCCGTCGACCGGCTTCAGGTCGCCGGCCATCTCCGACATCCGCTGCTCGGCGCGCTCGTAGTAGGTGAGCATGCAATCGTCGAAGGGCAGCTCGATGAAATCGCAGATCGTCCGCAGCGTGCCCTCGGTGTCCAGAACCAAATCTTCGTATCTGAGCTCGAGGTAGTGGTTCAACTTCGATCCTGAGTTCTGGGCGCGACGGATCCGCCGCTTCCAGTTGCGCGCCACCCGCTGCATCGGCGGCGGGTTCTTCAGCGAGCGCTTGATCCGCGACATCGCGACGTCGCGGCCGTCGCGGATCAGGTGGATGAAGCGGGCCTCGGGCAAAACCTTCTCGATCTCACCCATCCGGTCGACGTAGTTGGGCGTCTTGTCGCCCCAGCGCGGCTTGCCCTCCTTCTCGGCGTAGAGCTCGTAGAGGGTGCGCAGGGCGGGGCCGACCTCGAACGGCTCGACAGCCTCGAGCCGGCCGAGCAGGGCGGCCGAGTCGAGGTGGAAGTCGCTCCAGCGCCGGTCCTCGACGAGGCGATCGTGAATCGTCTCCGGGGTCGCCTCGGCGGTGTCGAAGGCGGCGATCAGATCGGGGAGGAAATGCGTCTCCGGCGGGATCGTCAGCTCGGGGTGGGCGTCGAGCATCAGCCGCAGCATCGTCGTGCCCGATCGGCCGACGCCGACGACGAACGGGGCGGGGATGAGGGGGTCCGAGTCGTTCATGAACCCGCGTAGGTTGCCACGCTCAGCCGTTTGAGGAGCTCGCGGAAGCCCTCAACCGTTCGCGACCAAGGGAGTTGATCGCGTAGCCGGAGTGAGCCCTCGGCGAGCTGCGCTCGCAGCTCGGGATCGGCAAGCCGCTCGAACGCGCGCGCGAGCTCGGTGACGTCGGGGGAGAAGGCGGGAATCCCCGACTTCGCCTTGCCGTCCTCGACCCCCTGCACGAGCAGGCCGTTCTCACCGTCGGTGACGACCTCGTTCATCGGCGGGTTGTCGTTGACGACGATCGGCATGCCGAAGGCGGTCGCCTCATAAAGCGGCAGTCCAAGGCCCTCCCAGCGGCTCGGCGTGACGCAGACGTCGCAGCTCGCAACCCGCGCCAGGTGCTCGAGCCTGGGCAGGTCGTCGAGGATCAGCGCGATCCGCGAATCACCGGCGACCATCTCCTTGGCCTGATCGAGTCGCTTGCGGTCGACCTGCGCCGTGATCGTCAGCCTCAGCTTCGGATCGAGCGTCCGCATGAACGCCTCGACGACCTCGTTGACGGGCTTGCGGTGGCCGATGAAGCCTCCCGGGTAAATGAAAGCCACCGTGTCGGAGTCGGCCGGTCCTTTCGCGGCTTCCGCGATCTCGATCAGCTCCGGATGGAGCCCCCACTGGATTCTCGGAGAGTTGATTCCGAACTCCTTGTAGCGCTCCTGCTCGGCGTGGGTGAACGAGTAGACGATCTCGAACGCCTCCTGGGCGCCCGCGACGTGCTCCGTGGAGAAGTGCTCCCAGACGAAGCGGCCGACCGTCCGAACGCCCTCCCGGCGCAGCGTCGCCAGCTCCTCGAACTGGTAGTTCTGGTCACAGAAAACGGCGTCGATCCGCTCGGCCTCGACCCAGGCCCGGTACTCGGCGAGCGGGATGTCGTACTCGGAGGCCTCGGTGATGCCGGGCTGGTCCCAGACGTCCTTGCGATCGAGCGCGCCCGGTCGCGGCCCGCGCTGCTTCTTCGGCCGGGCGAGGACGAAGGTCTCGTGGCCGAGGTCCTCGAAGGCGGTGCGCAGGTAGCGGCCGACGACCGGCTGGCCGCGGTCGAACCACTTCGAGACGATTCCGATCCTCACAGTCGCTCTGCGCTCTCGCTTGGTTGGTTTGGCGCCGGGCGCCGCTAGGCCGGGACGGCGGCGACTGCGGCGAACAGCCTCAAACCGTCCACGGAGCCGGTGAGCGGGTCCACGGCGTGCTCCGGATGGGGCATTAACCCGAGCACGTTTCCGGCCTCGTTCGTCACCCCTGCGACGTCACGGACCGACCCGTTCGGGTTGTTGCCCGCAGCGTAGCGGAAGGCGATCTGGCCATCGGCTTCGAGCCGCTCGAGCTCCTCGTCGGGGGCGTAAAAGCGACCGGTGGTGTGTTTGACGGGTATCGAGAGCGTTTCGGCCGCGTCGAGTCCGCGCTGCCAGGGGCCCTGTCCGGGCTCGGCGACGATGTCGACCTGGCGACAGATGAAATGAAGCCCCTCGTTCGTCAGCAGCGCCCCGGGCAGCAGGCCGGCCTCGCAGAGGACCTGGAACCCGTTGCAGATGCCGAGCACGGGCCCGCCCGAGCGGGCGAACTCGACGACGGCCTCCATCGCCGGGGCAAAGCGCGCGATCGCCCCGACCCGCAGGTAGTCGCCATAGGAGAAGCCCCCGGGGACGACCACGGCGTCGACACCGCCGAGGTCGCGATCCTCGTGCCAGACGAGGCGAGCCTCGCCGACCCGGCTGCAGGCGGCGAGCGCATCGCGTTCGTCGCAGGAGCCGGGGAACTGAAGGACGGCGAAACTCGTCAACCTTCGTCCCGCTCGACCTCGAAGTCCTCGATCAGCGGATTGGCGAGCAGCTTCTCGCAGAGCGCGTCGAGCTCCTCCGGGCTCTCGGTCTCGAGCTCGACCAGACGGCCGACGCGGACATGGGAGACGCCCTCGAAGCCAAGCGCCGGCAGCGCCCGCTCGACCGCCTTACCCTGCGGGTCGAGGATGCCCTGCTTGGGCCGGATCAGGACGCGCGCCTTCATCGGCCTGAGGCTACCGCCACAATCGGCTCAATCCCTGCGCCCGCGCCGGCGGGTCGTAGCTCTCCTCGTCGAGAAGCTCGGGATAGCCCGCCTCGGCGATCGAGCCCTCCATTTCGAGGCGGCGGAAGGCGTCGAGCCAGCGTCGGTCGCGTGCCGCGTAGGGCTCCTCCGGAGAGCGGATCTTCTCCGCCGCCCAGGCCTGCACGGGCTTGGGCACGGGGCGCGCAAGCGCCGCGTAAAGGGCGGCAAGCGCCGCCGCCGTGTCGGCACGCAGATCCTCGTTTCGAAGCAGCACGTAGCGCTCGCCGAATCGCTCGCCGGCGGTCCGGAAGGTCGTCTCGAAGCTGTGCTTCCAGACGAGCAGCACGCGCTCGACGCTCGACGGTTCGGCTATCGCCGGCGCATCTGCCCGCTCGAGCAGCGCCTCGGCGATCTCATAGCTCGACCACAACCGTCGCTTCTTCGCGTCCTCGAAGAAGGCGTCGACGGTCGGGAAGTGCTTGCGCTCGCGCCGGCGGCCCCGACCGAGCATGATCGACGCCGTCACCGCCCGCGGGTCGCGGACGACATGGGCGAGTGTGGCAGCCGGGTCGAGGTCGGCGAGGTCGGCGATCTGGTCGTAGAAGCGGGTCTCCTTGATCGCCACCGCCGGCGCGAGTCCGAGTAGGTGGCGCAGCCACTCGCGGCAGTGCTCGGGCAGGCCGGGCTCGACCTCGAGCCGCGGCTCGCGTGGGCCGCCCCAGTTGAACTGCTCGAGCGGGACGTCGGGAAACTTCTCGGCGGCGAACTCGGCGCGCAGCTCGCGCGTCTCGCCGAAGGCGTCGGTGTCGCGGGCACCACTGCCGCCGCCAACGGTCACCTGTTCCTCGCGCAGCGGCTCGTAGAACAAGCGCAGCTCGGGATCCTCGATCAGCGCGTCATAGAGGATCGTCGTCCCCGACCGCCGCATCCCCTGGACGAACAGGTTCACGCGGGGAGGGTAGGGCGGCCTCAGCCCAGCGACTTGCCTGAGATCCGCTCGTAGGCCTCGACGTACTTGCCGCGCGTGTTCGCGATCACCTCGTCGGGGAGCCCCGGCGCGGGCGGCGAGTGGTCCCAGCCGGACTGGTCGAGCCAGTCGCGGACGTACTGCTTGTCGAACGAGGGCTGGCCGCGGCCCGGTTCGTAGCGGTCGGCGGGCCAAAAGCGCGAAGAATCCGGGGTAAGCACCTCGTCGCCGAGGACGACCTCGGCGCCGGGCGAGGAACCGAGCTCGAACTTGGTGTCGGCGAGGATGATCCCGCGCTCTGCCGCGTGCGCAGCGGCGTGTTCGTAGAGCTCGATCGAGACGCGGCGAAGCTCAGCCATCAGCGATCGGTCGCCGACGATCTCGGCGGCGCGATCGAAGTCGATGTTCTCGTCGTGATCGCCGATGTCGGCCTTCGTCGCCGGGGTGAAGATCGGCTCGGGCAGCTTCTCCGACTCCTCGAGCCCGGCGGGGAGCTCGATCCCGCAAACCGTCTGCGACTCGCGGTACTCGCGCCAGCCCGAGCCCGTGATGTAGCCGCGGACGACGCACTCGACCGGGAACATCTCGAGCCTGCGGACGCGGATCGCTCGCCCGGCGACCTCCTCGGGAACGTCCTCGGAGAGAAAATGGTTGGGGACGATCTCGCTGGTCTCGCCGAACCAGAAGATCGACATCTGGGTCAGCACCTTGCCCTTGTCGGGGATCGGGTCGGGGAGGACGACGTCATAGGCGGAGATCCGGTCCGAGGCGACCATCAGCAGGTCGTCCTCGACCTCGTAGATCTCGCGGACCTTGCCCGAGGAATGCTTCTTCAATTCGGCGAGTGCCTTCACGGCTCCGAGACTAACGAGGGCCCCGGTGGAGGGGCCCTCATAGGAGGTCACCGAAGGCGACCGGCACTTGCGATTCCTCGCAGTTTGCGAGAGGTGGTTAGACGTCGGCGATCACGCCGGCGAACTCGCCGGGAGCGGCGCACTCAGCGCCGTCCGTCGAGATCATCGTGATCTCGCCCTCGATAACGCCGTTCTTCTTGAACTTGCCGCTGCCCTTGACGAGCACGGCGTCGGCACCGGCCTTGAGCCTGAACTCGCCGTTCTTGATCGAGATTCGCTCGCGTTGAATTCCGGCACAGCGGAGCGAGAAGTTTCCGCTCTTGCCGCTCGAGAACGTCTTGATCCGGAAGTTGTCCGCCATCCCCATCCACGTGTATTCGCCCTTGTAGACGCTGCCCGGAGCGACGTTCGACTGCCCCGCGCTCGCCGGGACCACGCCGATCGCGCCGATCGCCAGCGTTGCGGCGATCACACCTGCTGACTTCTTCAACTGAATCTCCTCACCCGCATTTGTTTGCTCACGGTGTCCCCGAGGCACCGTTCCAGAGCGCGGCAGCGTACCAGCGCAAACCGTCTAACTTCACGCTCGACAAGCTCAGCCGCCGCCCACAAGCCGCCGCAGCCGCCCGCCGGACTCCGCCGCCTTCAGTCGCTTGCGCTGCTTCGCCACGCGCTCGCGGAAGTTGTCGAGCTGGCGAACCAGCGACCGCTGCGTCCGCGCGAGAGTCTGCATCGCGTCGTGGCGGATCTCCGCAAGCTCCGCCTCAACGGCTGCGGGGATAGGAGGGCCAGTCCCCGTCTCGCGGAGGAAGTCGCGGATGCGCGTGTCCTCGACCAGTCGCCCCTCCTCGATCCCGGCCTTTGCCTCGGCGTCGCTCAGCGCCAGCTTCTCGTAGAGCTCCGGCAGCCGGCCGTCGTCGTAGGCATCACGCAGATCCTGGTGAGCCTGGTCGGAGAAGCCGCCGTGGAAGATCGTCGTCTCGACCCGGCGCTTGTACTGCTCGAACGAGCGCAGCGGGAAGTGCATCACCCGGGCCGGGAAAATCGGCGACCAGACGAGGCGCGAGTCGGCGGCGTGGTCGGCGTCCTCCTTGACCGCCCGCATCACGGCACGGCCAGCGTGCTTCGAGCCGCCCTCTTCCCCCTCGATGTCGACATCGTGAGCGCCACGGTGGAGGACGACTTCTGGGTCGGCACGGTGGGCGATCTTCGGCCGCAGCCGCGAGCGGCTCTCGCGAACCGTCATCCGCTCCCACCATTCGCCCTCGCCCGAGCGGGTGGCGAACTCCGGCCGCGGCGCGAGGACGACTCCGTACTCGTCGGGAATCGCCTCGAGCGAATCCGTCAGCGATCCCTCGGCCGGCAACCAGAACTCGTCGGCGTCGACGTGGGCGACCCAGTCGGCGTCCATCTCGGTCGCCGCCAACCGCGCCATCCGCGTCACCCACCCGTGCGCCTCGGTGCGAAAGTTCTCCCCCGGCTCCTCGATCAGCCTCAACAGCCCCTCGGACTCGAAGCGTTTCAGCACCTCGAGGGTGCCGTCGGTCGAGCCGTTGTCGGTGACGATCCACTGATCGGCGCCGAGCGCCAGGTGATATCGCAGCGTCTGCTCGACGACGTCGATCTCGTCGCGGACCTTCATCACCATGACGAGCTTCATCTCATGCAGATGAGATCGAGCCGAACCGGACGCGAAGCGGAGGATTCGGCGTTTTCATTGCTCGGCTTCATCCGCGGAGCTCTTCGAGGCGGTCGATCAGCTCGTCGGTGTGTTTGAGGTAGGCGTTCGGGTCGAGGACCGTGTCGAGGTCGAGGTCCGGCGCGGCCTCGGCGAGCAGGTCGCGGAACGGGGTGCGCTCGTCCCAGGCCTTCTGCGCGGCCCGCTGGACCAGCCGATAGGCGTCGTCGCGGGTCATCCCCGACTCGACCAGCGCGGTCAGCGCTCGCTGCGAGTAGATCGCGCCATAGGTCAGCTCGAGGTTCTCGCGCATGCGCTCGGCGTTGACGGTCATTCCGGTTCCGAGCCGGACTCCGAGGTGTTGCATGTAGTCGACGAGGATTGTCGAGTCGGGGAGGATCACTCTCTCGGCGCCGGAGTGGGAGATGTCGCGCTCGTGCCAGAGCGCGACGTTCTCGACCGCGGCCTGCGAGTAGCCGCGCAGCACCCGGGCGAGGCCGCAAACGCGCTCGGCGAGGATCGGGTTGCGCTTGTGCGGCATCGCCGATGAACCCTTTTGCTTCCCGGTCGCGAACGGTTCCTCGACCTCGCGGACCTCGGTCCGCTGCAGGTTGCGGACCTCCTGGCCGAAGCGCTCGAGCCCGGCGCCGGCGAGCGCGATCGCCTGCAAGAGCTCGGCGTGGCGATCGCGCGGCACGACCTGAGTCGAGATGTCCTCGCGGCGCAGCCCGACTGCATCCATCACCCGCGCCTCTACCACGGGCGGGATCGAGGCGTGGCTGCCGACGGCGCCCGAGAGTTTGCCGACCGCGACCCCTTCGGCGGCGCGGCGCAGCCGCTCGAGGTTTCGGTCGGCCTCGAAGGCGAAGCCGGCGAGCCGCAGGCCGAATGTCGTCGGCTCGGCGTGGCCTCCGTGGGTGCGGCCGACGCTGAGCGTGTCGCGATGCTCGAGCGCGCGCTCGATCAGCGCGTCGCGGTAGGCGAGTGCGCCTTCGAGCACGATCCCGGTCGCCTCGCGGAGCTGCAGCGCCAGCGCCGTGTCGAGGACGTCGGAGGAGGTCAGCCCGTAGTGAACCCAGCGGCCGTGCTTGCCGGCCGAGGCGGCGACGACGTCGATGAAGGCGGCAACATCGTGGCCGGTCTCGCGCTCGCGCTCGGTTACCGCGTCGACCGTGAACGAGGCGCGCTCGCGGCAGGCAGCGGCAGCCTCAGCCGGGACGATCCCCTCGGCCGCCCAGGCGTCGGTCGCAGCGAGCTCGACCGCGAGCCAGGTGTCCATCTTGCGCTGCTGGGTCCACACGGACCCGATCTGCTCACGCGTGTACCGATGAATCAATGCCGCCTCCTCTGCTCCCGCATCACATCACCAACGACATTCTGTGCTCCCGCGTCCGGGGCCGGCTAATCACAGATTGATTATGCGCGCCGCGAGGTGGCCGGCGTTCTTCGCGCCGTCGATTGCGACGCAGGCGACGGGCACCCCCGGCGGCATCTGTGCAACCGAGAGCAACGCGTCGATGCCGCCGACATGGCCGGCGTCGATCGGCACGCCGATCACCGGCAGATCGGTATGCGCTGCGGCAACGCCGGGCAACGCCGCCGACATCCCGGCGCCGGCGATGATCACCTTGATCCCGCGCATCCGCGCGTTCTTGCAGTAATCGCTGACCGTGTCGGGATCACGGTGAGCGCTCATCACTCGCACCTCGCAACTGATCCCGTACTCGTTGAGGACATCCTCGGCCTTGCGCATCTTCTCCATGTCGGACTTCGAGCCCATGATGATCCCGACGAGCGGGGCGTCGGTCTCGATCTCCTCGATCTCCTCGAGTGTCTCGGCGACGGGGTCCTCGGTCACCGTCTCAGCCCTGCCCTCGGGAATCGGCTCGTCCTCGCGCGTCTCCAATCTCGTTTCCTCCTAGCCCGCGAGCGCGCGCTCAACGGCGCGCGCCGCGATGTCGTTGCGGATCTGCTTGCCCTCGAACTCGATTTTCGACGCCGCCTGATATGCGCGCTTTCGCGCGGCGTCGGGATCGGGCCCGATCCCGGTCACGTTGAGTACGCGGCCGCCGGCGGTGACGACGCCGTCGCCGTCAAGGGCGGTGCCGGCGTGGGTGACCTCTGCGATCGCCGCCGCCTCGTCGATCCCGGTGATCACGTCGCCCTTCGAGGACGAGGCCGGGTAGCCGGCGGAGGCGAGGACGAGGGTGACCGCCCACTCCTCGGAGAACTCGGCATCGACGCCGGCGAGGCCGCCTGGCTGCGCCGACGCCTCGCAGAGTTCGAGTAGGTCGGAGCTCAGCCGCGGCAGTACCGCCTGCGTCTCCGGGTCGCCGAAGCGGCAGTTGAACTCGAGCACCTTCGGTCCCTGCTCGGTAATCATCAGGCCGGCGTAGAGAACGCCCGAGAACGGGGTGCCCCGCGAGGCCATCGTCGCAACGACCGGACGGTGAACGAGATCGGCGATCTCCTCGGCGTAGCCGCCCTCGAAGCCGGGGACGGGCGAGTAGCTGCCCATGCCGCCGGTGTTCGGCCCGCTGTCGCCGTCGCCGATCCGCTTGTAGTCCTGGGCCGGGGCGAGCGGGACGACGTTCTCGCCGTCGCAGATCGCGAGCAGCGAGAGCTCCTCGCCGCCGAGGTGCTCCTCGAGCAGGACGCTGGTCTCGCCGAAGCGGCGCTCGACGAAGAACATCTCGATCGCCTCGAGAGCCTCCGCCTCCGAGGCCGCGATCACGACGCCCTTGCCGGCGGCGAGGCCGTCGGCCTTGAGCACCATCGGATACGAGGCGACGGAAAGTTGCTCGACCGCCTCGTCGCGGCTGCGAAGCACGGCGTGCGAGGCGGTCGGCACCCCGGCGTCGCGCATCAGCTCCTTTGCGTGCAGCTTCGAGCCCTCGATCGCGGCGGCGGTGCTGCTCGGGCCGAAGGCGGCGATCCCGGCCTCGGACAGGGCGTCGACCGCTCCGGCGACTAGCGGAGCCTCGGGGCCGACGACGACGAGGCCGATCCCCTCGCTGCGAGCGGCGGCGACGATCCCCTCGACGTCCTCGGCGCCGATCTCGAGACAGTGCGCGTCGGCGGCGATCCCGGCGTTGCCCGGGCAGGCGAAGAGCTCGGGCGCACTGCGGGAGCGCCCGAGGGCTCGGACGATCGCGTGCTCGCGACCGCCGCCGCCGACGACGAGAACCTTCATCGAATGAGTTTCCTCAGAGCGAGCTTGCGAGCTCGGAGGCAGGAATCGCGGGCAGGGTCTGGCTGGTCATCGTCCCGCGCGAGCCGAGCTCGACCGAGACCTTGGCCATCGTCTCCGAATCGGGCGCCTCGACGACGGTGATGAAGTCGTACTGGCCCAGCGTCGCCCATTGGTCGATCACCTTGGCGCCGAGCTGTTCGACCTCCTTGTTC
>JBPCRS010000105.1:0-13955 GCA_050996575.1 Solirubrobacterales bacterium
CAGCTTGCGGATGATCTGCTCGGGGGTGTGCCTTCGTCCCTTCACCTTGGTCGGTCCTCCTTTGCCCATTCTCTCGGGCGGGTAGGACTCTCATAAGGGTCGGACCGATCTCAGGGGGTCAGGCCAATAGAACCGCGGCTCAGCCCTCTTCACATAGCCAGGGGCGCCAGAGGGCACGTCCATCGCCACGTCATCGATGAGCTTCCACTCGGGGAACGCCGACTGGATCTCCTCGGGGCTCACACCTCGCGGCAACGGTCCGCGGCGCCCCGGTCTCCACGCCATCAGGAGCAGCGTCGCACCGGGGGCGGCCAGCGCGGTCGCCTCTCGACCCTCATCACGGCGCTGTTCGTCCGTCAACTCGTCGTGAAAGCAGCCGAAATCAAGGACGAGGCGGAAGTCTGAGCCGATCCCCGTAGGCCCGAGATCCGTGACGTCCCCGTGCACGAGCTGCACCTCGACCCCAGCTTGGTCCGCTCGCTCGCGCGCTTTGCGCAAGGCCTTCGGAACGAAATCCACACCCGTAACCTGCCATCCCCGCTGGGCGAGCTCGACTGCCCAGATCCCGCTCCCGCAGCCGAGGTCGAGGGCGCGCCCGTAAGGCGGCTCACGTCCCTCCTCTCCGCGAGCGAAGAGGTCGCGAACCTGATCTGCGATCACGGGGTGGGCCATCTGCTCCCATGGCGTGAACCCGATCGCGTAGAGGATTCGGTAGGCGATGCTCATCTTTCCTCCCGAGGGTCGTTCAGCGGAGTGTCGCACTGCGCCGCGTCTCACCCTGCGAGTAGAGCGCGGAGCCGTCGGCGGTACGGACGAACCCGGGCTCGATCTCGACCGGCCTCAGCTCGGCGGGTGTGCGGTCAGAGGTTCAGATCAGTGGCCGCGCTGCTCGAGGCGCTGGCGATCTCTCAGATTCCCTTCGAGCGTTCCGCCGATCAGCACCGCGAACACGAGCCCGATCACCGCAAGCAGTCCCCGGGCGGCCGATACGCGCCACAAATACCCGAAAGCGGATATCGCTTGTGGTGAGGCTCAGCTCAGAATCGCCATGGGAATCGCAACGCCGACCATTAGGAGTATTCCGGTTACCCCGAACCTAAAATCTTTCGCGCCAACATCTTCGCTGTCTTCAGCCATGACTTAAGCCCTTCTCTTTGAGTGTGGCCTTGACCACCGATCCGCGTAAAGCCTACCTCCGCGAAGCCCAGCCGCCAAGGACGTGAGACCCGCGGTCCGCTAGTCTGGCTCGCGGTGTGCCGGGAAGGCTGGTCGGCGAGTCGTCGTCGACCCCGAGAGCCTCCAATCAGCCCCCTTCTCGACACCCAAGGGACCAAAGGTCCGCTGAGATGGCGATAGCCGTCGCCACATTCCTGATCGTCCTCGCGGTGATCGCCTCCGACCGCGTCCACCGGACCAAGGTGGCGCTGCTGGGCGCGGCGATCGTCGTCCTCTTCGTCGGCGAGTACTCGCAGGAGGCGGCGATCGAGTCGATCGACTCCAACACGATCGGCCTGCTCGCCGGAGCGATGATCCTGGTCTATCTGACCCAGCAGACCGGCGTCTACGACTTTCTGGCGATCAGGGCGGGGCAGATCTCGAAGGGACGCTCGCTGGCGGTCGTCGTCAGCCTCGCCGCGATGACCGCGCTGCTCTCGGCCTTCCTCGACAACCTGACGACGATCCTGCTGATCGTCCCGATCACCTTCCTGCTCGCCGACGCGCTCGACCTGGACCCGATCCCGCTATTGGTGATCGAGATAGTCGCCTCCAACATCGGCGGGACGGCGACGCTGATCGGCGACCCGCCCAACATCATCATCGCCGGGGCCAGCGGTCTCAGCTTCAACAGCTTCATGGTCAACCTTGCGCCGATCGCACTGGTCACCTTCGTGATCACGACCGGCCTGCTCTATCTCTGGTACCGGCCGCGGCTCCAGATCGATGAGGAGAACCGCCATTACGTGATGGACCTCGACGCCGCCGCCTCGATCCGAGACCACGCCGAGCTGCGCCGCACGGTGCCGATCCTCCTCGGCACCATCCTCTTCTTCTTCGCCCACCAGGCGCTTCACATCGAACCGGCGACGGTGGCGCTCACCGGTGCCGCGATCGCCCTGCTCGTCACCTCGATCCCGCTCGAGCAGGCGCTCTCGAGGATCGAGTGGCCGACTCTCTTCTTCTTCGTCGCGCTCTTCGTCCTCGTCGGCGCTCTCGAGGCGACCGGAGCGATCGGCGAGGTCGCCGAGGGCGTCAAGGACCTGACGGGCGGCGATCGGACCGCGGAGCTCGTCGGAACGCTGTGGATCGGAGCGCTGGGCTCGGCGATCGTCGACAACATCCCGTTCACGACGGCGATGATCCCCGTCGTCACCGAGCTTCAGGGAACGTCGGGCGACGACGCCTACTGGTGGGCGCTGTCGCTTGGAGCGTGCTTCGGCGGCAACGCGACGATCATCGCCGCGGGAGCCAACGTCGCCGCGGCCGGCCTCGCCGAGCGAGCGGGCAAGCCGATCGGGTTCGTCTACTTCCTCAAGATCGGGGTGCCGGTGACGGTAGTCTCGATCCTGCTTGCGACCGCCTATGTCCTCGTCCGCTACGTCGCCCTGAACTGAGCGTCATATGCCTGACTCGATCGTCAAGGAAGCACTTCGGGAGGTCGATCCGCTCCCGGTAACCGACACGGTGGGCGATGCGGCTAGACGGGTCGTCGAGACGGGATTGCCGGCGTTGCCGGCAGTGAACGCGGACGGCTCCTTCGCCGGCATCTTCGGCGAGCGCGAGTTCATGGCGGCGCTCTTTCCGGGTTACTTCGCCGAGCTGAGCTCGTCGCGGATGATCTCGCGAAACCTCGACGCCGCGATCGACCGCCGCCTCGAGTGCTCCGAGGAGCCGATCAGCAAGTATTTGACGACCGATGTCGTCCTGGTGAAAGACGACTACTCCGACTCTGAGCTCGCCGAGCTCTTCCTCCACCACCGCGTGCTGATCATCCCGATCGCGACCGCCGGGAAGGTGCACGCACTCGTTACACGACACGACTTCTTCCAATGTCTCGTGGGGCGGTTTGCGAGCCGTGTCGAGGATGTGCCCGGCGGTTGACCGAAGCTGAGTGACCGGCGCTGGTTGGGTGACCCGTAGGCCGCCACGGCGTCTTTGCCTTCTTCCTTGCCGCCTACGAGGTGATGAGCAGGCACCGCACGATTCGCGGGGGTGTCGCCCCTCACGTACACGACTTATTGGAGCCCTTCATCGCGGCGACCATGCCGACCATCAGCAGGCTGACGAGCAGGATCAGGCCGACGTACTCGACGGTGCCCTGGCCGCGCTCTGATGCGGCCCGGTCTGCGCCCTCGCGAGGCCGGTTTCGAGCAGGGCGACGATCGCAACGGCTCTGACCGTGAGGTACGACATCAGTGTGTTCAAGGCTCGTTCCTTTCGACGGTTGACATCCCGGCGATGCTCAACCGGCCCGGGACACCGAACAAGAACTCGACGTGGCGACATTGCGCCCGGAACGTCACAACTCGAGCGCGGCATGGATAATCCCGCTCGTGTTGATAGCAATCGCAATCGTCGGCGGGCTACTGCTCGTCGCAGCCGCCTTCGTCTGGATCATCTACAACCGGCTCGTCGGCCTGCGCCAGAACGTCGACAACAGCTTCTCGCAGATCGACGTCGCGCTGAAGCGCCGCCACGACCTGATCCCGAACCTGGTCGAGACGGTTCGCGGATACGCCAATCACGAGGCGAAGACGCTCGAGAGCGTGACCAACGCCCGCGCCAACGCGATGGCGACGAACCCGACCGACGACCACGGCCAGAGCGAGGCCTCGCTAGCCGGCTCTCTCCACCGCCTGCTCGCCGTCGCCGAGAACTATCCCGAGCTGAAGGCGAACAAGAACTTCCTCGAGCTGCAGTCCGACCTCGCCGATACCGAGGACCAGATCGCGATCACCCGCCGCGTCTATAACGACACGGTCGAGACCTACAACACCCAGGTCCAGGTCTTCCCCGCCGTTCTCGTCGCCAATGGCTTCGGCTTCGACGCTCGCGAATTCTTCGACGCCCCGGCCGAGGCCGAGGTGGTGCCGCAGGTGAGCTACTCAACGTGAGCGGGACGCTTCGCCCCTCGACGGCGCTCGCCGCCGCGCTTGCAGCGCTGGCGCTCGCCGTCCCGGCAGCCGCCGAGGCGAAGGAAGCGACGGTCGTCGCCGCCGATGTCTCGCTCGAGCTCGCCGAGGACGCCAGCCTGCTCGTCAACGAGCGGCTGACGGTCGACTACGACGGTGACTTCCAGGCGACATACCGTGAGATCAGGCTCAACTTCGGCGAGCAGATCAGGAACGTCGCCGTCTCCGAGCCCGACGGCGGCGCCTACGAGCCCGGAGGTTGCGCGGCCCTCGGCTGCTTCGACTCACTCAATCGCTTCGGCACTGAGCCCGCGGGTAACGGCCTGCGGATCGTCTGGCACCACGGCGCCGCCGACGAAACCCGCACGTTCGACGTCTCCTACCGCGTCGTCGACGCCGCCGTCGCCTACGACGACGTGATCGACGTCGTCTGGCAGGTCTGGGGCGACGAGTGGGAGCAGAAGCTGCCGGAGCTGAAGGCGACCTTCTCCGACCCCGCGCTCGACCCCGCCGACGAGCGCTACCGGGTCTGGGCTTTCCCGCGCGAGGTCCAGAGCGGTGAGATCACCCGCGACGACGGCGTCTCGACGCTGACCGCGACCGACATTCCGCCGAAGCAGTTCGTCGAGATGCGGGTGCTCGTCCCGCGCGTGCCCGGCGAGGACGTCAGCGGCGCCCGCGCCGGCGAGGGCTCCGCGCTCGCCTCGATCGTCGAAGAGGAGACGTCGAAGGATCTCGGCACATTCTCCTGGACGCGGATCAAGCGGTTCATCTCCCAGCACACCTTCCTGCTCAGCCTCGCCGTCGCCCTGCTCGCGCTCGCCTTCATCGCGCTGCTCGCCTTCCGCGCCCGCGAGCGGCCGACCACGAGCCCCAAGTACCTGCCGGGCCCGCCCGACGAGGAAACCTCTCCGGCGCTCGCCTACGCGATCGCGTTCGAGGGCGCGGACTCGGTCAACACCGTCCTCGCCACCCTGCTCGACCTCGTCGACCGCGACTACTACACGACCAAGACCGCGACGACCGAGGCGGAGCAGCTCGACCTCTCGATCGCGAAGAACCCCGAGCGACCGAGTGAGGACGGACTCGCAACTCACGAGCGCTCCGTGCTCTCTTTCTACGACGAACTGATCGGCGAGAAGACGGTCGCCCTGAGTGCGATGAAGGACCTCGTCCCCCGACACGACACGGCCTGGCGATCGCGTTGGGACGGAATGACGACCGCCATCTACTCCGTCGAGGGCGAGCAGATCGAATGGGGCCGCGACTACTCCGGCTGGGAAACTCGCGCGATTCTCGTCTTCGGAGCCCTCTTCGCGCTGATCGGCTTTGCCTCGAGCGACGCCGGCGGCAGCCTGCTCTGGCCGCTCGTGCTCGGCATCCCGACCTGCCTTTTCCTGCTCGCCTACCCGTCGAACAGCCTGAAACGGCTCAGCCCCGAGAGCCGCGAGCGGAACGCGCGCTGGAAGGCGTTCGCCGACTGGACCGCCGACTTCCCCAAGCTCGAGGACGACCCGCCGGCGACGCTGGCGCTGTGGAAGCGGATCATCGTCTTCGGGATCGCATTCGGCACCGCCGAGCGGATGATCGCCTCGGGCCGGATCCCCGCGCCCGTCGCGGCCGAGGCGACCAGCACCGGCGCCTGGACCACATACGCGTTCGTCGGCGGCTACCACCACGACAGCTTCAACGGCTCGAGCTTCGGCTCCGACTTCTCCTCGCACGTCACGCCGCCCGCCTCGTCCTCGTCGGGAGGCGGTGGCGGCTTCTCCGGCGGCGGCGGTGGTGGATCGGGCGGTGGTGGCGGCGGCTCGTGGTAGCGATGTCCCATCCGCGCGCCGAGGAAAACGTTCATCTCGCCTGACCAATCCTCGCGGCGAGATTGCGTAGAGTCAGGGCCGATGGCCCGACGCAAGTCAAGGATCTTCGGGCGCGGCGAGAAGAACGGCGACGCGACCGACGTGCAAACGCTGCCCGAGCAGGGCGGCGGCGAGACGGCTGAGCCGGCCACTCCCCGCGGCGACACCGACGAACGGATCAAGGTCGCCGCCGACAGCGCGGCCCAAGCCGCCGAGCAGCACGCGATCGAGGAGATTCTCGCGCTCGAGGAGGATCTCAAGTCCGCCGAGCAGCGGGCCGCCGAGGCCGAGGCGCGGGCGAGCGCCGCCGAGGGCGCACGCGAGAGCCAGGAGGCCGCCGGGCGCGAGGCCTCTGCCGAGTGGCTTCGCGGACAGCTTCGCCAGATCCAGCGCGAGACCGAGCGCGAGGCCGAGGAGTCGGTCCGCGAGGCCCGTCGCGAAGCCGAGGAGCAGGTCCGCGGCACCCGCCGCGAGGCCGATGAGCGGATCCGCTCGATCCGCCGCGGCAAGGAGCCGGCCGTCGCCGATGGCGATGTCGACGCCCGCGCCACGGCGCTCGAGCAGCTCGAGCAGGAGCTTCGCCGGCGCGAGGACGAGGTCGCCGGCCGTGAGGCCGCTCTCGGTGAGGACGGGCAGACGACCGACGCACGCGATTCGGAGTTCGAGATCCGCGAGCAGGCGCTCGCCGCGCGAGACGCCGACCTGGCGAAGCGCGAGCAGGAGCTGAGCGCCCGCGAGCAGTCCGTCTCCGAGCGCGAATCGGCACCGGCCCCGGCCGCGATCTCGCCCTCGATCCCGCCGACAGACGAGACGGCGGAGGCACTTCAGAACGCCCTGATCCGGCTCGAGCAGGCCGAGCAGCGTGCGACCGAGGCGAAGCTCGCCCAAAGCGAGGTCGAGAAGAAGGCTCGCGACGAGGCCGAGCGCAGGATCACCCAGGACACCGCCGAGATCCGCGGCGAGCTGGAGACCCTGAAGGCGGAGGTCTCCGAGCGGATCAAGGAAGCCGAGGAACGCTGCCGCGCCGAGGCCGAGCAGGAGGCAAGCGCAACGGCCGAGGCACGGGCCGCGGAGGCGACAGAGGCTGCCCGACGCGAGCTCGAGGAACGCGCCTTCGAGGACGCCGAGACGACTCGCGCCGCGGTCCAGGAGCGCGCACTGCGCGAGGCCAAGGAGGAGTCCCAGGCTGAGATCGCGCGCGCCCGCGAGGCCGCTGACGAGCGCGTCAAACGCGAGGTCGAGGCAGCGCGAGCGGCGACGGAGGAGCGTTTCGCCGCCCAGCTTCAAGCTCGAGAGGAGGAGCTCGAGCGCGAGCGCGAGTCGAAGGCGCAGCTGATCGAGGCCTCCGACCGCCGCCTGCAGGAAATTGAATCGCGAGCGCTCGCCGCAGCCGACCGGGTGACGACCGCCGAGGAGAGCCTCGCCAAAGAGGCCGACCGCCTACGCGCCGAGGCAGAGACTCGCGTCGCCCAGGAGTCGAGTGTCGCTTCAGAGCGCGCTGCCGAGGAGGCAAACGCCCGCGTCCAGGCTCGCGAGGAGGAGCTCGAAAAGGCGAAGGCGGAGACCGAGCGTGCCCAGGACCTGGCCCGGGCCGAGATCGAGAAGGCGAAGCGCGACGCCGATGAACGCGTCGCGAGTGAGACCGCGGCAGCCCGAGCCGAGACCGAGGAACGCATCCGCGCCGAGGAGGCCGAGGTTCGGGCGAAGGAGGCCGAGCGGCTGGGCGCGGAGGCGGCGAAGGAGCGCGAACGCGCAGTTACCGAGGCCCGCGCGAAGACCGAGGACTCCGCCGCCGGCGAGGTCTCTTCGCTCGAGGAGGCGCTGAACTCAGAGCGCGCCGAGCGCGCCAAGACGACCGCCGAAGCGGAGCGCAAGGTTCAGGAAGCCGAGGACCGCTCACGCAAGGCCGAGGCCGATGCCGCGGCAACGAGCATGCAGGCGCGCGAATCCGCCGCGGCCTGGGTCCGCGCGCAGACGAAGTCGATCCGTCGCGAGGGCGAGCGCGAGGCGAAGCAGGGGGGCCGCGAGGCCGTCCGCGCGGCCGAGGAGAAGGCCGCCGCCGAGGCTCAGCGCAAGCTCGAACAGCAGGCCGAGAGGCTGCGCAAGGAGTCTGAGCGCGAGCACGCCCGCGAGCTGACCGAGGTCCGCCGAGACAGCGAGGAAGCCCAGCGAGCGGCGATCCGCGAGAAGGACCGCGAGCTCGACGAGGCGAGGGCCGCACACGAAGCCGACGCTCAGGTCCTGCGCCGCCAGCTCGACGAGGCGAACGCGCGAGTTGCCGCCGCCGAGGCGCGAACAGAGGAGGTCGAGGCCGCGTCGAAGCTCGAGCTCGATCGCGAGCGCGAGCTGCGCTTCCAGTCGATCGAGGGCCGGATCGGCGCGGTCAGCGATAGCGCCAGCGGCGCCGAGACACGCGCCGCCGACGTCCGCGTCGGGCCGACGCCGCCGGAGGGCATTGCCGCGATCCCTCCTTCGGACTGGTTGCCCGAGCCGACGGCCCCGAACGCCGCCGAGGACGCGGAGCCGAGCGCGGACGAGGAGATCGAGCCGGAGCCGGAGCCCGAGCCTGCTCAGGAGCCGGTCGAGGAAGAGCCCGAGCCGGAGGAGGTCTCGTCCACCGAGCCGGAGGAGGCGACCGCCGAAACAACCGAGCGCGACCCGGGACCGTTCGCCGACGGCGCCGCCGCTGCGCTCACCGCACCTGAGCCTGAAACCGCACCCGAGGCCGAGCCCGCAGCTGAGGCCGAATTCGAAGCTGAGGCAGGGGAAGACCCGGACCCAGATGTCGCCGAAGAGCCGGTCGCGGAGGCGGTCTGGACCCCGCTCGACGACCTCAAACCGGACTCCGAGACCAAGGTCGCCGAGGAATCAGCCGAGGAACCGGTCGCCGAGGCGATCACCTCTCCGGCGCCCGCGCCTGAATCGCCGGCGCCGGCCCGCCGTCGCCGCGGCGGTCTGCTGCGCTCGCTCGGCTTCGGGCTATCGGACGAGGCTCGCGCCGAGCGCGAGCGCGGGGACGACACACCGGCGCCGTCGGCCGCCGCCGAACAACCGGCAGAGGCGGAGGCCGTCGCCGCGCCGCAGCCGGCCGAGCCTCCGCCGGAACCTGCCCCCGAGCCCGAGCCCGAGCCGGAAGCCGAACCAGAGCCCGCACCCGACGAACCCGACGAGCCGGCTGACGACGATCTGGTCAGCCTCAACAACGGCAGCTTCGAGGACTACCGAGCGCTCGGCATGTCGGTGACTCAGGCGAAGCGCGTCGTCACCTACCGCGGCCGCCTCGACGGCTACACCCACGTCGACCAGCTCGACCAGGTGCCCGGCTTCCCGAAGGACTTCCTCGCCGACATCAAGCAGCGCGTCAAGCCCTGACCAAACCTAAAGGGGACTGTCCCCTTTAGGTTGCCTTTAGGTTGCCGCGCGGGCCAGATGCGGCGCCGCGGCTTCGCGGGGAGCCTCGCGTGCAACCCGGTCGCCGCCGAGCGCCTCGAGCGTCGCCGCGACCGAGGCCGAGAGCGCGCCGAGGTCATAGCCGCCCTCGAGCACGACGAGCAGCGGCGCTTCGAGCTCGGCGCCAAGGTCGCGCATCGTCGCCGCCATCTCGGCGAACGCATCCTCGTCGAGGCGGCACTGGGCGAGCGGGTCATCGCGGTGGGCATCGAAGCCGGCCGAGATCGCGATCAGGCCCGGCTCGAAGCTGCGGGCGACGGGAACGACGACGTGCTGGACGAGCGCAAGGAATTCGTCCGGCCCGGCGCCCGCGGCGACCGGCATGTTGAGCGTCGTCCCCTCCCCTGGCCCGGAGCCGCGCTCCGCCGGGTCGCCGCTGCCGGGGTACATCGGGCTCTGGTGGATGCTCGCGTAAAGCACGTCGCCCGACTCGTAGAAGATCTCCTGCGTCCCGTTTCCGTGATGGACGTCCCAGTCGAGGATCAGGACGCGCTCGGCTTCGCACTCGGCAATCGCGTGCTCCGCCGCAACCGCGACGCCGTTGAACAGGCAGAAGCCCATTGCCCGGTCGGTTTCAGCGTGGTGTCCGGGCGGTCGCAGCCCGGCGAAGGCGAAGCTCGCCTCCCCGGCGAGCACCCGCTCGGCACCGCGGGCCGCGCCGCCGGCCGAGCGCAGCGCCGCGTCGAAGCTGCGCTCGGAGGCGACCGTGTCGAGGTCGATCATCCCTCCCCCCTTTGCGCAGAGAGTCTCAATCGCGCCGATGTGCGCCGAATCATGCACTCGCTCGAGTTGCTCGCGCGTCGCCGCCGGCGCCAGCTCCCGCTCCATCCCGAGCCAATCGAGCGTTTCGAGCCGCGACTCGATCGCGCCGATCCGGCGCGCATTCTCCGGATGCGAGCCGGTCTCGTGCTCGAGCGAGAGCGGGTGGCTGAGATAGACGCCGGGGCGGGCGGGAGTGATCTGGTTACCGTACCGGCGCTTCTTGTCTCCCGAGCCCCCAGCACGCGAGTACGACGTCGCCGTCATCGGTGCCGGTGCCGCCGGGCTGCACGTCGCGCTCGAGGTCGCCGAGCGGGGCGCCCGCGCCTGCCTGATCTCGCGCAAGCCGCTTGCCGCCAGCGCCAGCTTCTGGGCCCAGGGTGGACTCGCCGCCGCGCTTGCCCCAGACGACTCGCCCGAACGCCACCACGAGGACACCCTGAATGCCGGCCGCGGGGCCTGCCGCCACGCCGCGGTCGAGGCGCTGAGCGCGGAGGCGCCGGGCGCGGTCGAGGCGCTCCGTGGGCGCGGAGTCGAGTTCGACCTCGACCCTGACGGCAGCCTCGCGCTCGGCCTCGAGGGCGGTCACAGCGCCCGGCGGATCGTCCACGCCGGAGGAGCCGAGACCGGTCGCGCGCTCACCGGCCGGCTCTCGGCGCTCGTCGCCGAGGACGAGCGGATCGACGTCGTCGAGCGGACCTCGGCGCAAGCGCTCTGGAGCGACGGCGAGCGCTGCGCCGGCGTGATCACCGACGGCGGCCCGATCGCGGCGCGGGCGACGGTGCTCGCGACCGGCGGCGGCGCCGCGCTCTGGTCGCGCTCCTCGAACCCACGCGGAGCGATCGCCGCCGGCGCGGTGCTCGCCCACGCCGCCGGCGCCGAGCTCGCCGACCTCGAGCTCTGCCAGTTCCACCCGACCGCGCTGGCGCTCCCCGGCTCGGGCGCCGACGGCGCCCTGGTCACCGAGGCGGTCCGCGGTGAAGGGGCGACGATTCTCGATCGGGGCGGCCGGCGATTCACCGACGAGCTCGCGCCGCGCGACCAGGTGACCGCGGCGGTTCTCGACAAGATGGCCGCCGACGGCAGCGAGCAAGTCTGGCTCGACATGCGCGGGCTCGACGCCGCCGCGTTCCCGAGCGTGTTCGCGACGATCCGCGCCGCCGGCGTCGACCCGGCGGTGGAGCTCGTACCGGTGGCCCCTGCCGCGCACTACCTGATCGGCGGCGTCGCCACCGACCTCGACGGCGCGACCTCGGTTGCGGGCCTGTTCGCGGTCGGCGAGTGCGCGTGCACCGGCCTCCACGGCGCCAACCGGCTCGCCTCGAACTCGCTCAGCGAGTGCTTCGTCTTCGGCAGCCGCGCCGCGCGGGCGGCGGTCGCCGAGCCGACCAGGTCCGGCGCCGTCGCCGAGCCCGAGTTCCGCTTCGTCCCGCCGACCGTCGAGACGCGTGAGGCGCTCTGGCGTGACGCCGGTCCTCAGCGCGATGCCGCCGCGCTCGAGCGGCTGCTCGACGACCCCTACCCGCTGACCCGGCTGATCGCCCGCTCGGCCCTCGCCCGGCGCGAGTCGCGTGGCGCCCACCGGCGCAGCGACCACCCGGCGATTGACCCGGCGATGGACGGCGTTCACCTGATCGTCGAGGCCGGCGGAGAGCTTCGTTTCGAAAACTGGGCGTGACTTTTGCCTCCGCGCTCCGTTCCTAGTGTTGAGAGAGAGAAAAGCCGCTTAATCACGGCTTAACAAAGTGCCCATCTCCCTCAATAGCGGGATTCGATACTTGTCGAGTGTCCCGGGGGGTACGGGGCACGGCACGGAAGCAACTGACGAGGAGGACGAAGACGATGTATCAGTTCAGCCGCTCGATCTACCGGGAGCTTGCTCCCCGGGTGATCGAGGATCCGGAAGATCCGACTGGCTGCTCGAACAAGCAGCGGGTACTCGACGCCTGCGAGGGAACGATGCAGCGCCTCGCACAGGACCGGCGTTACTTCGCCAAACCGACGCGAACCCTGTTCACCGAGGTTCGCCCCTACTTTTCGATCAACGACCAGCTTCGCGTCCACAAGGTGATCGAGGCCTACCTCGGAGTCGCGACCGACTACCTGGACAGCCTGCCGCCCGAGGAGCTCAACGTCCTCGGTCACAAGTCGGAATGCCAGGCCCACACCCGCAAGGGCACCCCCTGCCAGCGCGAGCCGCTGCCGGGACGCGACTACTGCCCGTCGCACAAGCATCTCGAGGTGACCCTCGAGCTCGCCGAGGAAGGTGTCGAGGCCGGAGCGCTTGTCGCCGCATGAGGCCGCAGAACGGGGTCAGGCTTTAGCCTGAACCCGCCTTCGCGTATCTAGCCTCGATCCCGTGCTGCTTGGAGTCGACGTCGGGGGCACCTTCACGGACGCGGTCCTCGACGACGGCGAGACGCTGCACACGGCGAAGGCGCCGACGACGCCGGCAGACCAGTCGCGGGGAGTGATCACCGCGATCGAGTCGGTTCTCGACGCCGCCGGCGCCGAGGCCGGAGAAGTCAGCTCGTTCGCCCACGGGATGACCGTGGGGACGAACGCGCTGCTCGAACAGCGCGGCGCCCGTACCGCCCTGGTGGCAACGGCCGGGTTCACCGACCTGCTCGAGATCGCCCGCCAGAACCGCCCGAGCCTCTACCACCTGTGCGCGCCGAAGCCGGCGCCGCTGGCGGCGCCGGAGCTGCGCTTCGGGATCGAGGAGCGGACCGGGCCCGAGGGCGTCATCGACGAGCTCAGCGACGACTCGCTCGCCGAGCTGGTCGCGGCGCTTCGCGACGCGGGCGCCGAGGCGGTCGCAGTCTGCCTGCTCTTCTCATATTTCGATCCCGGCCACGAGCAGCGGATCGCGGAGCGCCTGCGAGCCGAGCTTCCCGAGCTCCATGTCTCCGCCTCGCACGAGGTGCTCGCCCAGTTTCGCGAATACGAGCGCTGCTCGACGACGGTGATCGACGCCTACCTCTCCCCCCTGCTCGGCCGCTACCTCGACCGGCTGAGCGAGGCGGCGAGCGGGCTCGGCCTTCCCCAACCGGTGGTGATGCGCTCGTCGGGGGGCGTCGCCGAGATCGAGGAGGCGGCGCGTTCGGGAGCCTGGAGCGTTCTCTCCGGCCCCGCCGGCGGCGCCGTCGCCGCCGGCCTGATCGCCGAGGCCTCGGGCGACGGCAACGCCCTCGGGCTCGACATGGGGGGAACCTCCTGCGACGTCTGCGTTGTCGAGGACGGGGCGGTGCGGCGGACCGCGTCGCGCGAGATTGACGGTCGCGTCCTGCAACTGCCGATGGTCGACGTCCACACCGTCGGCGCCGGCGGCGGTTCGGTCGCCTGGCGCGACTCCGGCGGTGCGCTGCGGGTCGGGCCGCGCTCGGCGGGCGCCGAGCCTGGCCCCGCCTGCTACGGCCGCGGCGGGCGCGAGCCGACCGTCACCGACGCCAACCTGCTGCTCGGCTACCTGGCGCCGGACTCGCGGCTCGCCGGGGGCGTCGAGCTCGATCTCGATGCCGCGCGCGAGGCAACCCGCCGGCTCGGCGCCAAGCTCGGGCTCGACGAGACCGAGACGGCCGCGGGCATCGTCCGCGTCGCCAACAACGAGATGGTCCGGGCGCTGCGCGTGGTCACGGTCGAGCGCGGCGTCAACCCCCGCCGCCTCGCGCTTATGCCTTTCGGCAGCGCCGGGCCGATGCACGCGACCACGCTTCCCGCGGCGCCCTGCCGCCTGCCCACCCCACCCCCCCCATGC
>JBPCRS010000118.1:0-12612 GCA_050996575.1 Solirubrobacterales bacterium
GTCGAGCCGGCGCTGGCGGTCGTCGAGCAGGCGCAGGATCTCCTCGCCCATCTCGCCGCCGAGGAAGACCAGGCCTGAGCAGACGTAGGGCCGGCGTTTCGCCGCCCCGAGCTCGAGCAGCTCGGCCCACTCCGGAACGAAGCGATCAACTTGGTTTTCGAAGGCGATCGCCCGGCCCTCGGCGGCACGGTTGATCAACGGTGCGAGCGAACGCGTGAGGACGAGGTCGACATCGATCAGCACCATCACTTCGGCCGGGTGGGCAAGCGGGGCGACCGTCTTCGCGAGCCAGGGCTGGAGATCGGGAGGGGATTCGACGAAGCTCACCTCGGGCGCCAGGCGGGCGCGCTGCTCGCCGGTCAAGCCGAGGTCGAGTAGATAGACCGGCTCGTCGTGGCCGAGCAGGCGTAGCGAGTTGACCATCGCGACGGCGCCGAGGAAGTAGGCGCTCGAGGACATGCAGTAAAAGGCGGTGCGGCTTCGAGCAGGAGCGCTCATCCGCGCCTGCGATCCATCGCCAACCCGATTCGCCAGCGCGCTCGTGCCAGCAAGTCGACGCGCCTGCGCTCGGTGTAGGCGAGCGCACCGCGGCGGAAGCGCAAAGGCAGCTCCTCGTCGGGCACCTCTATCGCCAGTCCCTCTCCGATCAGCAGCCGTCTGAGCAAGCGCGGGTAAATCCCGTCGGGCATCGGCTCGAGCCACGGCTTCGCCGGCAGGATGTGGTGCAGCATGTACGGCTCCTCGCCGTCCTCGAAAACGCAACGAACGGCGAGCTCGTCGGCGATCCGCAACCCCTCGAAGGGCATCGGTGCCTGCAGCCTTGTTTCGAGTGCGGCCATATTCTCGGCCTCGACCTGCGCGGCGAGGACGGCATTGAAGACATCTTGGTCGGGGAAGCGGAAGGGGTAGCCGTGTTCGTCGCTTCCGTAAAAGGTGCGGCCGAAGTCGACCCGTGTAGAGCATTCCTCGATCAGCCGCAAGACGCCGGCGCCGCTTGGCGGTCCGATTGCGAGGAACGCCGAGCAGACATATGGTCGGCGCGGGATCGGGCCGAGGTCGAGCAACTCGCCCCATTCGGGGACAAAGCGATCGACGTTGTTGCGAAAGGCCACCGCATACCCGGCTTCCGCCCGCTCTATTAGACCGGCGAGCGATCGGGTCACGATCACGTCAGCGTCGAGGAGCACCACCGTCTCGGCCGGGTAAGCGAGCGGCGCGATCGTCTTCAACATCCACGGGGGTCCGTTCACAGGCGGATCGACGAGAATCGCCTGCCCGCCCAGGAGATCTCGCTGAGCCGCGCTCAATCCGCAATCGAGGACGAACAGCGGCTCGTCGTGACCCTGGAGGCGAAGCGAGTTGATCGTGCCGACCGCGCCGAGGAAGTAGCGCGAGTCGGCGACGAGGTAGAACGCCGCCCGGTTCATCGCGGAAGATCGTCGCTCGCCCGTATCGCTCTGCTTGCCGCCAGCACGTGTTGTTGAGTCTAGGTCCGCCCCTTGAGTCCGAGCACCATGAAAACCATCGTCCTGCAGGCAAACCGCGCGCTTCTCGGAGTCCTCTGCGCCGCCGTGGTCACGCTCCCGGCCCCCGCGCCCGCAATCGCCGCCGAGCGCGTCCGCGGCATCGACGTCTCCCGCTTCCAGGGCCGGATCAACTGGGAGCAGGTCGCCACCGACGACGTCAACTTCGCCTTCGTCCAGGCGAGCCGCGGCTCGGGCTCTGACTGCACGGTCGTCGCCGATCGCTGCGGCCCGGACGAGTTCTATGAGCGCAACTACACGCGCGCCCGCAAGGAAGGAATCCCCGTCGGTCCGTATCACCGGACATTTGCCGGCGGCGAGGGCCCGACGGGGGTCCGTGCAGACGCACGCAAGGAAGCGAACGTCTTCCTCGAGCGGGTCGGCGAGCTGCGCCCGGGCGACCTGCGCCCGGTGCTCGACATGGAGAGCCCGTTCAACGACCTCGGCGAGGCCGACCTGCGCCGCTGGATCCGGACCTGGCTGGTCAAGGTCGAGAAGGAGCTCGGCGTGCAGCCGCTGATCTACACCAATGTCTCGAGCTGGAACGCGACCGGCAACACCACCCGCTTCGCCGCCCAGGGGTATGTGCTCTGGGTCGCCAACTTCGACGTCGCCAAGCCGCTCGTGCCGGCGGCGAACTGGAACGGGGTCGGCTGGTCGATCTGGCAGTACACCTCGAGCGGCCAGGTCGACGGGATCAGCGGCAACGTCGACCTCGATTACGCGCGGGTTCCGCTCGACTCGCTCACCGTCGGAGGCGTAGCGTCGCCGCGATGAAATCGCTGAATCCTCCGCTTCGCGTCCCCGAAATGGGGTCCGCGCTCTAGGGTGCTCACCGTGAACGCTGTTCGAGGTCTCGTCGCCGTCGTGCTCGTCGCCGCATTTGCCCTGCTGGCGATCGTTTCGGCCCCGGCGAACGCAAAGCCGGGGTCCAAGGGCCCCATCCGCGAGGTTCTTTTCGTCGGCAACAATTGGGAGGGAACCGCCGACGTGATCGATCCCAACGCCGGCTACCGGCGGATCGCCCGCCTCGACATCATTCCCGACGTCGAGGAGCGGATGGCCGAGATCGTGACCAACCCGGTCCGGCTCGGTTACTTCCTTGCGATCCGCGAACTGATCGGCGAAGGCAACGACCAGTACGTCGACGACATGTACTCATCGAAGGACGGGCGCCTGCTTATCGTCTCGCGGCCGAGCTTCGCCGACGTCGTCGCGCTCGACATCACCTCGGGCGAGATCGTCTGGCGCTTCGTCGTCGACGGCCAGCGCTCAGATCACATGGCGATCTCCCCCGACGGGAGCCAGGTCGCGGTCTCGGCGTCGACCGGCAACGTCGTCCACATCCTCGAAACGAAGACCGGCGAGGAGGTCGGGCGCTTCGACTCCGGCGACTCGCCGCACGAGAACACCTACTCCGAGGATGGCGAGCGGATCTACCACGCCTCGATCGGCCGCGTCTACACACCCGCCGACGACCCGACCACCGACACCAGCAAGGGCGAGCGCTACTTCCAGATCGTCAATGCGAAGACCTTCGAGGTGCTCGAGCGGATCGACATGGGCCAGAAGCTGGCCGAGGCGGGCTATCCGGGGATGAGCTCGGCGGTGCGGCCGATGGCGCTCTCGCCCGATGAGCGCTTCGTCTACCTGCAGGTCTCGTTCTTCCACGGTTTCGTCGAATACGACCTGCGCCGCGACCGGGTCAGGCGCGTCGCCAACCTGCCGATCGCCGACGAGATCGCCGACCTTCCGAAGGAGCAGTACCTGCTCGACTCCGCCCACCACGGGATCGCGATCAACAGGTCGGGCAAGAAGCTCTGCGTAGCCGGGACGATGTCCGACGACGCGGCGATCGTCTCGCGCAAGAGCTTCCGCTACAAGCTGATCAAGGCGGGCGAGAAGCCGTACTGGTCGACGACCTCGAAGGACGGACGCCACTGCTACGTCTCGTGGAGCGGCACCGACGACATCTCGGTGATCTCCTACCGCAAGCGCAAGGAGATCGCCCACATCTCCGTCGGCGACCATCCGCAGCGGATCCGCACCGGCGAGGTCCGCAAGCGCTGGCTCGCCTCGATGACCGCGCCCGCGGTCGCGGGCCGCTGACCCCGTAGGGGGCGATCGCGTGGCGAGGCCGCGAATCCCGATCTCCGTGCTCGACCTCGCGATCGTCGGCGAGGGCTCGAGCCACGGCAAGGCACTTCGCAACTCGGTCGAGCTCGCCGTTCGCGCCGAGCAGTCGGCTTCAACCGCCACTGGGTCGCCGAGCACCACAACATGCCCGGGATTGCGAGCTCCGCACCCGGGGTGCTCGCGGCAACCCTGGCCGAGGCGACGGAGACGATCCGGATCGGCTCCGGGGGGTGATGCTGCCGAACCATGCGCCGCTCGTCGTCGCCGAGCAGTTCGGCATGCTCGAGGCGCTTCACCCGGGGCGGATCGACCTCGGGATCGGCCGCGCGCCGGGCACCGACGGCGTCACCGCCGCGGCGCTGCGGCGATCGGCGGAACCGCTCTCCGACGAGGACTTCCCGCAACAGCTCGGCGAGCTGATCGGCTTCTTCACCGGCGCCTTCCCCGCCGGCCACCCCTACGGCCAGATCACGGCGGTTCCCGGCCTCGGCGACGGGCCCGACATCTGGCTGCTCGGCTCGAGCGGCTACAGCGCCCAGCTCGCGGGCATGCTCGGCATGCCGTTCTCCTTCGCCCACCACTTCATGCCCCGCAACACGCTGCCGGCACTCGAGCTCTACCGCTCGAGCTTCCGGCCCTCGGAGCGGCTTTCCGAGCCGCAGGCGATGGTCGCCGTCGCCGTGCTCTGCGCTGCCGACGACGAGCACGCCCGCTGGCTCTCGGGCCCGGCCCGGCTCTCGATGGCGCGGCTTCGCTCCGGTATGCCAACCCGGTTCCCCACCCCCGAGGAGGCGGCCGAGCATGATTTCACCGAGGCCGAGGAGGCGAGCGTCAAGTCGCTCAGCGGCTCGGCGGTTATCGGCGGGCCGGAGACCGTCGAGCGAAAGCTCGGCGAGCTGAGCGATCAGACCCAGGCAGACGAGCTGATGATCACGACGATGGTCCACGACCACGCCGACCGGATCCGCTCCTACGAGGCGGTCGCCGAGATCTTCGGCCTCGCCTAACCGTCTCGCAATTTGGGTGGGCATTTACGCCACCTGGACAACCGGGCGAAGAGAAGACTGTACGAATGGACAACCGGGCCATTGACTTCGCCAATGAGACTGCGCGGACGTGAAGCTCGTTATCGGAATCGTGCGCCCGGAAAAGGCAAACGAGGTACTCGAAGCCCTCTACCGCGCCGACGTGCAGGGCGTGTCGATCTCCCGAATCGAGGGCCATGGCGGCGAGCTCGACCGGGTCGAGACCTACCGCGGCACCACGGTGAAAGTGGGCCTCTCCGACAAGGTGCGCTTCGAGATCGCGGTCTCGGACGAGTTCGTCCAGCCGGCGATCGATGCTATCTGCGCCGGCGCCCGAACCGGTGAGGTAGGAGACGGCAAGATCTTCGTCGTTCCGCTCGAGCGCGCCGTCCGCATTCGCACGAGCGAGACCGACAGCGCAGCCGTGACACCGGTGACCTCGTAATGGAGGCCTTCACCCCCGACACGGGAGACACCGCCTGGATGATGATGGCGACCGCGCTCGTCATCTTCATGGTGATCGGGCTCGGGCTCTTCTACGCCGGCCTCGTCCGCGCCAAGAACGCCCTCAACACGTTCATGATGTCGATCGCAGCGCTTGCGGTCGTCGGTATCTCCTGGGCGCTGATCGGCTATTCGCTCGCCTTCGGCGAGGGCAGCGGCTTCATCGGCAACTTCGACTACGCGTTCCTCGAGGGTGTCGGCTTCGAGCCCTACGCCGAGGGACAGACGATTCCGCACCTGATCTTCTTCGCCTTCCAGGGAAGCTTCTGCATCATCACCGCAGCGCTCGTTTCAGGAGCCGTCGTCGAGCGGATGCGCTTCAGCTCGTATCTCGTCTTCATCGCGCTGTGGTCGATCTTCGTCTACCCGGTGATGGCTCACTGGGTCTTCGGCGGCGGCTTCCTCTACGACGCCGGAGTGCTCGACTTTGCCGGCGGCATCTCGGTCGAGATGGGATCGGGATTCTCGGCCCTCGCCGCCGCGCTGGTTGTCGGAGCCCGCAAGGACTACGGCCGGCTTGCGCTGCTGCCCCACAACGCGATCCTCGTCCTGCTCGGAGCCGGGATCCTCTGGTTCGGCTGGTTCGGTTTCAACGGCGGCAGCGGCATCGGCACCGGCAACCAGAGCGTGCTCGCCTTCACCAACACACTGCTCACTCCCGCCGTCTGCCTCGCGGTTTGGTTCGTCCTCGACGCGATCCGCGGCCGCAAGGTAACGGCGATCGGCGCCGCCACCGCGATCATCGTCGGCTGCGTCGCGATCACCCCGGCAGGAGGTTTCATCAGCCCGGGCTGGTCGCTCGTGCTCGGCGTCGTCGCCACCTTCCCCTGTTACGCCCTGGTCGCGTATCGGCCGCGCACCCGCGTCGACGAAACCCTCGACGTCCTTGCGGTCCACGGGCTCGCCGGCATGATCGGCATCCTCTTCATCGGCTTCGTCGCACAGGAGGCGTGGAACGGTGTCGAGGCAGCCGGCCTCTCGCCGAATGGCGACGGACTCTTCTACGGCAGCGCCAGCCTGCTCGGTGACCAGGTGCTCGCTGCGCTGATCGCACCCGCCTATGCCTTCGCGGTCACATTCGTCCTGCTCAAGCTGATCGGCCTCGTATCGCCGCTGCGAAGCGACGAGCACGACGAGGCGATCGGGATGGACGCCGTCTACCACGGCGAGGAGGCCTACCCGACCGGGGAGGGCGCGATCCTGGTCACACCGGAGGACGGTCGCGAGGGCGAGCGACCGGTGAAGCAGCCGGCCTAGCCGACGCTCGGCTGGCCCTTCTCCGGCTCGACCTCACGCATCGACCCGGACTCCGGGTCGAAGATGAATCCGCGAATCTGATCGCGAGCGACCAGCTCGCGGCTCGCGCGCAGTCGTTCGAGGCTGTGGCGAAGCGCCGCCTCGATGTCCGAGAACGCACCGAGACGCCATGTCGGCAGGACGCCGTCGGCCGCCAGCGCTCTGGTGAACTCATCCTCCGATGCCCCGTGCAGTCCGCAGCCGACGTGCATGATCACGACTATCTCCTCGGTGCCGAGCAGCCGCTGCGAGACGCTCAGCGAGCGGATCACGTCGTCGGTGGCCAGGCCGCCGGCGTTGCGGATGATGTGCGCGTCGCCGCGCTCGAGGCCAAGCATCGGCAACAGGTCGATCCGCGTGTCCATGCAGGAAAGGACCGCGACCTTGCGGCGCGGTTTCGGGCTCAGGCCGGGGGCCGCCAGCTGATCGGCTCGCGAGGCCGCGAGCGCAAGCATTTCGTCGGCGTTGGGCATTGAGATCGCGCAGGATAAAGAGCTTTGCAGGTCGGCATCGCGCTCGTGCCTTGCCTGGGGCGCGCAAAGTGATGAGGCCGTCGCGGTAGGCTGCGCGGCCTGTTCAGGTCAACGAGCATCGGGGTTGACGGGTGATCGGCCGGATCGTCTGGTCGGTCGTTGCGGTGGCCGCGGTCGCCGTGCTCGTCTACACGGGCATCTGGCACGTCGTGACGCTCTTCCTATGGCAGCACCCGATGCTGTCGTGGGTTCCGCTCCTGGTGATGATCGTCGTCGGGTACGCAGTGGGGGCGGTGGGCATGCTCGCGAGCGACGGCCCCGCGCCTGCCGCCTCGGTCCCGCCGCCAAAGCCGAGTGAGGCGCTCGCGACGGCGGGCGCCGGGGAGGCAGCGGCCTCCGCCCCAGCTCATGCGGCCCCCGCAACCGCCGCCCAGGGGCGGCGCCGGCCGCCGTTCCGCTTCGGCTGGGGGTTCCTCGCGGGCTTCGTGGTGCTGCTCCTCGGCCTCTTCTTCACCTTGGTCTCGCCCCGCGAGATGAGCCTCGACGCAATCGATTACGAAGTTGTCGAAACGCTCCCCCAGCAGACCCAACCGCGCCTGCTGCCCCGCACCGGGGTCACGGACAACCCGGCCTTCCGCGACGCCGACGAGATTCACCTCGTGCGCGACCCTGAGAGCGGCAATCTGGTCTACACCGGCGAGTGGCGCTCACGCTGGAACGGCGGGCCGTCGGGCGGCGTGTCGATCCGCCCGCTCGACGACCTGATCGAGGAGTCCGAGATCCAGATGACCGGCTTCGTGAATTCGGTCGCCGGCATCACCCCAAGGACACTCAAGGGCAAGGCGAAGATCGGCCATCCGTTCAGTCGCATCCAGTACCCGATCCTCGTCCCCGACGGCAAGGACGACGCCTTCGCGATGGCGCCATATACGGGATACAGCGGCTTCCCCTTCCCCCAGCCTGAGTTCGAGGGCGTGCTCGTCTACCACCGCGACGGCACGATCGAGGACATCTCGCCGGAGGTGGCGGCGACGCGACCGGAACTCGTCCGCACCGGCCGCATATTCCCCGAGGCCGTCGCCCGGGCTCAGGCCGAAGCGCTCGCGGCCTCGGATGAGATCGATGGCGAGATCGTCGACGGCGAGGGTAACAAGCAACCGTTCCTGACTTCGATCGACCGCGACCGCACGGTCTGGCTGACCGTGATCGACAGCAACGTCCCGCAGGGCGGGGTGAAGGCGCTCGTCCTCGCCGACTCCTCGACTGGCGAGACCCAGGTATGGGAGCCGCCCACCGACCAGCCGCTGATCTCGACCGAGGACGTCCTCAACAAGGCTCGGGCGCTGCCGCTCCGCTGGGAGGAGGAGCGTTGCTGCGACTCAGACGGAAACAGCTACACGGTCACCCTCCGCGAAGTTGTCGAGCCACGCCTCGCCTTCCATGACGCCAAGCCGTATTACCTGGTGACGATCGTCCCGACCGACGATCTGGCGCTCTCGCGGGAGGTCGAATACACCCTCCTGATAGACGCGCAGACCGGCGAGGAGCTCGACCGCTTCGAGCACGTCAACGGGCTCAAGGAGGATGTACGGCTGCAGGCGTTCTTCTCCGAGCCTGGGTAAGCCGCTTCGGTACCGCCGGAGCGCGCAGACCGACGGCGATCGAACCGCGGCATCGGATCACTTCGGCGCGCAAGGCGCGAGAAGTTCCATAAGCGCTATCGAATTCGCACGGGTGTCCCGGTGGGCATTCGGTGTGCCAGTCGCTTGATTGCCCCGTTTCGAACCCGTACGCACCCGTGCGACGGCCGACCCGGGATCAGGTTTGGCTGGTCGGTTCCGTGAATGCCGATTACCCCGCCGCCAGGCCACTCACTGAGTCGCGAATAAGCGCTGGTGCCAAATGCCCACGGCCCATACGAGCTCCCTGACTCTGCCACCTTGATCCGTTCGCGAATCCAGAAGCGTCCCGCAGGTGTCGGGGTCAACGGGGCCCCCACTCCGACTCGGGAGCGCCATATCCGCTGTCCCGAGCGAAAGAGGGTTGCGCGTTGCTTCTTTCGGTCGACCTCGAGTCGGGTTCGAACGAGGTGGGAGCGACCGAGCGCGGAGTCCCGCACCCAACCCTTCCGTCCGTTCGGGCGCATCGGGATCCGAACCTGCAGCCAACTGCCCCCCTCCGGGTCGGTCCATCGGCGCAACAGCAGGTACACCTCCGGGAACCCATCTTCGGTGAAGCTGTGCACCCGAGTAATCCGGCGCGAACTCGATATCGGCCGCTTTCGGATCAGCGCTCGGTGCTCGGCGTTCGCCCAGCGAGTGATCGTCCGCTCATTCGAGAGGCGCACGCTGCCGTCGAGATCGGGGCGAGCCTCAGCCTTCGCTGCTGGCGAGAAGGCGAGCGAGACGAGCAGGATGCAGGCTGAAACCGCCGGTCGTCTGGGCCGATAGGGGCTCATTCTCGCCAGAGTCCTCTCAGCCCGTAAACGAAGGCAGAACTGGAAGGTCACAGCGCCTGAAGTGGCGCTTCTTCACGGTCTGGTTTCCGGACTCGTCGCGTGCGACTACGCGGATGGTATGACGACGGCCGACCAGTTGCTCGGCTCGAATCAACACCGTGAACTTCCTCTTGGTGCTTCGCTTGATCACCACGCCGTCGAGATAGACCTTGATGATCTTGATGCCGCCCGCGTCACGAGCGTTGATTCGAATCGTAAAATCGCGATCGACGCAAGGTCCCGTTGGAATCCCGATATCGATGAAGGGAGGCTCCACATCGGGAACGTCGCCGGGACCGGTGCCCGGACCTGTTCCGGGACCTGTTCCGGTACCCGTTCCGGGACCTGTTCCGGTACCCGTCCCCGTACCCGTCCCCGTCCCCGCGGCGCACTGCGCATTTGTAATGGTGTTGCTGTCGAGGGTCACCGCACCATTCCGTGCGAGCAGCCGGCCGTCAACGGTCGCGCCGGTGTTTGCTGTGATCGACGTCAAGGCAAGGATGTTGCCCCTGAAAGACGTCGTCGTCCCAAGGGTTGCGGAACTCCCCACCTGCGCGAAGACGTTGCAGGATTGAGCGCCGTTGATCAGGTTCACGCTGGCTCCGGATGCCGTCGTCAGCGTGGAACCGACCTGGAAGATGAAGACGGCATTCGGGTCGCCCTGGGCATCGAGCGTGACGGTGCCCGTCAGCTGAGCCGATGTCGAAAAGCAGTAGACACCTGCTGTCAGCGTCAGTCCGCCCAGATCCTGCCCGGTCAGGTTCGTGGCGCACGCCCGCCCCGCGAGGTCGTTGTAGGCAATTGTCAGATCGGACTGGGCATGTGTCGCAACAGCGTCGGCGGCGTGGATCGTTCCCTTTACGGTTCCAGGCGGGAAACCGGTTACCGCGTTGTTCGGACTGATGCCCAAGTCGCCGTTTACGACGGTGCTGCCGGTGTTGGTGACCGCGGAGGCGCCCAGGACCCCGAACGAGGCGGACGTTCCCAGCGTGGGGGCCTGCGCGTGGGCGCTGCTCGCGAAAGCGAAGGTCGACATCAGCGCGAGTCCGAGCATCCCAGCCCGGCGCGTAGTCGAATTGAATCGGGCGAAAGCGGGTGGCCAGGCCATAGTCAGTCTCCTCGGATCGATGCCATAGGTTAACATCGATTCAGGAAAATGAATTCAAGCATCCAGATTCAGGTAGGTGCACAGGTCCCACCACCCCGTTGGGGCTTCTTGACCAATCACGCCCATGTCCTCACCTGCGTCGCACATGACCCGGGTATTCGCCTGCGTGATATCGCCGCTGCGGTTGGAATCACCGAGCGCGCCGCCCAGCGGATCCTCTCCGAGCTCGTCGAGGAGGGATACGTACTTCGCACTCGCGAAGGGCGGCGCAACCGCTATGAGGTGCAGTCCGGGCTCCCACTTCCCCACCCGCTTACACAAGGCCGGGTCGTGGGCGACCTACTCTCGATCCTCGGCGGACCAGAAGCCGTAGTGCCCGATCCCGATAACCCGTGAACTCTGCGGTCCGCATCTCGAGGGGCGGGCGCACACGCCCCCCTGGGTCCTGACCCTTCTCGATGCCGACATCTTGCCAGCCTGCGAACGCTCGATTTCTCAGTCGACGGCGGCGACAGCGTGAAGATCGTCGTCGACTACGCGCGGCTCGACGCGCCCGGCGTCCCAGGCGAGATCACGATTCGGGCAAAGACACCGAAGGCCGCTTAGATTAGAAGTCGCCGGGCAACGTCCTGACCCTGAATAACCCCGGTCGCCAGGTGATCTGGTTTCAGGACCGGCCTGGCCGCGAGAGCGGCCATCTGCCGCTCGAGGACTTCATCGAGGTCTGGGACGGCTTCGGCTTCTCCGACGATCCGCCTAACGCCGCTCTCTCGGTCCTTTCAGCCGCCGACCACGAGGACACCGCGATCCTGACGCTCGGCAGGCCCCGCTACAGCGCCGCCAAGCAGAAGCTTCACTATCCCGTGCAGGCCGAAGAGGAGGCGACCGGAAACCTCGGTCACTTCGAGCAGCAACACGATCCCGGTGCAGTCGAGCGCTTCGGTCATGCGGCGCTCTTTATCGACGATGCGGTGGGGCAGAGGATCAACGGCTGCTACATCTCGGCCCTGAACACCTACTGCCCCGGCGCCAACCTCGCCGGCGCAAACCTCTCCGGGACCTACCTCAACGGCGCCAACCTCGCCGGCGCAAACCTCTCCGGCGCCAACCTGGGGAATGCCCGCCTGGGCGGCGCGAACCTCTCCCGCGCGAACCTCTCCCGAGCCAACCTCCGTGGCGCCCGAGCTCGTCCACACGAACCTCTCCGGCGCCAACCTCGGCTTCTCCATCCTGGACTACGCCACCTTCATGTACGCCACCCTGGACGGCTCCAACCTCTTCGGCGCCAGCATGACCGGCGCCTACTACGGGGTGGGGGGCAGGTTCCGCGACGGTCCGACCTATTGCGGCGCGACCGCGCCGAACAACGGCGAGCTTCTCAACTGCGACGGCACGCACAGACCTGGGACGGGCTGCGGGGGAGCCCGCTGGCCGTGCGCGAGGAGCTTAGACAGCTCTAACGGTCGGCGGTTGGCTGACTAGCTGAGCTACCGGCGGCGTCGGGGCCGGCCGGCTTGGCGTCCTCGGCCCGGTCCTTCGCCCACTCGAACGCCCGAGCAGCCGGTGCCACGCATGTTCACGTCGACGACCGTGAACCCCGATGAGGTTGCCGACGACAGAGATCCCGCTCTCGGAGCCCGCCGGGTCGGCATAGCCGTAGCCCGAGTACTCGATCAGGGTGGGCGTGGGGGCGCCGGGTGGACGTTGATCGCGAGTTCGGTCCAGGAGTTTTAGCAGCGAGTGGGCTGCGGCGAGCCGATTTCCGCGCAGCGACCCTTCAGTCGGGGTGTCTCGCATATACGCTCGCTCTAGATGGCAGAAGGAATGCGGGAGCCGGGACTAAACCGGCGCGAGTTGCTCGCGGCCGGCGCCGCCGGCGGCGCGGCGCTGACGTTCGAGCGAGCCGGCGGGCGGGCGTTCGCCGGAGGCGGCAGCCGGGTGGTGGAACGGATCGACTTTGCGAGCCTCACGGACGGCGCGGGCTGGGGGGCGCGATGGCGCTGCGTCGGAGTTGCGAACCTGCGGCGCGCCGGCAGAGAGGGATTACTGG
>JBPCRS010000195.1:0-14327 GCA_050996575.1 Solirubrobacterales bacterium
CCCCGCAGCCGCGGACGAGGCAGCGGCCGCCGAAGAGGCACCGGCACCCGCCGAGGCCGAGCCGGCCGAGCGCTGAGCCGCCCGGCGCGGCTCTAAGGTTCTAAACCCCGCTACTTACGGCTTCCCCTTTGAACTTCCAAGCAGGGGGGAGAAGTCGCGCCGCGGCGCGACTTATCATCGAGGACAGACTTCAACGAGAAGGAAGGACAGTTTTCGATGGCCAGTAACAACATCAACAGAGTCACGATCACGGGGAACCTGACAGCGGATCCCGAGCTCCGCAGCACCCCGAGCGGGCAGTCTTTGTGCAAGCTTCGGGTAGCCGTGAACAGCAGTCGCAAGGATGCGAATGGCGAGTGGGTGGATAAGCCGAACTACTTCGACGTTACGGTTTGGGGGGCGCAAGGCGACAATTGCGCCAACTACCTGTTCAAGGGTCGACCGGTTGCGATCGACGGTCGCCTCGACTGGCGGGAGTGGGAGGCCAAGGATGGGTCCAAGCGCCAGAGCGTGGAGATCATCGCTAACACAGTCCAGTTCCTCGGCTCCCGTGATGGTGGCGGCCAGGGTGGAGGCGGTGGCGAGGGCGGCGCGGCGGCCGGCAACGGCTTCACGCCGCAGTCCGACGTGCCCGCCGACACCTCCGACTTCGACCAGCCCGCCGCGGTCGGGGCGGGCTCGGGCGGGGACGACGACACCCCGTTCTAAGCCGTAGTGCCTGCGCCGCGCCGAGGAGGCAAAACCTCGGCGCGGACGCGGCTATCATCTTCAGTTCGTTGACGCCGTCGGGGGACCGGCGGCGTCGGTGCGAATAGAGATGAACGAAGCCAGCGAAAGAGAGCGTTCCTGATGGGCCGTAAGGGTGGCGCGTCGAGTCAGACCGATCGCGCTTCGTCGTCGAGCTCGAGCGGCCCGCCGCGCCGCCGCGGCGCCCGCGACCGCTTCCGGCCGCGCAAGTACACGCGGATCCAGGTCGACAACATCGACTACAGGGACTTGAACACGATCCGCCGTTTCATCTCCGACCGCGGCAAGATCCGCGGTCGCCGGGTCTCCGGCCTCTCGCGCCGCCACCAGCGCCAGCTTGCCGTGGCGGTGAAGCGCGCCCGCGAGATCGCGCTCCTGCCCTACGTCGGCGATCAGCGTTAAGGCGAGCTGCGATGGCCCAGGCGATCCTGCTCAAGGAGGTCGAGAACCTCGGCGCCGCCGGCCACGCGGTCGACGTCTCTCCCGGCTACCTTCGCAACTACCTCGTACCCCGCAAGCTCGCCCAGCCGGCGACGAAGGGCGCGCTCGAGGAGGCCCAGCGCCGCCTCGAGGCCGACGAGCGCGCCGAGCGCGAGGCCGAGGAGCGCTCGGCGGAGACCGCGGCGCTGCTCTCGAAGACCGTCTTGACGATCACCCATCGTGCCGGCGAGGACGGAAAGCTCTACGGCTCGGTGACGAGCAAGGAGATCGCCGACGCGATATCCGAGGCGCGCAGCATCCGCGTCGACCGCAAGAAGATCCGGCTCGACCAGCCGATCCACGAAACGGGGACCTACCTGGTCGAGGTCGAGGTCGGCGGCGGCGCGACGGCGAAGGTCAAGACGATCATCGCCGAGGCCCACTAGTAGCGGTTCGTCAGGCGCCGACTTCGACCGCGACGGGATCGGGCAACGGGAAGAGGCCGAGCAGCCGCTCGACCGCCTCGGTGTCGCCCTCGACCCGCACGTCGCCGGCGCTGATCGCGTCGGCCAGCGGGCGATCGCGAAACAGCAGCGCATCCCAGGTCGGAGCGCCGGTCTCGATGATCGCATCCGGCTCCGTGGCGCTGCCGCGGCACACCTCCAACTCCCCGCCGGCGACCGCGGCGCGGAACCGGTCCTCGTCGAGGCGCAGCTCGTAGCTCGCCTCGAGGCCCTTTGCCGCGTCGGCGTCGAACATCGTCCTCATCGCAAGGATCAGCGAGTCGCGGCCGATCGGCAAGTCCTGCGGCATGTTGGGCGATCGGCTCGCCCATCGGCCTAGACCGAGCACGACGGGCTCTATCTCCCGGCCCCACTCGGTCAGCTCGTAAACCCGCGAGCTCGCCGGCGGCGGCAGCTTGCGACGCCTGACGACGCCGGCGCGCTCGAGTTCGCGCAGGCGCTCGGAGATCACATTCGGGCTGGCGCCCGGGACGCCGGCCCGCAGGTCGGTGAAACGCTTCGGGCCGAGCAGCAGCTCGCGGACGATCAGGAGCGCCCAGCGCTCCCCGATCAGGTCGAGGCCGTGCGCGGCGCCACAGCCGTCGCCGTAGGTTCGCTTTGTCGCCATCCCACAAGTCTAATCGAATGCTCCTGACAAACTCGCACTTGGTTAATAATTAGGATTGTTCGTTCTGCCCGAGCTACCTTCGTGCCGGTCCGCGCGCCGAGGCGCACGACTCCGTAACAAGTGAGCGCAAATAGCCCGATCGGACCTCGCGGGCCGCCGCGCCGTGTGGCACCTTGGACGGCGCACGATGGCGACCATGGAACAGCCGCAGACGGCGAACGTCCCGCCGCAGAACCTCGACGCCGAGCGCTCGGTCCTCGGCGCGATGATGGTCTCGGCGTCCTCGCTGGACCCGGTCTTCGCCGACGTCCGCCTCACCGCCGACGACTTCTACCGCGAGCGCCACCGCGTCGTCTACGACGCGATCAAGTCGCTGTACGAGCGCGATCAGGCGGTCGACGCGCTCACCGTCACCGAATTCCTCACCCAGAATGGCCGGCTCGACGCCGCCGGCGGCCAGGCCGAGGTCGAGAGCCTGCCCGACCAGGTGCCGGCGCCAGGCAACTCGCGCCATTACGCGGCGATCGTCAAGCAGAACTCGCTGCTTCGCCGCCTGCTTGCCGCCGCGCAGCAGATCCAGCAATCCGTCCACGGCCGCGAGGGCGAGCCCCAGCAACTCGCTGAGCAGGCCGAGCGCCTGCTCTTCGACGCAGCTCACCGAGAGCAGGCCGGCGACTTCGTCCAGCTCGGCGACATCCTCATGTCAGAGGTCACCCGGCTCGAGAAGCTCGCCGCCGGAGACTCCTCAGTCACTGGCACGACCTCCGGCTTCAAGGAACTCGACGCGATCACCGGCGGCTTCCAGCCCGGCAATCTGATCGTGCTGGCGGCAAGACCTGGAATGGGAAAATCGGGCTGGGCGATCAACGTCGCCGACCACGTCGCCCGCGAGATGAACAAGCCGGTGGCGCTGTTCTCGCTCGAGATGTCGGAGATGGAGATCGCGCAGCGGCTGATCGCGACCCGGGCGCGCTTCCCGAGCGACAAGCTGCGCAAGGGCAAGGTCGGCGCCCAGGACTGGAAGCGGGTTCTGCGCGCGGGCAACGAGCTCGAGCAGGCGCGGCTGTGGATCGACGACTCCTCCGACCTCGGCATGCTCGATCTGCGGGCGAAGGCGCGCCGCCTGCACGCCTCCGAGAGTGCCGGCGACGGCGAGGGCCTGGCGCTGATCATCCTCGACTACCTGCAGTTGATGCGCGCTGACGATCCGCGCGCCAACCGGGTCGAGCAGGTCGGCCAAATGAGCCGCGGGCTGAAGATCCTCGCCCGCGAGCTAGAGGTCCAGGTGCTCGCCCTCTCGCAGCTCTCGCGTGCGCCGGAGCAAAGGACCGGCCGCGACAAGCACCCGATCCTCTCCGCCCTGCGCGAGTCGGGGAACATCGAGCAGGACGCCGACATCGTCGCCTTCATCTACCGCGAGGACTACTACGAGGACGAGCCCGAGGAGCCCGGTGTCGCCGAGCTTATCCTGCGCAAGAACCGCCACGGCCCGACCGACACGGTCAAGCTCGCCTTCAAGGAGCCCTACGCCTCGTTCATCAACTACCACCCGGGTGAGGACCGCCAGGCCGCGCCGCGCAGCTCGGAGGGGTCAGCGCTCGACGTGGCCGAGGACGGATGACTCCGACCGGCGGCCGGGTCGAGCGGATGTGCCCGTTCGGCACCTGCGACGGCACCGGCTGGATCGTCAACGACGAGAACGTAGCCCGCTCGTGCGAGTGCCGCGCCCGGCGCGTTGCGAACAATCGGGCGCGCGGGATCGATTCCGTGATCCCGGCGAAATATCGCGGTGTCAGTTTCGATCGCCCGCCGGTCACCGACATGGACCGGACCGTCGTCAGCGTGGTCAGCAAATACGTCAATGGCCTGTCGAGCTACTTCGCCGAGGGTCGCGGCCTCTGGCTGATGGGCGATGTCGGCACGGGTAAGACGACTCTGGCGATGCTGATATCGAGGCTGGCGCTGGAGGCGGGCCACACGGTCGCGATTTATTCGCTGCCGCGGCTGCTGGCCCGGATTCGCCGCACCTATGACGCCGAGGCCGGCGAGCAGAGCTACCTCGAGTTCTTCGATCGCCTGACCTCGGTTGATCTGCTTCACCTCGATGACGTCGGTGCCGAGAAGCGCACGGACTGGGTGCTCGAGCAGCTCTACGCGGTCGTCAACGAGCGCTACGAGACAGGCCGTTCGATCCTGGTGACCTCGAACCTCAACCAGATGGAGCTCGAGGAGCAGATTGGCGCGCGCACCGTCTCGAGACTGGTCGAAATGTGCGGTCAGGAGTTCATGCTGCCGATGTACGGCGACGACAAGCGCATGACCGCCGACGCCTCTTAGCCCGCCTACCATTCCCCGCTTATGCCAGGCATCGCGATAGTCGGCGCCCAGTGGGGCGATGAGGGCAAGGGCAAGGTCGTCGACCTGCTCGCCGAGCAGGCCGGAATGGTCGTCCGCTTCCAGGGCGGCAACAACGCCGGCCACACGATTGTCCGCGACGGCGAGAAGTTCGCCTTCCACCTGATTCCGTCAGGAATCCTCTACCGCGGCAAGGCATGCGTGATCGGCAACGGCGTCGTCATCGACCCGAAGGTATTGACCGGCGAGATCGAGGGCCTGAAGCGCCGCGGCGTCGACATGAGCTCGCTCAAGGTCTCGGCCAACGCGCACCTGATCATGCCCTACCACGTCAAGCTCGACCACGCCGGCGAGGCGAAGCTCGGCAAGCTCGAGATCGGGACGACGAAGCGCGGGATCGGGCCGTGTTACGCCGACAAGGCGCTGCGACTCGGGATCCGCGTCCAGGACCTGCTCGACGCGAAGATCCTGCGCAAGAAGATCATGGCGGCGATGGAGCCGAAGCGCGAGCTGCTTCGCCCGTTCGCCAAGGACCGCGACCTCGACTTGCACGCGGTGACCGAGGAGTACCTGACCTACGGCCACCGGCTCGAGCCCCACATCGCCGACACCGCTCGGCTCTGCTGGGACGCGCTCGACCGCGAGGAGACGGTGATCTTCGAGGGCGCCCAGGCGGCGATGCTCGACCTCGACCACGGCACCTATCCGTTCGTCACCTCCTCGAACCCGATCGCCGGCGCGGCCTGCGTCGGCGCCGGGGTCGGGCCGGCCTCGATCAACGAGGTCTGGGGTGTCGCCAAGGCCTACGCCACCCGTGTCGGAGCGGGCCCGTTCCCGAGCGAGATGCTGACCGCCGAGGGCGAGCCCGACGCGACCGCCGACCGCGTCCGCGAGGCCGGCGCCGAGTTCGGCACCACCACCGGCCGCCCGCGGCGCTGCGGCTGGCTCGACGCGGTCGGGCTGCGCTACGCGGCGCGGCTGAACGGGATGACCGCGCTTTCGGTGACCAAGCTCGACGTCCTCGCCGGAATCGATCCTCTGCGGATCGCGGTCCGCTATCGCCATCCCGAGGGCGCCCGCTTCGATGAGTTCCCCTACCACCAGTCGATCCTGCACGAGGTCGACGCCGAGTACGAGGAGCTCCCCGGGTTCGAGGGAGACATCACCGGCGCTCGCTCGCTCGCCGAGTTGCCGCGCGAGGCACGCGACTACATCGACGCGGTCGGTGAGCTCTCCGGGGTCGAAGTACGGCTGGTTGGTGTCGGCCCGGCACGCGACCAGGTGATCTGGACAGGCGCCGAGCCCGACCTGCGGGCAGCCTAAATAGACTGCCCGCCGCGATGAGCATGTTCGAAAAGGTCCTCGTAGCCAACCGCGGCGAGATCGCGATTCGGGTGATCCGCGCGCTGAAGGAGTTGCGGATCGCCTCGGTCGCCGTCTACGCCGAGGCCGATCGCGAGGCGCCGCACGTTCGCGAGGCCGACGAGGCTTTCCTGCTCGGTCCGGCGACACCGGCCGAGAGCTACCTGAACATCGAGAAGATCATCGCGCTCGCCAAGCGCTCCGGCGCCGAGGCGATCCACCCCGGCTACGGCTTCCTCGCCGAGAACGCCGACTTCGCTCGGGCGCTTGAGAAGGCCAAGATCACCTTCATCGGCCCACCGGCAGAGGCGATCGACGCGATGGGCTCGAAGACGCGCGCCCGCGAGATCATGGCCGATGCCGGCGTGCCGATCGTGCCCGGTGCCACCGAGCCGGCCAAGGACCTCGACGCCGCCCGCGCCCAGGCCGAGGAGGCCGGATACCCGGTCGCCTGCAAGGCCGCCGGTGGCGGCGGCGGCAAGGGCTTTCGCGTCGCTCAAAGCGCCGACGATCTCGAGCAGGCCTTCGAGGGCGCCGCGCGCGAGGGCGAGAAGTTCTTCTCCGACGACCGGGTCTATGTCGAGCGCTACCTCGAGGACCCACGCCACGTCGAGGTCCAGGTGCTGGCCGACGCGCACGGCAACGTCATCCACCTCGGCGAGCGTGATTGCTCGATCCAGCGCCGCCACCAGAAGCTGATCGAGGAGGCGCCGGCGCCCCACGTCGACGCCGAGATGCGCGAGCGGATCGGCAAGATCGCGACCGATGCGGCGAAGGCGGTCGACTACCGCGGCGCCGGCACCGTCGAGGGCCTGCAGGTGGGCGACGACTACTTCTTCCTCGAGATGAACACTCGCGTCCAGGTCGAGCACTGCGTGACCGAGATGGTCACCGGGATCGACATCGTTCGCGAGCAGGTCCTCGTCGCCGCCGGCGAGGAGCTCTCCGTCGCCCAGGACGAGGTCGAGCTGCGCGGGCATGCGATCGAGTGTCGGATCAACGCCGAGGCCGCGCACAAGAACTTCGCTCCGGCGCCGGGCAAGATTGAGTCCTACATCGAACCGGCGGGGCCCGGCGTCCGCGTCGACTCGGGCCTCGAGGCGGGTGGCGAGGTGACGCCCCTTTACGATCCGATGGTCGCCAAGCTGATCGTCTGGGACTCAGATCGCGAGCGGGCGACGGCGCGGATGCTGCGCGCGCTCGGCGAGTACCGGATCGAGCCGCTGACGACGCTGATCCCGTTCCACATGGCGATCATGGCGACCGAGCAGTGGGCGAAGGGCGAGACCTGCCGCGACTTGACCGAGGACAAGAAGTGGCTCAAGGAACTAACACCTGACACGTCCTCAGCTTCGCTTCCGGGCGCGTCAGGGTCCGAGCAGGACGAGGAAATCGAAACAGCTGAGCGCGACTACAGAGTCGAAGTCGACGGCCGCCTCTACGGCGTCAAGGTGATCGGCGCTGCCCCCGCCGGGGCCGCCGCGACGGCAGCAAAGCGCCCGCCCAGGCGCGAGCGCTCCGGCGGAGCCGGCAAAGCGCCCGCCGGCAACGATCTCCCCGCGCCGCTTCAGGGAACGATCCTCAAGGTCGCCGTCGAGAAGGGCGCCGAGGTCGAGGAAGGGGCGCTCGTCTGCGTGATCGAGGCGATGAAGATGGAGAACGAGATCAATGCCCATAAGTCGGGCAAGGTCACCGACCTCAAGGTCTCCGAAGGTGCCTCGGTGTCGAGCGGCGATGTCCTCGCCACGATCGAGTAATCACCGATCCGCTGACAGAGCTTCCCTGGCGCGGGGACCGGGCTGACCGGCCCGACCTGCCGCTGCCGCCGGCGAAGATGCCGCTGCGCTACGGCGGCACGATGCGCAAGCAGTGGCGCTACGTCGCCGCCTTCGCCGAGCCGTTCCACGTCTGCGCGGCGCGGATCCAGGTCGGGCCGATCGGGCAGACGTTCTGGGCGATCGTCGACCGCGAACGCGGCGAGCTCCACGAGAACACCCGCACGCGCCTGCCCGGCGCACGCGGCGAGGTCTTCCGCCAGCGCCCTGGCGGCGGGCCCGCACCGAACTTGGGCCGGCCGCACGACGCCGGCCTGGTCGACCACATCCAAACCGAGCACGTCTGGGCGCGGCTGCGAGTGGGCGAGGGCACCTGGGCCGAGTCGGTCTGCCCGACCGCCGATGGCGCCTACGTCTGGACGCGCAAGCGCTGCGACGTGCCGATCCACTGCCACATCCGCGTTGGCGACCGTGACTGGAAGATCGAGGCGCGCGGCGTCGAGGACGAGTCGGCGGGCTACCACCCCCACCACACGGTCTGGAGCTGGTCGGCCGGCGTCGGCCGCGCCGTCGACGGCCGCTCGGTCGGCTGGAACCTGGTCAGCGGGATCAACGACCCGCCGCAGCGCTCCGAGCGAGCGATCTGGCTCGACGGAGTGCCGAGTGAGCCGGGCCCGGTTACTTTCGACGACCTCGATGCGATCGAGTTCGACGACGGCTCGCGGCTCGACTTCCACGGCGAGGCCGAGCGCCAAGCGTCGAGCTCGATGCCGATGCTGAGCTACGAGTACCGACAGCCGTTCGGGACCTTCACCGGCACCCTTCCGGGCGGAGTCGAGCTCGAATCGGGCCTCGGCGTGGTCGAGTTCCACGACGCCCACTGGTGATCAGCTCACCCGTGGGCGCTCTCGACTCGCCAGCGCCACGGCGGCTCCTCTGAGGACGCGAACTCGTAATGGTTGCGCCCGTCGAGCGTCTCCAGCGGCACCAGCGCCGGGTCCTGGGTCTCGAGCAACGGGGTCGGCGCCGCGGCAACGACCTCGGCGTTCGACGCCCGCCTCTCGATTCGCTGCCAGCCGAGCTCGGGTCGGTAGAGCCAGTAGGTGACGACGACGACCCCGGTTCTCGCGCGCTTGTCCTCGACGGCCGTAAACGCGGTGATTCGCCGGTTCGAGGCGGTCAGGCGCTGGCTGCCGGCGTACGTCGCACAGCTCGCCGAGCGGCAGACGCGGAAATCGACCGGTACGAGGCCTGCCCCGGAGGGCCCCGGGATCGCCGCCGGCGCCGGCGCAAGCGCCCTGACGAGCCCCGCGAGTGGCCGGCCGTAGGCGGCCGTCAACGGATCCTGCCAGCACGGGCCGGGGAGCTGAATCGCGCAGCGGATCTTCCGACCGAGCGTCGAGGCGAGCTCGCGGCCGCCGTCGAGCGGCCCGGCGAGCGCCGCGGCAGCGACGCCCAGGGTGAGCAGCGCGATCAGCAGCGCCAGGCCGACGCTCTCGACGCTTGCCGCGCCCGCTTGTCCGGAGCACCTTCTCGAGATCGGGCGAAGCTATGCCGCGCCGACGCGCGCGTGGCGCTCGAAACGTGTCGAGTTCGAGCAGCGTTTCCGGCGGGTGAGGGACGAAAGCGCCAGTCCGCGTCGCGGGGCGCCGTGGTCACGGGCTCGTCGAGAAGACGGGATCACACCGGATCCAGGCTAAGAAAGACCCTCGCGCGCTTCGCGCACGAGCGTCACCGCTTCGGGGAAGACGATCCGGATTGCGTCGCGGACCTGGGTCGCCTGCTCGTCGCTGTTTCCCTGCAGGTTGAGCCGGTTGATCGAGGCGACGGTCATGTCGACCGCGAGCTTGATCGCGTTGTCGGCCCAGGCGACTTTCTGCGCGCCCTGCATCTGCTCGGCCATCTCGGCGAGCCGGTTGCGGAGCTCGTCGGGGTCGCCGAACATGCCGCCGAACGGGTCTGAACCTTCCATGGCTCAAGTGTAGACCGGTGCAGTTCGCGAGCGGGCACGGGATAGGCTGATTGCCGATGGCCCTGCCGACACCGCAGCCGGACTCGACCGCGCTCGTCACCGGCGCGTCCTCGGGCATCGGCGAGTCGATCGCCCGCGAGCTCGCTCGCCGTGGCCACGGCGTCACCCTCGTCGCCCGCCGCGAGGAGCGGTTGACCGCGCTTGCCACCGACCTTGCGGCCACCTACGGGATCCGCACCGAAGCGGTTGCCGCCGACCTCGCTGACCCCGAGGCGCGCGACGTGCTCGAGGCCAAGGTCGACGGGCTCGGGCTCATCGTCGAGGTACTCGTCAACAACGCCGGCTTTGGCGGCTTCGGCGAGTTCGCCGAACAGGACCGCGATCGCGAGATCGGAATGATCCGGCTCAACGTCGAGGCTCTGGTCGACCTCGAGGCGCGATATCTGCCGGCGATGGTGGCGCGCGGTCGCGGCGCCGTGATCAACCTCGCCTCGACAGCGGCGTTCCAGCCGCTGCCCGACAACGCCACGTACGCGGCGACCAAGGCCTTTGTCCTCAGCCACGGCGAGGCGGTCCACGAGGAGCTGCGCGGCAGCGGCGTCACCGTCTCGACGATCTGCCCGGGCCCGGTCAAGACCGAGTTCGCCGAGGTCGCCGGGATCGGTGGTGCCGAGGAGCGGACTCCCTCGATCGTCTGGATGACCCCGGAGCAGATCGCCGAATCGGCGGTCGAGGCCGCCGAGCGCGGACAGCGGGCGGTGGTACCGGGAGCGCTCAACCGGGCGACCAGCATCGTTGGCCAGCATTCGCCCCGGGGGATCGCGATGCGCCTCACTCGCAGGATCTGGCGCCAAGCGAACTAACCGGTGGAGCCCAAAGAGTTCTCCGTAGACCGCGGCAGCTTCGAGCTTCGCGGCTGGAGCGCCGGCGCTGACGGCGCCCCGGCGGTCCTCTGCCTGCACGAAACCGCAGCTTCGGCGGCGGTCTGGGAGCCGCTCGCCGCCGCGCTTGGCGAGCGGGTTCGGGTCGTCGCCTTTGACCGGCGCGGTTGGGGCGGCTCCGGCGCCCCCGAGGATTACCGGCGGACGACGATTGAAGAGCAGGCCGGTGACGCCGAGGCCGTGGCCGAGTCGATCGGGTCGGCGCCGGTGATGGTCTGCGGAGCGGGCATCGGCGGCGTCGTCGCGCTCGAGCTCGCGCTCAGGCGTGCCGAGCTGGTCGCGGCCGCGATTCTGATCGAGCCACCGCTGCTCGGCCTCGTTGCCGAGGCGACGCCGATGATCTCGGCCGACGCCGAGGCGATTCGCCGCGAAACCGCGGCCGTCGGCGCAAGGCTCGGCGAGGGTTCGGACGCGCGCGAGGCGGCCGCGCTCGGCGCCGGCGCCGCGCTCGACCTCTACCTGAGCGGTGAGCTTGCCGCGATCGGCGCCGGCGCGGACCGGATTCCGGACGCGATCGCGGATCGAGAGCGGGCAAGCCCGTTCGCGCTCTTCGCCGAGGTCGCCGCGATCTCCGGCTGGACGATCCCGCTTGCCGAGCTACCTCGCCTGGGCCCGCCGGCGACGGTGGTCCTGGCACGATCGACCCCGCCCTTCAGCCGCCGCGCCGCGGAAGCGCTCGCCGTCCGCCTGCCCGGCGCCGACCTGCGCGAGCTCGCCGCGACCGGACTCCCCCAACTCGACGGCGTCGACGAGCTCGCAGCGATCGTGCTCGAGATCAGTCGCTGACGCCTCGATCGAGAGCAGCGTCCGCAGGTGGCCGCACGGTCGCCCGCAGCTCGCCGCCGCGGCGAACCAGCGCGGCCACCGCCTCGAGCGGGATCGAGGCGAGCGCGACGAGCGGGGCGCCGAGAACGCTGACGATCGAGTCGACGGTAAAGATCAGCGTCCCGCGGCTGTTCGCGGGCCGCAGCCGGCCGGCGCGTACCTCGCGAGCGAAGTTCGGGTGGAAGGTGAGCGCGTTCATCAGGGTCTGCCACATCCAGAGCTGGTTTCGGCCGAAGACCGGGAATCGGACGCGTTCGAGCGCGGCGCCGCGGCGCTCGAGCAGCTCCTCGAGCGCCTTCGCCGTCAGCTGCAGCGGCCGGTCCGGGAGGTCGAGGGCCGCCCAATTCCCCTCGCCGATCGCCGCCTGCAGGCTGCGCCGGTTGGGCGCCGAGACGAGGCCCGAGCCGTTGCCGCCCGAGGCGGCGAGCAGAACGCCGACCTCGCGGTCCGCCGCCGCGGCGTCGGCGCCGAACCCCGGATGGACGGCGCTTTCGCGCGCGCAGGACGCTCCGCAGCGCTCGCAACGGTCGAGTACGTAGACCTCATCCTCGCCGGCGGCCGCCGCAGGGGCACTGATCCAGGCATAAAGCGGTCCGCCACAGGCCGGGCACTGACCTTCGGCGGCGACCGAGGCGCCGACGACGCGGCGAGGGGGCTCTTCAAAGCTCGCCGGTCCCTCCATCGGCGGATACGCTAGCTAGCCAGATGCCGATGCAGCTCCGCGAACTGATGACGACCGGCGTGATCACCGCCGGCGTCGACGCCGATCTCGGCTCGGTGGCGGCGCTGATGCGCGACAACAAGGTTGGATCGGTGATCGTCTGCGATTCGGGCGGCCGGCCGGCGGCGATTGTCACCGACCGCGACCTCGCCGTCCGCGGCATGGCCGAACAGCGCCCGCTCACCGACCCGATCGGCGAGCATGCATCGAGGCCGCTGGTCGCCGGCGAGCCCGAGATGGGGCTCGAGGAGGCGGCTGCGCTGATGGTCCAGCACCGAATCCGCCGGCTTCCCGTGATCGACAAGGACGAGCTCGTCGGGATCGTCACCCTCGACGACATCGCCGTCCGCACCGGCAACCTCGAGGTCGCCCAGCGGATGACCCAGGAGGTCATCGAGGGCGCGCTCCCCGAGTTCTATTTCCACGAGCGCGGCTAGGTTTAAGGCCGATGAGTAACCTCACTCCTCAGCAGGCGATCTGGCGCGAGCGCTTCGAGGGCCTGATCGGCCTCGCGGCTCCGGCTCTCGACCTGCTGCTCGCGGCCGGTGAGCGGGTCTCCCGCATCGCCGAGCCCGACGACCACGAGTACTACCCGGTCCGTTCGGGTTCCGAGGCCTCGCTCCCCGGCGAGTTCTCCGGCGACGCCACGGTCACCCGCGGCGGCGACGACTGAGTCTCTGCGCTCGGCGCGTAGTTCTTTCGCCGGAAGACGTCGTCGACGAGCGACTCGACCCGGTCGAGGAAGGGGAGCCCGTCGAGCTGGTCGATCTCGTGCTGGACGCATCGCGCCTCGAAGCCCTCGCACTCGACCCGGCCGCCCGAGTGCTCGACGACCACTCGGCTCGCGCGGCGGACGTTCGCGGTCACGTCGGGCAGGCTGAGGCAGCCCTCGCGGCCGACGGTCGAGCCCTCACGCTCGACCAGCCGCGGGTTGGCGAGGACGATCAGCCCGCTCGATGTCTTCGCCTTCGGGTGCGAGGAAACGTCGACGACCGCGACGCGGACCGGGACGTCGATCTGCGGCGCGGCGATGCCGACGCCATGGCCGACCGCCTTCAGGGTGTCGAGCAGGTCGGCGACGATCCCATCGACCTCGTCGGCCTGCGCCGGGCGCGCCACCTGCTTCAGGCGGCGGTCGGGATAGAGGAGGACTTCGCGAGCGGGCATCGCCGCTCAGCGCGGCGAGGGAAGGCTGATCACAACGCCTCCGCCTCGATCCGGCGCAGGCTGACATCGACCTCGAGCTTCTCCGCCGCCGCTCCGACCGCATCGCGAAGGTCGTCCTCCGCCACCTCGCCGAGCCCGAGCTCGATCAGCATCACGTAGACGGGGGACTCGCCGCCGGTTACCCGCGTGCTCAGGTCGGTGACGTTGACGCCGCGCTCGGCGAGCACGGCGGTGACGCTGTGAACGATCCCCGGCCTGTCGGCGCCGTAGACGGTGAGCACATGTGAGGCGCCGGCGTCCTCGCGGCCGATGCTCGCGACCTCGTTCAGCGAGACCGCCTCGAGGCCGAGATCGCGCCGGACCGCCTCGAGGCCGTCGCCGAGCGACGCGGCGGCAACACCGGCGGGAAGATCGACGATCAGCATCCCCGCGAAGTGACCGCCGAGGATCGACATTCGCGAGTCCTCGATGTTGCCGCCGAGATCGAACAACAGGCCGCTGAGCGCGGCGACGATCCCGGGGCGGTCGCGTCCGATAGCGGTGACCGCGTACTCGCTCATCGCCGGCCCGGACGAAGTTGCCTCACGATCACGCCCCTAAGATAAGCGCCCCTTGCGGCGCCCCGAAATAATCGAACGCGAGCGCCGCTGGGCGCTGCCCGCCGCGATCGGCTCTTTCGGAGTGCTCGTCTTCGTCGTCGCCAGTCGCGTCGTCGCCTCCGCCGCCGACATCGGCGACATCGACATCCAGGCCGACCTGCTCCGCGCCTACGCCGATAAGGGCAGCCTCGTCGTCGGCGACATCCTCTCCGGGATCGGCTTCGCCCTGCTCGCCGTCCCGCTGACCTACCTCTTTCGTGCTGCCCAAGCGCGCAGCGACAAGGTCCGCCCGGGGCTCGTCGGCGTCGTCAT
>JBPCRS010000089.1:0-3591 GCA_050996575.1 Solirubrobacterales bacterium
CGAGAGAGTGGCGCGAACCGTCCCCTCTTCCGGCCCACGGCCCCCAAAGCGCGGGCCGACCGACGGGCACCGCTCGCTCTCCAAGCGCGAACGCGACGAGCACGTCGGTACCCCGGCGGATCCCGCCGTCGAGAAGCACCTCGACCCGCCCGTCGACCTCCTCGACCACCTCAGGCAGCGCCTCGAGACTGGCCGGCACGCCGTCGAGCTGGCGCCCTCCGTGGTTTGAGACGATGATCCCGCCGGCGCCGTGCTCGATCGCCAGCCGAGCGTCCTCGGCGGTCAGCACGCCCTTGACCAGGACCGGCACGTCGAGCTCCGACGCAAGCGTCTCGAGGTCCGCCCAGGTCAGGGTCGGATCGACCTGGGCGAAGACCTCGTGGATCGAGAGCGGTGATTCGCCGCCGGTCGCCGCGTCCAAGCTCGGCACCGAGACCTCGGAAGGAATTACGAACCCGGTTCTGAGGTCGCGCTCGCGCCGGCCCGCCCGCGGCGCGTCGACGGTGAGTGCGATCGCCGAGAAGCCGCACTCGACCGCCTCGTCGGCGAGCGCGCGGGTCACGCCGCGGTCGCGGAAGAGGTAGAGCTGGAACCAGCGAGGCGCTTCCGGCGCCGCCTCGGCGACCTCACGAGGCGACGCGGTGGCGATCGTCGAGAGGCACATCAACGAACCGACCGAGGCGGCCGCCCGCGCCATTGCAGGCTCGCCGTCGGGGTGGGCAAGCCGCTGAAAGGCCACCGGCGCCACGCCGATCGGTGAGGAGACCGGGGTGCCGAGGATCGTCGTCGAGGTGTCGACACCACCGACGTCGACCAGCATCCGCGGACGCAGCCGCCAACCCTCGTAGGCGGCGACGTTGTCGCGAAGCGTGCGCTCGTCGCCGGCGCCGCCGGCGAAGTAGCCGAGCGGCCCGGGCTCGAGCGCCTCCGCCGCGAGGCGCTCGTAATCGGCGACGTTGCAGGGCTCGTGTTTCGGGGGCTCGCTCACTGAGGCGCGAGCCTATCCAGCGGCGGGATCGGGCTTCGGCAGTCCGAGGCTGACGGCGAGGGCTCGGTGGTCGGTGCCCGGCAGATCGACTGCCGCATAGCGCTCGACCCGCGCGCGCTCGTCGGCGAGCACGTGGTCGATCGTCACCGGTGGCGCCGTGACGAATCTGGTCGGCCAGGTCGGACCGAGCCCGAGGCCGAGCGCCGCCGCAGCGTCGACGTAGCCACCATCGACGACCCGCCGAAACTCCTCGTGGTCGAAGCTGGAGTTGAAGTCTCCCGCGAGGATGCGCACCGGTCCTTCGGCGTCGGCGACCGGCAGCGCCTCGAGGCCCTCGCGCCACTCAGTCGTCGTCAGCCAATTGGGCGGATAGGCGTGGACCGCGACGATGTCGACGGGTTGCGCCCCGGGCACCTCGACCAACGCCCGCACCATCCGCGATATCCCGCCGGGCACCTCGCCAAGCGTGCGCAGCGGATATCGCGAGTAGATGCCGGCGCCCGAACTCCCTGCGGGCGTCGGCCGCAGGTGCTGTTCGGGAAGCAACTCGTCGATTCCGGCTGTGCGCAACCGGTCGACCTCGGTCTCGGTCAGCTCCTGCAGCGACACGAGGTCCGACCCGCTCTCGCGGATCAGCGCGACGAGCTCCTCTGCATCCGCCTCTCCGAGATGGAGGTTCGATGTGAGCAGATCGAGCGAGACCCGCTCCGTACCGCTCACCGCGGGCTGGGAAGGAAAGGCGCGGGGAAGGACGACCGCAGCGAACACGGCGACGATCATGCTCAGCACTACAGCCTCCCGCCAAGCGCGCGCGATGGCCGAGAGGGCAAGCACCGCGACCGCTATCAGCGCCACGTACGGCGTGAACGCGATCAGCGCAACGAGTGGGAAACCCCGCTCGAGCCCGAGCAATCGCACGATCGCCCAGAGTCCGAGAACGGCGACGGCGGCGCGCAACGCCCAGAGGGCCGCGCGCCGCCGTGTCATGCCCGGAATGCTTTGTTTGGTGCTACAGCGAGATGATCGGGATGATCAGCAGGGCAACGATATTGGCGACCTTGATCATCGGGTTGATCGCGGGGCCCGCCGTGTCCTTGTAGGGATCGCCGACGGTGTCGCCGGTGACCGAGGCGGCGTGCGCATCCGAGCCCTTGCCGCCGAATGCGCCGTCTTCGATCAGCTTCTTCGCGTTGTCCCAGGCACCGCCGCCGGCGGTCATCGAGACGGCCATGAAGAAGCCGACGACGATCACGCCGATCAAGAGGCCGCCGAGTGCCTTGGCCGAGATGATCCCGACGATCACGGGAATCACGATCGGGATCAGCGAGGGCAGGATCATCTCGCGTTGCGCGGTGGCGGTGACGATGTCGACCGTCTCGCCGTAGTCGGGCTTCTCGGTGCCCTCCATGATCCCGGGGTGCTCGCGGAACTGCTTGCGCACCTGCTCGACGACCTGGCCGCCGGCGCGGCCGACCGCCTCGATCGAGAGCGCCGCGAACAGGTAGACCATCATCCCGCCGATCAAGAGCCCGATCAGGACGGCCGGATCGGAGATGTTGAAGGAGAGGACGTTGCCGATCCCGGCCTCCTCCTGGAGCTCGATCTCGAACGCCTTGAAGAGGACGAGGGCGGCGAGCGCGGCGGAGCCGATCGCGTAACCCTTGGTCACGGCCTTGGTCGTGTTGCCGACCGCGTCGAGCGGGTCGGTGACGTTGCGGACATCCTCGGGCATATCGGCCATCTCGGCGATTCCGCCGGCGTTGTCGGTGATCGGCCCAAAGGCGTCGAGCGCGACGATCAGGCCGGTCAGAGAAAGCTGTGCCATCACGGCAACGCCGATCCCGTAGATCCCGGCGAGCTCGTTGGCACCGAGGATCGCCAGCGCGAGCACGATCGCCGGAGCGGCGGTCGACTGGAAGCCCTGGGCGAGCCCCTGGATGATGTTGGTCGCGTGGCCCGTGACCGACGCCTGCGCGGTCCCCTTGACCGGCCGGAACCTCGTCGAGGTGTAGTAATCGGTGATCACGAAGAGAAGCGCGGTGACGACGAGCCCGATCAGCGCGCAGAACCAGAGGTCCATCGCCGACGGCGCGGACTCGACCAGCTCCGCCGCGCGCAGCGAGAGATCGTCCATCAGCCAGTTCGTGATCGGCAGGAAGACGATCGCCGAGATCACTGCCGAGACCGCGAGCCCTCGGTAGAGCGCCGCCTCGACATTTCCGGTCGACGTCCGCACCGATAGTGCGCCGACGATCGAAGCAAGAATTGCGACCCCGCCGATGACGAGCGGGTAGATCGCGACCTCGGAGGCCTCACCAAAGGTGAGCACGCCGAGCAGCATCACCGCGACCGCGGTGACCGCGTAGGTCTCGAAGAGGTCGGCGGCCATGCCGGCGCAGTCACCGACGTTGTCACCGACGTTGTCGGCGATCACGGCCGGGTTGCGCGGGTCGTCCTCGGGGATTCCGGCCTCGACCTTGCCGACGAGGTCGGCGCCGACGTCGGCGGCCTTGGTGAAGATGCCGCCGCCGAGTCGGGCGAAGACGGAGATCAGCGAGCCGCCGAAGCCGAGCCCGATCAGCGCGTCGACGGCTTCCTTGTCG
>JBPCRS010000098.1:0-5926 GCA_050996575.1 Solirubrobacterales bacterium
GCCGCCCTCTTCGCCGAGCGTTGTTCGGGCAGCCGGGTCGGAAACCACGACCTCGTCGTGCTCGGTGAGCTCGACATCGAAACCTTCTCCCACGCCGCCGCGGCGGCGGTCAAGTGGACCCAGGCGAACTGCTCGCCGGAGACGATCGCCTACCTGGGCGCTCTGCGGCCCGAGGGTCCCTCGGGCATCGTCGCGATCTACCACGCCTCGCCGCGCGACCCAGTCTGGGAATACGTGCTCTGGCCCGACCAAGCCTCCGAGTGCATGGACGCGCAGGCGAGGAGGGTGAGCTTCGTCGGCCATTCACACGTTGCCCTCTTCTTCACCGACTCGAGCGGCGACGAGGTCCGGGGCGCACAGGCGGGTGCCGGAACCGACCTCGACCTCAGTCAAGGCCGCTGGCTGATCAACCCCGGCAGCGCCGGCCAGCCCCGCGACGGCGATCCGCGCGCGGCCTGGCTCGAGCTCGACACGGACTCGTGGTCGGCGACCTACCACCGCGTCTCATACGAGATCGAGCGCGCCGCGAGCGCGATCGAGGCCGCCGACCTGCCGAGCGCCCTGGCGCGGAGGCTCTATGTCGGCCAGTGAGATTGGTGCCGCACGTCTCGGAGGGTTTCGGAATGCTGCCTAGAATCGGCGCGATGCCGGGGCGTCGCGGGAAGCTCGTTTATGGCGGGTCGATCCTCGTCGCGGCGATCCTCGTCGGCTGCGGTGGGTCCGAGGGCGGCGAGAAGATCCCCTCCGACGATGCGCAGGCGATGCTGGAGACGGTGTCGGCGATCGGCACCGCGACCGCATCGGAAGAGTGCGACGTCGCCCAGGCCTCGACGACGGAGCTGCGCCAGCAGGTCGACGCACTTCCAGACGACGTCGATCCCGAGATCGAGGACGCGCTGACCCAAATGGTGAGCCGAGTCGACGAGCAGCTCGATTCCGAGTGCGTCGAGACCGGGACATCGAAGCCCGAGGAGGAGAAGGCGCCGGTCGAGCCGGTCGAGCCGGTCGAGCCCGTTGAACCGACGCCGGTCCCCGAGGAGCCCGAGCCCGAGGAGGAGCCGACGCCCGAGCAGCCCCCCGACGAAGGTGGGGCCCCGCAGGGGCCGCCATCGACGCCGCCCGGACAGGGCGGCGTCGGCCCGGTCGACACCGGCGGCGTCGAGGAGGAGGGCTAACCGATGCGCGGCACGGTCATATCCGACCGCTACGAGCTCGGCGACCTGCTCGGCTCGGGCGGCATGTCGAGCGTCTTCCAAGCGACCGACAGCGTGCTCGAGCGCGAGGTCGCGGTCAAGATCCTCGCCACCCACCTCTCCGACGACGAGAAGTTCGTCGCCCGCTTCCGCCGCGAGGCGCTCGCGGTCGCGCGGCTGATCCATCCGAACATCGTCCAGGTCTACGACACCGGGGTCGACGAGGGCAATCACTTCATCGTCATGGAGTACGTGGAGGGCCGCTCGGGCGCCCAACTGCTGCAGGCGAAGGGGGCACTCGGGCCGCAGGTCGCGGTTGAGATCGGGGTCCAGGCCTGCGCCGGGCTCGAGTACGCGCACCGCCAGGGAATCGTCCACCGCGACGTCAAGCCCGGCAACCTGATGGTGATCGGCGGCCCCGCGGTCGAGTCCTCGGAGTTCGACACCGACGCAATGACGATCAAGCTGACCGACTTCGGCATCGCCCGCGCCGCCGAGCAAACGCGGCTGACCCAGGTCGGCTCGGTCGTCGGCACCGCCGCCTACCTCGCCCCCGAGCAGGCGCGCGGCGACGAGGCGACTTCCGCATCAGATGTCTACGCGCTCGGCGTCGTCCTCTATCAGCTGCTGACCGGTCGGCTTCCGTACGAGGGCTCGACCCTCGCCGAGCTCGCAATCAGGCGCGACAACGAGCGGCCCCTGGCGCCCTCGATCTACGACGACACCGTGCCGCAGACGCTCTCGGACGCCGTGCTCAAGGCGCTCGAAAACGACGTCGCCGACCGCTACGGGACGGCACGATCGCTCGCCAGCGGGCTACGGCTCGGACTCGCCGGCGAGGACCCGACGAACATCGACGGCGAGGCGCCGACCCGCGCGCTCACCGGCGAGCCGGTCACCGGCCGAACTCGGCGGATGGCCGCCGAGGAGCCGGCGACGCCGGCCGCGCCGCAGCCGATCCCGCGCCCGCACCGGGCAGCTCCACAACCACCGCCGCAGCGCTCCCGCCAGCCGGCGCGCAAAAAGCGCTCGGCCTTCGGGACCCTGATGCGCACGCTCGGCGCCCTGCTCCTGGTCGCGGTCCTCGCGGCGATCATCGTCGCCGTCGTCCTGCTCGTCACCGACGCCGGCCAATCGACCAACGTCGGTGAATTCCTCAAGGAGAACGTCGACGAGCAACTCCAGTCGCTCGACGACTTCATCCGCGAGAACACCCAGTAGCGACACCGGCGAGGCTCGTAGCCCCGACTCCCGGTGCTACCGTGACTGCCAGGAGCCGGGCAGTACAGCCCGGCAAATCGTGCCAGCGTCCCCCGTTCTCGGTCTCTTGGACCCCCGCGGTCCGCAGCACCCGAGGATCGGAGATCCAAAATGGCAACAGGAACCGTGAAGTGGTTCAGCGACGAGAAGGGCTTCGGCTTCATCACGCCCGATGACGGCTCGAAGGACGTCTTCGTCCATCAGAGCGTGATCGCCGGCGAGGGCTTCCGCTCGCTCGCCGAGGGCGCAAAGGTCGAGTTCGAGTCCGAGGCCGACGCCAAGGGCCCGCGGGCGACCACCGTCCAGAGCTCGTAGTCGTTTAGAGCCTCACGTAGTTCTTAGCTCGCAGGCGCGGCGCCCAGGGCCGCTCTAGGCGTCCCACGGCGCCGCGCCATCGAGCACCCCCTCGCGGTAGGCGGCGAACCACCCCGCGAGGATCGCCGTCCGCGCCCCGGCCACGACCGCCTCCGTATAGGCGAGGTTGTGGGCGGTCAGCAGCCGCACCCCAGTCATCTCCTCCCCCCGTGAGAGGTAGTGGACGTAGGCTCGCGTATGCGAGCGGCAGGTTGCGCACGCGCAGCCCTCGACGAGAGGCCCCTGCTCGAGCGCCAGCGAGGCGTTTCGGACGTTGAAGCGGAAGCGCTTTTCGGGCAGCGGCGCGAGCGCCATTCCGTGGCGCGCCAGCCGCGTCGGCACCGCGCAGTCGAAGGTGTCGATGCCGCGGGCAATGCCCTCGATCAGGTCGTCGGGCTCGCCGACCCCGAGCAGATGCGTGGGCGTGTCCGCCGGCAGGTGGGGCACGGTCAGGTCGAGGACTCCACGCATCTCGTCCTTGTCGCGCCCGAGCGTGCCGCCGATCGCGATCCCGTCGACGGCGGCGCTGCCAACGCGCTCGGCCGACTCTCGGCGCAGGTCCTCATGCACTCCGCCCTGGACGATTCCGTAGACCGCTTGCCGCGCCGGCCCTTCGGCGTCGTGCCAGGCAAGGCAGCGATCGAGCCAGCGATGGGTTCGGTCGGTCGAGCGAGCGGTGTACTCGCGATCGGCGTGAAACGGTGTGCACTCGTCGAAGGCGAGCGCTATGTCCGAGCCGAGCGAGCGCTGCACCGCCATCGACTCCTCGGGCCCGATGAACCATTCGCGGCCGTCGATGTGCGAGCGAAATCGCACCCCCTGCTCGGCGATCTCGAGCACAGCTCCGTGGCCCGGCGATCCGGGCGCGGCGTCCTCGCTCTGCGGCTTCTCGCCGCGGCGTCCCTTGATCTCGTCGGCGACGTTGCCGTGGGCGAGCGAGAAGACCTGGAAGCCGCCGGAGTCGGTGATGATCGCCCCCTCCCAGCCCATGAACTCGTGCAGTCCGCCGAGCGCCTCGATCCGCTCGGCCCCGGGCGAGAGCATCAAGTGGTAGGTGTTGCCCAGGACCATCTCGTAGCCGAGGCCGGCGACCTCGGCCGCGGTCAGCGATCGAACCGTCGCCTTCGTCGCAAGCGGCACGAACGCCGGCGTCGTCACCGGCCCGTGCGCGGTGAGGAGCCGCCCGCAGCGGGCGGCTCCTTCACGGCCATCGATCTCGAAGCTCAGCCGCTCAGGGTCGCTACGCACGCCGAGCCTAGGTTCGCGTCACGAGCGAGCGGCCGGTCATCTCGGCCGGCTGCGGTAGGCCGAGCAGGTCGAGCGCGGTCGGCGCGACGTCGGCGAGGATTCCACCGTCGGAGTCGAGCGAGATGCCCTCGGCGGTGACGAGGAACGGCACCGGGTTGAGCGAGTGCGCGGTGTTCGGCGAGCCGTCAGGCTCGAGCATGCTGTCGGCGTTGCCGTGGTCGGCGGTGACGATGCAGGCGCCGCCGCCCTCGGCGACCGCTTCGACCACGTTCGACAGGCACTCGTCGACGGTCTCGATCGCCGCCACGGCAGCGGGGATGACGCCGGTGTGACCGACCATGTCGGGGTTGGCGAAGTTGATGATCCCGAAGCGGTAATCGCCGCCGCGCCAGCGCTCGCTGAAGGCGGCGGCGGCCTCGTAGGCCGACATCTGCGGCTTGTGGTCGTAGGTGGGGACGTCGCGCGGCGACTCGACCAGTGCCCGCTCCTCCCCCTCCCACTCGTCCTCGCGGCCGCCGTTGAAGAAGTAGGTGACGTGCGCGTACTTCTCGGTCTCGGCGACGTGGAGCTGGCGCAGGCCGGCGTCGGCGATCACCTCGGCGAGCGTCGCCCCCGGCTCCGAGGGCGAGAACGCGACCGGGTAATCCCAGCCGCTGCGGTACCTGGTCATCGTCGCCAGGTGGACCTTCACCTGCGGCCCGCGGTCGAACTCGTCGAACCCGGACTCGGCGATGGCGCGGACCATCTGCCGGGCGCGGTCGGGGCGGAAGTTGAAGTGGACGATCACGTCCCCATCGGCGACACCGTCGTAGTCGCCAATCACAGTTGGCTGGACGAACTCGTCGCCACGCTCGTCGCGCTCGTGCGACTCGCGGATCGCCTCGGCGGCGCTCGCCGCACCGAGTCCGCGAGCGTGGACGATCGCGTCATATGCGAGCTTCGTCCGCTCCCAGCGGTTGTCGCGGTCCATCGCGTAGTAGCGCCTACTTACAGTGCCAACACGGCCGGCGCTTCGCAGCCAGCGCTCCAGTTCAGCGAAATAACCGGGCGACGAGCGCGGCAGCGTGTCGCGGCCGTCGGTGAAGGCGTGCAGGACGAGGTCGGGAATTCCCTCGCGGGCGCCGAGTTCGATGCAGGCCTCGATGTGCCCCCAGCCCGAGTGCACACCGCCGTCGGAGACCAGCCCGAGCAGGTGCAGCCGCCCGCGCGGGCTCCGCCGAGCCCGCTCACAGGCGTCGAGCAGGGTCGGGTTGTCGAAGAAGCTGCCGTCGGCGATCGCCTCGTCGATTCGCAGCAGGTCCTGCTTGACGACGGCGCCGGCGCCGAGGTTCCAGTGGCCGACCTCGGAGTTGCCCATCTGCCCGTCGGGGAGGCCGACCGCCTCGCCGCAGGCGGTCAGCGTCGTGTGCGGGTATCGCTCCCAGAGCGAGTCGAAGAACGGCGTCTCGGCCTGCTCGACCGCGTTTCCCGGCCCCGCCGGCGCCAGCCCCCAGCCGTCGAGAATGACGAGACAGAGCGAGGGCACGATCGAGTCGGTCAAGGCCGCGCGGCTTCGACGATCGCAACGAAGTCTTCCGGGTCGAGCGCTGCGCCGCCGACGAGCGCACCGTCGATCTCCTCCGAGGCCATCAGCTCGCCGGCGTTGGCGGGCTTGACCGAGCCGCCGTAGAGGATGCGGATTCGTTCGGCGGCCTCGGCGCTGCGGCCGGCGACGAGCCGGCGGATCTGGCCGATCGCCTCGGTCGCCTGCTCAGGGGTCGCGGTGCGGCCCGTACCGATCGCCCAGACCGGCTCGTAGGCGATCACTACGTCGGCGAGCCTGGCGTCGACGACGTCGGCGAGGTCCTCGGTGACCTGACGCAGGAGGACGC
>JBPCRS010000109.1:0-14319 GCA_050996575.1 Solirubrobacterales bacterium
CCCTCTGGTGAATCATGCTTGCGCGTCGCTGCGGGCGTGGGTGGAGTTATCGCGCGAGGTTCCCCTGGGGACATGCCCGATACCCCCTCCTCGCTGCGTTCCTGCCAACGTTGACCGAGGCCGCCGATTTCGTCCAAGGTCAGACCGGCGTAGAACGGGACCTCATTGACCAGGGCCTGGAATACGTCGACGTAGCTTTGGAAGCCCGTTTCGTGGTCGAGGGCGGCGAGCAGCTCGACGAGTACCTGCCAGGTCGGCCGGACCTCGGCCGGGTTCGGAATCGAGGGGCGCACGCGCTGCAGTCGGCCGTCGGGGTGGACGATCGTGCCGTCCTTCTCCGCGTAGGTCTCGGCCGGGAAGACGATGTCGGCGTGCTTGGTCGAGTCATCGGCGAAGGCGGAGACGGCGACGACGAAGTCGGCTTTGGTCAACGCCTCGGTCCAGCCGGGGCCGTCGGGGTGGTCGCGGACGGGGTCGGCTTCGAGCAGGAGGAGGCCGGAGAGCTCGCCGGACTTGAGCGCTTCGCGGATCTCGGTTGAGTCGCGGCCCGGGGCGGCGTCTGGGTAGCCCGGGCCGGCGCCGGGGAGGCAGCCCGCCTCGCGCAGGCCGCGGCCGTTCGTCTCCTCGGGGACCTCGAGCAGGCCGGCACCGTCGCGGTCACGCAGCTCGAGCGCCTCGGCGAGGTCGAGCAGTGCGGCGGCGGCCTCGGGCGCAGTCTCGTCGCGGAAAAGGCGCTCGGAGAAGACGATGATCACGTCGCGCTCGCGGCTGAGGTCGGCGATCCGATCGACCTCTTCGCCGTACGCCCGCCCGGGGGTCGCGTCCGCGCCGCGGATCCCCGCGGCGAGCTCGGTGAGGAAGCGGGCGCCGTCGCGTGGCGCGAAGCGCGCGGTCTCCTCGGCGCCGCCGTCGAGCGAGGTCGGGCGGTCGGAGGCGATCGAGAGCCGCAGGCCCTCGCGGCGAACAGACTTGCGCAGCCGCAGGTCGAGGATCGGCATCTCGTGCAGCGGGTCGCATCCGATGACGACGACGGTGTCGGCGGAGTCGATCGCCGATATCGGCACCGAGAGCTTCGGGTCGGCGAGCGCCGCCATCGTCGCCGCCGGCACGCCACGGCCCCGGCGCGAGTCGACGTCGGCGCCGCCGAGCGCGTCGCGGACGATCCGCTGCGCCAGGTAGCCCTCCTCGTTCGAGCTGCGACCGCCGACAAACGCCGCGCTCGCGGTCCCGGCGGCGCGCAGGCCTCGCGCCGCGGTCTCGATCGCCTCCGACCAGCTCGCCGGCTTAAGCTCGCCGCCGCGGTTGATCAGCGGCTCGGTGATCCGATCCGCGGAGGAGATCATCTGGAAACCGAACCGGCCCTTGTCGCAGAGCCAGCCGTCGTCGACCTCGAGGTTGTCGCGGCCCTGGACCCGCTTCACCTGCTCGTCGCGGACGGTCAGCTTGACGTTGCACTGGCTCGGGCAGAGCGTGCAGACGGTGCCCGCGTCCTCGATATCCCAGGGGCGGGCGTGGAAGCGGTACTCCTCGGATGTCAGCGCCCCGACCGGGCAGAGCTCGATGATGTTGCCGTGGAAGGGGGCTATATAGGGGCGGTCGTCGAAGGTGCCGACGTAGGTCCGGTCGCCACGGTCCAGTAGCTGGAGCTGCTCGTCCTCGGAGACCTCCTGGCTGAAGCGCACGCAGCGGTAACAGAGGATGCAGCGCTCGCGGTCGATCCGGACCAGCGGTGAGAGCGGCAGCGGCTTTTGGAAGTGGCGCTTCGGGTCGGTGACGCGGCTGCGCCCCGGTCCCCAGCCCATCGCGACGTCCTGGAGCGGGCACTCGCCGCCCTTGTCGCAGACCGGGCAGTCGAGCGGGTGGTTGACCAACAGGAACTCGACGACCGCCTCCTGCGCCTCGACGACCCGGTCGGTGCGGGTGTAGACGACCATGCCGTCGCGGATCGGGGTCGAGCAGGCGGTTTGGAGCTTCGGGATCCCCTCGACCTCGACCAGGCACATCCGGCAGGCGCCGACCGGCTCGCCCAGCTTCGGTTCGTAACAGAAGACCGGGATCTCGACGTCGCCGTGCTTGGCGGCATCGACCATCATCGAGCCCTCCGGGGCCGTCACCTCGACCCCGTCGATGACGAAGGTGACCGGGTCGCGCTCGCGCTTGCTCATATTTCTGCCCCGATCGGGATCGGCTGCTCGCCGGCCTCGGCCAGCGGGTCGCTCGGGACCTCGTTCGCCGTCGCGATCACCGCCTCGAACTCGGGTCGGAACTTGGCGACCATCGAGCTGACCGGCATCGCCATCGAGTCGCCGAGCACGCAGAGGCAGTGACCGATGATGTTTTCCTGGACCGAGGTGATCACGTCGAGGTCCATCGGCGTCGCGTGGCCGGCGACGACGCGCTCGAGCATCTTCACCGTCCAGTTGGTGCCCTCGCGGCAGGGCGAGCACTTGCCGCACGACTCGTGGTGGTAGAAGCGCGCCGTGCGCAGCGCCAGGTGCGGGATCGAGACGGTCTCGTCGGCGACGATGATCGAGCCCGAGCCGAGCATCGAGCCGGCGTCGGCCATGCCCTCGAACGAGTAGGGCAGGTCGAGCTCGGCCTCGGTCAGGACGGGGGCGGAGGAGCCGCCGGGGAACCAGGCCTTCACCCTGCGCCCCTCAGGCGGCCCGCCCGCCAGGCCCTCGACGATCTCGCGCGAGGGGATGCCGAGCTCGACCTCGTAGTTGCCGGGCCTCTGCACGCAGCCCGATACCGAGACGACCTTCGTTCCCGGCGAGCCCTCGGTGCCGAAGCGCTTGAACCACTCCGCGCCGCGGTTGACGATGTGGGGGACGTTGGAGAGCGTCTCGACGTTGTTGATCAGGGTCGGGCCGCCGTAGAGACCCTGGATCGCCGGGAACGGCGGCTTCAGCCGCGGGTTGCCGCGCTTGCCCTCGAGCGAGTCGAGCAGTGCTGTCTCCTCGCCGCAGATGTAGGCGCCGGCGCCGCGGTGGACGACGAGCTCGACGCCGACGCCGGTGCCGAGCACCGACTCGCCGAGGTAGCCTGCGGCGTAGGCCTCGGCGACGGCGGCGTCGAGAATGTCGGCGACCTCCCAGTATTCGCCGCGGATGAAGATGAAGCAATGGCCGGCGTCGACGGCAAGCGCGGCGATCGCGACGCCCTCGATCAGCTGGTGCGGGTTCTTCTGCATCAGCTCGCGATCCTTGAACGCGCCGGGCTCGGACTCGTCGGCGTTGCAGCAGAGGAACTTCGCCATCTCGCCGCGGGGCAGGAACGAGCCCTTCTTGCCCATCGAGAAGCCGGCGCCGCCGCGGCCCTTGAGCCCCGAGGCCTCGAGCTCCTCGAGCAGGTCCTCCGATTCCATCCCGCGGAAGGCCTTCTCGAGCGCCTTGTAGCCGCCGCGCTCGCGGTAGGCCTCGATCGAGTGCAGGTCGGGGTCGTCGACCCCGGCGAAAAGCATCCGCGTCTCAGCCATCGCTCACCCTCGGATCAGCCGGCACGTCGCCGCCGGCCGCCGGCCGCTTCGAAATTCGCTTGTCGGGGAGGACCTCGTCGCCGTTTCGGAGCTGGTCGAGCGCGGTCGCGGCATCGCCGGGCTCGAGCGGCCCGTAGTAGAGGGCGTCGAGCGAGGCCATCGGCGCGATGTCGCAGGCGCCGAGGCACTCGAACCCGGTCACCTCGAATTCCCCGTCGGGCGAGGTCGCGTCGGCGTGCTGCTCGTCGGAGTGAGCGACGCCGGCGGCGTCCTTGAACGCGTCGAGCAGCTCGTCGCCGCCGTTCATCCAGCACGAGATGTTGGTGCAGACGAGGACGCGGTGGCGGCCCATCGGCTCGGTCGCGAAGAGGTCGTAGAAGCTCGCCACCGACTCGAGATAGGCGGGGCTGACCCCCATCACCGCGGCGGCCTGGCGGATCCCGTCCGGCGTGCACCAGCCGTAGCGGCGCTGGATCGCCCAAAGCGCCGGGATCGAGGCCGAGCGGATCTGCGGGTACTTCGCCATCGACGTCTCGATCTCGATCCGCAGATCGTCGGGGCAGTCGACCTCGTGTAGCTCGGGCACATCCGCCGCGTCCTCCGGTCGCATCGAGGCGATCAGGTCCTCGCGCTCCTGACCGGTCAGCGCATCGGTCGAGCGCATCTCGCTCATCGGTCGATCCCGCCGAGAATCGGATCGAGCATCGCCAGGTTCTGGATCAGATCGGCGATGTAGCTGCCGACGCACATCTCGCGCAGCGACTGCAGGTTGACGAACGAGGGGTCGCGCATGTGCACCCGCGCCGGCTTCGAGGATCCATCGGCGAGGACGAAGCAGCCGAGCTCCCCGCGCGGCGACTCGACCGGGTTGTAGACCTCGCCGGGCGGTACTCGAAAGCCCTCGGTGACGAGCTTGAAGTGGTGGATCAGCGCCTCCATCGAGGTCGAGAGCTCGTCGCGCGGGGGCAGGCAGACCTTGCGGTCGTCGGCGAGCCAGGGACCCTCCGGCAGGCCCTCGACGGCCTGGCGGATGATCTTCACCGACTCGCGGATCTCCGCCGCTCGGACCCGGTAGCGGTCGTAGCCGTCGCCGACCGTGCCGATCGGGATGTTGAACTCCATCTCTCCGTAGGCGGCGTAGGGGGCGACCTTGCGCAGGTCCCAGGGCTCGCCCGCGGCCCGCAGCAGCGGCCCGGTCACCCCGAGCTCGAGCAGGCGCTCCTTCGAGACGATCCCGACGCCCTTCGTCCGCGCGAGGAAGATCTCGTTCTTGTTCAGGATCGCCTCGAATTGGTCGACCCTCGAGGGCATCTCGTCGCAAAAATCAAGAACCCGACTTGCGAAGTCGGTTGGGATGTCCTCGATCACACCGCCGACCTGGAAGTAGCGGGTGTGCATGCGCTGACCGGTCGACATCTCGAACAGGTCGAGGATCCGGTCGCGGTCGCGGAAGCAGTAGAAGAACATCGACATCGCGCCGAGGTCGAGTGCAGAGGTGCCGAGCCAGACGAGGTGCGAGTGGATCCGGTTGAGCTCGAGGTGGATCGTCCGCAGGAACTGCGCCCGTCGCGGCACCTCGAGGTCGAGCAGCCTCTCGACCGCGCCGCAGAAGGCCTCCATCTGGAAGAAGTAGGAGATGTAGTCCATCCGCTCGACGAACGGGATCACCTTCCAGTACGCCTTGTCCTCGCAGCTCTTCTCGATCCCGGTGTGGAGGTAGCCGATAACCGGCTTGACCTCCTTGACGACCTCCCCCTGCAGGGTCAGCACGAGCCGCAGCACTCCGTGGGTCGCCGGGTGATGCGGCCCCATGTTGATCGTCATCAGCTCCTGCTCGATGTCGCCGCCGTCCTCGGTGAGGGACGTGCGCTCGATGCTCGATTTCCCGACCGGGTCGTCTGCGAGGGCCTCTTTTTGCTCGAGCGTGCTCACGGCGCCTTGTACCAGCCGGCGTCCTGCTCGTGGACGGTGAACGCGACCGGCTCGCCGCCGACCGGGAAGTCACGCCGCTGCGGCCAGCCGACGTAGTCCTCAGGCATCAGGATCCGACGCAGGTCGGGATGGCCGCGAAAGACGACGCCGAAGAAGTCGTATACCTCGCGCTCCTGGTGGTTCGCGGTCGGGAACAGCTCAACACAAGAGTCGAGCTCGGGAAGCTCGGGCTCGCCCGGATCGGCGAGCGCCGCGCGAACCCGGACGCGCTCGACCCTCGGCATGTTGAGCAGCTCGTAGTGGACGCCGAAGCGGGGCTCGGCGGGGAGGTAGTCGACGCCGTGGACGCTGGCCAGGAAACGGTACTCCTGGCTCGGCGTGTCGCGCAGCCAGCCGAGTACTTCGAGAATCTGCTCGGGGTCGGCGATCAGGCAGGCCTGACCGCGCTCGTGGTAGGTGCCGAGGATCGCGCCCCCGTGGGCGTCGTTCACGTCCTGGGCGATCAGCTCGAGGCCGGCGGCGTCAGGCACCCGGACCGCTGGCCAGTCGGCTTGTCATCGGCAGAGCCGCCGCGGCCGCTTCGCGAGCGCGCTCGTAAGCCTCGCGCTCGGCGTCGGTGGCGATGTCGGCGCCGCGCGCCCACTCCTCGGTGCCCTCGGCGTTGTAGCGGCGGCGCCAGCCCGGCTCGGGGTGGCCGAGGATCTTCTTCTGCAGCTTGTTGAAGCCGTAGATCAGCGCCTCCGGGCGCGGCGGGCACCCGGGGACGTGCATGTCGACCGGCATGAACTTGTCGGCGCCCTGGACCACCGCGTAGTTCGCGAACATCCCGCCCGAGGAAGAGCAGGCGCCCATCGAGATCGCCCATTTCGGCTCGAGCATCTGGTCGTAGATCCGGCGCACGACCGGCGCCATCTTGATCGAGACCCGGCCCGAGAGCATGATGAAGTCGGCCTGGCGCGGCGATGCCCGCATCGCCTCGGCGCCGACGCGGGCGATGTCATAGCGCGGCAAGACGATCGACATCATCTCGATCGCGCAGCAGGCGAGCCCGAACGTCGCCGGGAACATCGCGTTCGCGCGACCCCAATTGAGCACCTTCTCGAGCGTCGTCGTCAGCACCGAGTCCTCGACGTGCGCTTGCAGCTCCTCTCCCTCGAGGTCACCGCGAAGCAGATCGCGCGCGCGAAGCTGGCGCACGCGAAGCTCCTCGCGGGTTCGGGGCTCCTCGAGCGGTGCAGCGGCGCGCAGCTTCTCCCGCCTCACTACCTCCAATCGAGGGCTCCCCGGCGCCAGACGTAGACGAGCGCCACCATCAGCAGCGCGATGAAGATCAGGATCTCGGCGAGGACGAAGAACGAGTCGGCATCCTGCAGGATCACCGCGACCGGATAGAGGAAGACGACCTCGATATCGAAGAGGATGAACAGCATCGCGACCATGTAGAAGCTGATCCCGAAGCGGAAGGTGCGCGAGACCTCAGTCGGCAGGCCGCACTCGTAGGGCTCGGACTTGACCTTGCTCGGCCGCTGCGGCCCGAGGAAGCGATTGAGCGTGATCAGCGTCAGCCCGACGACCAGTCCCAGGCCGGCGAAGACGATCACTGGTAGGTAGCCCTGGAGCATCTCATGCAGATGAGATCGAGCCGAACCGGACGCGAAGCGGAGGATTCGGCGACTTGGGCATTGAGCGGAGACTATCTGACCTTGTGGCAAGCTGTTACATAGTGATTTTTCGCATCAGAAAGCCAAATCCCGACCGCTCGAGGCGGGTATAGATAGGCGTCGTGACAGAGGCCGAACTACATATGTGGACCGGGATCGCGGTCGTCCTCTCGAGCTTGGTCGCCGGAACATGGGGCGGTGTCGCCTGGGGGCGCCGAAAGCCGTCGGTCACCTTCTGGTATCTGCTGCGCGTCGCCCAGGCCCTCGTCGTCCTCCAGGTCCTGCTCGGCGCAGTCTTGCTGCTGATCGGCCGCGAGCCGCCCGACGGCCTGCACTATGTCTACGGTCTGCTGCCGCTGCTCGTTTCCTTCCTCGGCGAGGGCGCGCGCTCGAGCGCCGCCGACCGCGCGCTCGAGGGGCTCGATTACGACGCGCTGCCGGAGAACCGCCAGCGCGAGGTCGTGCTCGAGATCAACCGCGGCGAGACCGGGATCATGGCGCTCTCGGCGCTGGTCATCTTTGGCCTCGCGCTACGCGCCGCATTCACCAGCGGCGGTCTTTAGGCTCTCGGAGAGGGTTCGATGAGGTCAGTCGCCACCGCCTGCTGCGCGGGCGCGGTGGCGCCGCGGCAGCTGAGTCGGCTCGGCGGCTGAATCGCAACCCATCCGCTCGGCGTGCGTTCCTTATCTGATGGCAAGGGGCCACAACTACTCTGAGGGCATGGCCCGGCGGTCGTTCACGGCCGTGGGGGCGGTCCTTTTCGCCTTTGCGGCGCTCACGCTGCTCTCGACTGCGCCGGCGGCGCAGGCGCGTTCGTGCGCCAACAGCCTGCCGGCGAAGGTCTCCTCGCCGACGAACGAGGTCGACGAGTTCGAGCGCCGCGCCTACGTCAACGTCAAGCCGCAGAACGGAGCCAAGCTCCGGGCGGTCAAGGTCAAGGTCAAGCTCGGCGGGACGATGGTCGCGTTCGGCGTCGCCGACGGCAAGATCACCGAGAAACGGACGATCGCGCTCGAGTTCGTCTCGCCGCTCGAGGCCGAGACGAACTACGAGATCGTCGCCTCCGGCACCTCGCGCGGTTGCAGCAAGCGAAAGGCGGCGACCGAGCCGGTCACCTTCTTCGACGCCGGCGGTGGCGGTGGCGGCGGTGGGACAGGCGGCGGGCCGAGCGGCGACCCTGGAATCCCCGGCGTCCCGGGCGCCAACTTCCAGGGGCTGACTGTCGACTGGTCGGGCGGCAACTTCGAGGGCAACGACAGCCGCGAGTTCAACGTTCCGGGGATCGGCCGCGGGATCGTCGTCTGCCGCCCGGACACGCAGTGGATCCGCGTCATTCCCGACGACCCCAATCGCGAGACCGCGATCGTCGCCTTCACCTATCGGCGCTGGGATGACGCCTTCGAGGAGGGTTCGGTCCAGGAGGCTTCGACCAACGCCTTCGGCGGCACCGAGTTCAACCTCGGGTTCAACAAGTTCGGCCCGACTCCGGAAGGGCGATCGACCGGTGCTCTCACCGGGGTGATCTCCGACCGCATGCCGTTCGGCGCGGTCGGTGGCGTCGGTGGCCCTCCAACCGCGGTCGAGCTCTCCTGGCAGTGGGACTTCACCGACGGTTCGAAGTCGCGCTGCCACGTCGACGCCAACTTCACCACCGAGGCCGCCGGCGCCGACCCGCCGCTGGCGCGCTCGCTTGTCGTCAATTGGCGCGGTGAGAACTCCTCGACGGGCAACAGCGCCTGGACGGCGGAGCTGCCGGGGCTCGGCAGCGCCCGCGTCGACTGCCAGCCCGGCGTCAACGGTGTGCGGCGATTCACGCTCTTCCCGGCTGCCGGCGTCAGCAGCGCCAACTTCACCGCCTACGAGGGCTCGGTGCCCTCGACCAGCGAGCAGACCCAGGGCCCGTATCGCTACGAGATGCCGAATAACGGCTTCGTCGTCGCCGACTTCGGCCCGTCCGCCGGCAAGCTCTTCCTCTCATCGCGCTGGAAGTCGAACGATCCCGATCCGTCGCAGAACTTCTGCCACCTCGCGGGCGTGCTCGTCAGCGGCCGCTGATAGTGCGCGCCTGGTCGCTGAGCGCGACCGTTCTCGACCTCGCCGGCTCGCCGGCGGCTGTGCGCGCCCGAATGCTCCTCGCCGCGCCGTGGGCTGCCACTCGCGGCGCCGCGCCCGATCGGGCGCTGGCACGGGCGCTGAGGGCGGTTTCACTCGGGCGTGCGTGCGCCGAGGAGCGGCGCTGGCTCGAGCGGATAGCGAGGCGCCGCCGTGAGCTCGAAACGCGCCGGCAGGAGATCAGTTCCGGTGTCGAGCGCAGCGCCGGCGAGCTTCCCGCCTGGGCCCGCCACTTCGACCGCCCGATTCCGCTCTGGGGAGGGATGATGATGCTCAGCATCCCGGCGACCTGGGGCAGCTTCCTGTTTCATCTCGTGCGCGAGCTTCGCCCCCGTTCCTGCCTCGAGCTCGGGACCGCGTTCGGGCTTTCGGCGCTCTACCAGGCCGCGGCCTTGGAGCTCAACGGTGAGGGCGCGATGATCGCCCTCGACGCCGCCGGGGAGTGGGGTGGGGTCGCCGAGGAAGGCTTCGCGTCGCTCGGGCTCTCCGATCGGGTCGAGTTTCGTGCCGGTCATCTCAGCGAGACCCTGGGGCCGGCCGTCAGCGACGGAGGCCCCGTCGACTTTGCTTTGATCGACGCCGAGCACGAGGGCGACGCTACCCGCGCCCACTTCGAGACCCTCCTTCCGGGCCTGGCGGATCCCGCGGTGGTCGTCTTCGACGACATCTGGTCGCCCCACGACATGCGGCACGCCTGGCGCGCGATCCGCGCCCACGATCAGGTCCGATCGGCGTACACGCTCGCCCGCATGGGCGTTGTGATCATCGGCCGCTGAGGTGCAGGCCTCGGTAGGCCCCGCCCCAGAAGAGGAGCGGGTTGCCGCCCGGCGCCTCGAGCTCGATTACCTCGCCGGTCGCGATCACGTGGTCGCCGCCCTCGTGCAGCGCGTTCAGCGTGCATGCGACGCGGACTACCGAGCCCTCGATCCATGGCACACCTGAGCGCTCGGTCCACTCGACGCCATCCCATTTGACCGAGGGGTGCTCCTTGGTGGAGAAGCGGTGGGCGAGGTCCTCGTGCTCGGCCGCGAGCACGTTGACGCCAAAGCGCTGGGATTCGCGCACGGCGTCGAGCGTTCGCGAGCCGAGATCGAGGCAGGCGAGCATCAGCGCCGGCTCGAGCGAGAGCGAGGAGACCGCGCCCGCGGTTGCTCCGGCCGGGTGAGCGCCGCCGATCGCTGTCACGATCGAGACCCCGGTCGGGAGCAGCGACATCGCCTGGCGGAAGTCGGGATGTTCGTCTCTCAGGGCGCCCATCATGATGACGGCGATCCAGCGACGGTTATGGGCCGAGTCCGGGTGCGGCGTTTCATCGTGATGCTCGCCCTCAAGTGGCGGAAGTATGATGCCGCCGCCGTGCGATCCGCCTACCGCCGAGCCATCCCCTTCGGTCCCGCTGCCGGGACAGCTGCGATCGCCCTCGCCGCATGCGGCGGCGAGGGCATCACCGTGCCCGAGGACGACCCCGCCCACGCCGGTGCCGTGCTCTTCGCCGAGCGCTGCTCGGGCTGCAGCACGATGACCCCGGCGGGCGCCCAGGGCTCGGCCGAGCGCGAGCTCCGCGTCCAGGGGCCGAACTTCGACGAGCGCAAGGTCACCTCCGACGACGCCCTCTACGCGATCCAGAACGGCGGCTTCTCCGGCGCGATCATGCCGCAGAACATCGTCGTCGGCGACGATGCGACCAGCGTCGCCGAGTTCGTCGCGGCTTACTCCGGCTCCGACGTCGAGGAGCCGCTCGTCCCCGACGAGGCCGCGGCGCCGACGGTTGTCGAGGACGAGGAGGAGGCGGCCGACGTCGCCTCCGAGCAGTCGGACTCGGGCCAGCCCGAGGACGAGTAGCTAGATCACTAATTCCCAATCCCAACACACCCCCACGCTGATCAGGAATCAGTGATCTTCTGCTCGACCTGAAGCGAATCCGCGAGGACCCCGGCCCGGCTCGGGAAGCCCTGGCGCGCCGCGGTGCCGCAGAGCAGCTCGACGAGCTGCTCGCCCTCGACACACGCCGCCGCGAGCTGCTGCCCGGCCTCGAGAAGCGCCGCGCCCGCCGCAACCAGGCCTCCGATGCGATTGCCGAGGCGAAGCGCGCCGGCGACGACGCCGAGCGGGCGATCGCAGCGATGCGCGAGCTCGGCGGCGAGATCAAGCAGCTCGAGGCCGAGCTCGCCGACGCCGAGCAGGCGCTCGAGGAGCTCGCGCCGCTGCTCCCGAACATTCCCGATCTCGACGCCCCCGACGGCGACAGCGAGGAGGATGCGGTCGCCCTTCGCGAGGTCGGCGAGCGCCCGCATTTCGAGTTCGAGCCGCGCGACCACCTCGAGCTCGCGACCGCACTCGGCCTGATCGACATCGAGCACGCGGCCGAGGCCTCGGGCTCGCGCTTCGCCTACCTGCTCGGCGACCTCGTGCTGGTCGAGTTCGCGCTGATCCGCTTCGCGCTCGAGCTGCTCGCCCCCGACGGCTTCGTTCCCGTCGTGCCGCCGGTGCTCGTCCGCGAGCAGACGCTGGTCGGAACCGGATTCTTCCCGGCCGAGCGCGAGATGATCTACGAGGTACCAAAGGACGAGCTCTTCCTCGTCGGCACCTCCGAGGTTTCACTCGCCGCACTGCATGCCAACGAGATCCTCGACCCGGCGCGGCTGCCGCTTCGCTACGTCGGAATCTCGACCTGCTTCCGGCGCGAGGCGGGCGCGGCCGGCAAGGACACGCGCGGGATCTTCCGCGTCCACCAGTTCGACAAGGTCGAGATGTTCACATTCTGCGAGCCGTCCGAGTCAGGCGCCGAGCACGAGCGGCTGCTCGGATTGCAGGAGAAGCTGCTCGGCGCGCTCGAGATTCCCTACCGGGTGGTCGACATCCCGGTCGGCGACCTCGGCGCGCCCGCCGCTCGCAAGTTCGACTGCGAGGGCTGGATTCCGAGCCAGGACCGATACCGGGAGCTCACCTCGACCTCGAACACGACCGACTACCAGGCGCGCCGCTCCGACATCCGCTACCGGCCCGATCCCGAGGGGTCGCCGCTCCACGTCCACACCGCCAACGGGACCGCGGTCGCGATCGGCCGCACGCTGATCGCACTGATCGAAAACCGCCAGCAAGCCGACGGCGCCGTGACGATGCCGCCCGCCCTCGTCGCCGCCGGAGCACCGGCCGCGTTGCGGCCGCTGCGCTAGCCCTACCCCTCGTCCTCGTCCTTGCCGTCGAACTCGAGTGAGCAGGAGTTGATGCAGTAGCGCTGGCCGGTCGGGTTCGGGCCGTCGTCGAAGACATGGCCGAGATGTGAGTCGCAGCGGCTGCAGTGGACCTCGGTCCGTTTCATCAGGAAGCCGCCGTCGGTCTGGGTCTCGACGTTCGAGTCGTCCATCGGCTCGTAGAAGCTCGGCCAGCCGGTGCCGGAGTCGAACTTCGTCGCCGAGTCGAACACGGGCTGGCCGCAACCGACGCAGCGGTAGACGCCATCGTCCTTGTTGTCCCAGTAGCGCCCGGTGAAGGCACGTTCGGTGCCGTGCTTGCGGGCGACCTCGTACTCCTCGTCAGAGAGCTGCTCGCGCCACTGGGCGTCCGTCTTCTCAACCTTTTCCACTTGCTTCCTCCTTCGGGCATGCGGCCTTTCGCCGCCGACTCAGAATAGTCGTGCCAATGCGCCGATCGTTACGCCGCTGCATACGATCCCGCCGGCTTCCTCGAGGCCGGGCCGCGAAAGGTTGAGTTCGCGTTACGGGTCCCTCGGCGCGCTGGGCGCGTGGGTAGCATGGCTACGGAATCGGGTCGAGCGACGAGGAAGCTGCGAGCCGGGGGGGGTGAGGCGACCGATACCCAGATGACAGAGAAAAAATCCCGATTCGCAAGAGTGGCCGCGTTCGCGGCCCTGATAGTCGCCTTCGTTCTCGTCTTTGTCCTGCTTTTCCGCGGCGGGGGTGAGGGCAACACCTACCGGATGTTGTTCGAAACCGGAGGCCAGCTCGTCGAAGGCAATGAGGTGCGGATCGGAGGGGTGCCGGCGGGCACGGTCAAGTCGATCATCCTCACCGACGACAACCAGGCCGAGGTCACGATCGAGGTCGAGCAGCCGCTGCACGAGGGCACCACGGCGGTGATCCGCCAGCCTTCGCTCTCCGCGGTCGCAAACCGCTACGTCTCGATCTCGCCCGGCCCCGACAACGCGGAAGAGCTCGATCCGGCGGAGCCGCTCTCACAGGTCGACACGGTCGCCCCGGTCGACATCGACCAGCTCTTCGACGCCTTCCGCCCGCGAGCCCGACGAGCTCTCCAGGATGTGATCGAAGGTCAGGCCGGGATCTACGTCAACCGTGGGCCTGAGGCAAACCGCGCCTACAAGTTCCTCAGCGCCGGACTTTCCTCGACCGAGCAGCTTTTCGCCGAGCTGACTCGCGACCAGGAGGTTTTCACCAACTTCGTCGCCGACACGGGCAGCGTGATGAACGCCGTCGCCGCCCGGCGTGGAGACCTCACCTCGCTCGTCTCGAACACGAACGAGGCGCTCGGTGCGATCGCCGACGAGAACAGCTCGCTCGAGCGCATACTCGTCGCCCTGCCACCGGCGTTGCGCCAATCGAACACGACCTTCGTCAACCTGCGCACCACGCTCGACGACCTCGATCCGTTCGTCGCCGCCTCGAAGCCGGCGACAAAGGACCTCGCGCCCTTCCTGCGCGACCTGCGCCCGGTCGCCGAGCGCTCGATCCCGGTCTTCAACGACCTTGGTCACGCGGTCTACGAGCCCGGGCCCCGCAACGACCTCGCCGACCTGCTTCGCGACTCCCCCGAGTTCGAGCGGGCGACACGGCGTGCGGTCGGTCCCTCGATCCAGGCGATCAACGACTCGCAGGACGACATCGAGTTCGCCGTCCCCTACTCACCCGACCTGATGGCCTTCATCGCCAAGTTCGCCCAAGTCACCGGCTACTACGACGGCAACGGCCACTATGCCCGCGTCTCGCTTCCCGCGACCGGCCTCTTCGACTACGACGCCGTCACCGGCCTGCTCGATCCGCAGCCCGCCAGCCAGCGCTACGACCAGCTCGACTTCGAGCGCTCGCTGACCGCCTGCCCGGGCGCGGCGACATCACCTGCTCTCGATGGCTCGAGCCCATTCCTCAGTGCCGGAACCCT
>JBPCRS010000129.1:0-6280 GCA_050996575.1 Solirubrobacterales bacterium
CCAAGACGATCCGCACCTGGCTTGAGCTAAACGCCGGTCGACCGGCAGGACGACGCCGAGCAATCGCCGATCAACTCCGATCACCCTCCCTGCGCTGATTTAAGCCCAACGAGAAGCGAGAGGGGGGAACCACCTAGGGAGCACCTGATCAGCCGCCGGCGTCGTACTCGACCCCGCTCTCCCTGGCGAGTCGGCGGAAGAACTCCGTGGCGAGCACGCTCGGCGCGGTGAACAGCCTCGCGGGCGCCCTCGGGTTGAGCGCCTCGGCCTGGTTGAGCGCGTACGTGCCCTCGCCGGTGTTGCCGTCGCGAAGTTCGTTTCCGGCCTCGACGAACCAGAGGGTCCAATCGAGGTCGGCGCGTTCCTGGGCCTCGCCGAGCGCACGGTTCGCCTCAGCGGAGTGACCCAGTTCCTGCTCGGCCAGCGCGATCTGCTCGTACGGCCGAGCGCTGAACGGCGCGTAGTCGCCGGCCTTCCGCGCCGCGTCCAAGGCACGGCGCGGGTTGCCCGCGGCAAGCTCGACACGGCTCCGGTCAAGCGAATCCTCGGAGACGAAGAGAGCGCCGCAGGCGGCGGTCGCGGCGAGCGCGACGACGGCAATCGCGAGTCCGGACGCGCCGCGGCGCAGCCGATGCTCGCCCGCCGGCCGTCTCACCGTCGCCCGAGCCCGCGAAACGGTCAGCACGGCGACCGCGAGCACGACCGGGACGAACGTCGACGGGATGTCCCAGGTCCACTCGATCGACGCGGTAAGAAGACCCGCGGCGAGCACACCCATCGCCGCGCCAATCGATCCTCCCGCGGCACCGTGATCGGCCCATGCCGTCGGCGCCAGCCGTCTGCGCACCCCGGCGGCCACCGGAGCGATGAAGAAGATCAACGCGAGCAGCGCACCGAACAGGCCGACCTCAGCTGCCGACTCGAGGAAGAGCGAGTGCGCATGGGTCACCGGCACGTCGAGGTCGCGATTTACGTTCCACCAGTATTCGAAGCCACCGGCACCGATCCCGCGAAGCGGCTCGGCCTCGGCCGCATCGATCGCCGCGTTCCAGAACTGGACGCGCCCGCTGCCGCCGACGACCGCAAACCGCGTCCGTTCCTGCTTCGCCGAGAGTTGAGTCTCGGCGGGCGCCGCATCGAGGGCTCGCAGTCGCGTCACCGGGTCGACGACGAGCGCGCCGAGCACACCGACGATGACGAGTGCCGTGACGACCCGGCGAGCGCCGAGCACCGGCAGGTGGAGTCCGCCAAGCCACTCGTCGCGCTTGATCGCGACGATCGCGATCACGGCCATCACGACGACGGTCAGGAACAGGAGCTCGTCGCCCGAGCGCGCGGTTGCCGCGTTCGCCTGACCGTTGACGAGACCCGAGCTCGCGCCGGCGTAGATGACGAGCGGGGCCGCCAACCCGAGGCCGAGCGCGGCGGCGCTGGCGAGCGTCACCCGTCGCGGGCCGACGACGAGCAGGACCGCGATACCGACGATCGCGGCGAGCACGCCCCCGCGCGATCCGCTGAAGAAGAGGCTGAGGACGACGATCGGGATCGAGGCGAGGGCAAGCGCCCGCAGGCCCCTCGTCGGAGCGCCGGCGCCGAGCCAGACGCAGAGGACGAGCGCTGTCGCCATGCAGGCGCCCATTGCGTTCCAGTAGCCGAGCGGGTAGCTCAGCCTGCCTCCGGATACCTCGAGCGCCAGCGCCTCGTCGACCCCGCCGGTGAAGCCCGGCTCGAGCCTCGAGATCAGCGCGAGTGCGCCGAGCACGACGAGTCCGACCGTGACCCCGGCGAGCAGCGACCCTCCGGCGCCGCGGCGGCAGGCGATCGCCGCGAGGACGAAGACGCCGAGGTAGCCGAGCGCGCGAATCGTGTCGGCGAAGGCGGCCCCAGGGTCGCTCGCCCACGACATCGAGGCGCCGGTGAGCACGGTCAGGCCGAATAATGCGAGGCCGGCGACGGCCGCCAGCGGAGGAATCCGCGAGCGCGGCCAGGCGCGGGAGAGGATCGTGACGAGAACGCTCCACCAGACGAGCACTCCCGCCTGCGCCCAGATGCCGGCTGCGAAGCCGCCGTCGGCGAGGCTGAGCAAGACGTAGGCGACGGCGGTGATGCCGCCGAGGATGAACGACAGCCGCGACTCGCCCGGCTCGTTTCGAGCTCCCTCGGACGAGCGCGCCCGGTGCCGAGCGGCCTCGCTCGCAGCGCCCATATCGCGGGCGTCAGCCTCCTCCGGAGGGGGCTCGCGCCGGCGCTCGGCCAGGGTTGTAACCGCATCGCTGCGGCCAGTCTTTGCGCTACGCTGGTCGCTGTTCATCGGACGCGGGACGTGGCGGGATGACACGGTACTCGACGCTCTCAACAGCCCTCCTTGCCGTGCTGGCGACAGTTGTCGTCGCGCCCCTCCCTGCGAGCGCCGCCTGCCCCGGATGCGAGGAATATGTGCTCGACATCGAGGACGACCCGCCGCCGGCGAACACGCCCGCCCCGGCGCCGGTGCCGGTTGCGCCCGCCGCCCCGGTGCCGACGACCGCGACCCCGACCGAGGCCATCCCGGTCGCCCCTGTCGTCGAGGCCGAGAAGCCGCAGAAGCCGGTCGACCCCGACCCTGACCCGGTCCCCGGGCAGGGGGTCAAGCCGCCATCGCTCGACAACGTGCCCGCGATTGCCGCCGCGCAGGCCGGCGCGACCGACGCCGGCACCGAGGGCGGTGTCCTGCCGCTCGCGATCGCGATGGGCATGATCGCTCTCGTCGCCGCCGTCCTCGGCTTTCGCAGCCGCCCTGCCGCCGACACCTCACCGGGGCCCCGCACCGAGCGGGGATGACCAAGCCGATTCGACTACCTCGCCGGGCGGCGCTGCTCGGCGCTACGTGGCTGGTGCTGCTGCTGGCGCTTTCGGGTACCGCCTCGACGGCGACGGCGCTGCCACCGGCCCCGTTCGATGAGTTCTACGGCGTCTCCCCAGCGACCAAGCTCGACCTTCAGGAGACCGACCGGATGGGACGCGCCGGAGCGGGGACGATCCGCTACCCGTTCTACTGGCCGTCGATCGAACCCGACCCCCCGGTCGAGGACGGTGGCGGTGGCGGTGGCGGTGGTGTCCCGCCGGTGCCGGTGCCGCTGCCGACTCCGGCGCCCGAGTCGAAGCAATGGAAGGCGACCGACGACCTCGTCGGCAATGCCGCCCGAGCCGGGATCCGGGTGCTGCCGTTCGTCTACGGGACCCCGGACTGGATCTCCCCCGACCCGATGCGCCCGCCGCTCGACAGCGAGGCGGCGCGGGCCGCCTGGCAGGACCTGCTCACCGACCTCGTCCGCCGCTACGGGCACGGCGGCGAGTTCTGGGCCGAGAACCCGAACGTGCCGAAGAAGCCGATCGACGCCTGGCAGCTGTGGAACGAGGTCAACTCGAACGTCTACTGGTCGCCGCTGCCCGCCCCCGCCGAGTACGCCGACCTGATGCAGATCTCGAACGCCGCGATCCGGGCCGCCGACCCCGGCGCCGCGATCGTGCTCGCCGGGATGTTCGGCACGCCGGCGAACGGGATCGAAGCCTGGACCTACCTCGAGGGCCTCTACCAGTCTCCTGGGATCGCCGAGACCTTCGACGCCTTCGGGCTGCACCCCTACTCGCCCGGCCTGAAAGGGATCCGGACGCAGGTCGGCCTCGCCCGCGACGTGCTCGAGCGAAACGGTGATAAGCGGTTGCCGCTGCTGATCAGTGAGATCGGCTGGCCCACCGAGGGACCGGCCGACTACAACCTCGTGCAGACCCCCGACGGCCAGAAGAAGCTGCTGGCAAAGGCCTTCAAGCTGTTCCTCTCCGAGCGCCGCGAGTGGAAGATCGAGCGCGTGATCTGGTACACGTGGCGCGACAACGGAGTCCAGCCCCAGTGCTCTGTCTGCTCGTTCTCGGGCCTGTTCACGAGCCGGATGGAGCCCAAACCCGCCTGGCGCAAGTTCGCCCAGTTCGCCGGCGGACAACCCTGAGCCCGATCCGTCTCCTCGCCGCCCTCGGCTGGGCGCTCCTCGGCCTCGGCTCGGCCGCCGCATGCGCCGTCGCGGCTCCGCCGGCGGCGCCCTCGGCCGGCTTCTACGGGGTAACTTCGGCGACGAAGCTGAGCGTCGCCGAGTACGAGCGGATGAGCGCCGGTGGCGTCGCCACGCTGCGGGTGCCGTTCTACTGGCCCCACATCGAGTCAGAGCGGCCGAGCGAGCCGCCGGCGCCGCTGCCGAACGTGCCCGGGCCGCTGCCGGTCGACGGCGAAGATGCCTCCCGCTTCAGCGCGACCGACGAGATCGTCGAGCGCGCGGCTCGCGAGGGCATCCGCGTCTCGCCGTTCGTATATGGCACACCGCCCTGGGTCGCGAGCGATCCCGGGCGGCCGCCGATCGACGACGACGCCGCCCGCGCCGCCTATCAGGACTTTCTCGTCGATCTGGTCGGCCGCTACGGGCCCGCGGGAGCGTTCTGGCGTGAGCGCGCGATCACCGATCCCGGCCTGCCGTTCGTCCCGATCACCGACTGGCAGGTCTGGAACGAGCCGAACTCGCCGGTCTTCTGGGCGCCGAAGCCCTCACCGTCGGAGTACGCGAAAGTGGTTGCGCTCGCCGCGGAGGCGATCCGCGCGGTCGACCCGGCGGCGACGGTCGCCCTCGCCGGCATGTTCGGCACACCGAGCAACGGCATCGACGCCTGGAGGTTCCTCGACCGCTTCCACGCCGCCGGCGTCGCCGCGAGCTCGTTCGACGCCTACGCCCTCCACCCCTACGCACCGAAGCTCGATGGAATCACGACTCAGGCGAAAAGGATGCAGCGAGCGATCGCCGCCGGCCCGGCGCCCAATGCGCCACTGTGGATCACCGAGATCGGCTGGCCCACCGATGGGCCGCCGGGCTTCGCCTTGGTCAAGTCCGAGCAGGGCCAAAAGCGCCTGCTCGCGCGCTCGTATCGGCTCTTCCTCTCCAACCGCGAGCAGTGGAACATCGCCAGGGTCGTCTGGTTCGTCTGGCGCGACAACGAGATTCAGGCGGACTGCACCGTCTGCCGCTTCTCCGGCCTGTTCTCCGACCGGCTCGAGCCGAAGCCGGCATGGCGAAAGCTGACCGAGTTCACCGGGGGACGGCCGTAGGAGTTGGTGGCCCTTTGCCCGTGTTTCGTGCGGGCACCTTGGGGACGAACGTCGATCTACGCCCCTATGTGTGGGCAAATCGGTACCGCCCGCCCTACATCCTCTCCGGCGCCTCGACCCCCAGCAACCCGAGCGTCGAGGCGATCACGCGCTTCGTCGCCGTGCAGAGTGCGAGCCGGGCGTCCTCGATGCCCTCGCCCGCGCCGATGACCTTGCAGTCGCGGTAGAAGGCGTGGAAATCTGATGCTGTCTCGGTCGCGTAGGCGCAGAGCCGGTGCGGCGCGCGCCCGTCGGCCGCGGCGCGGACCTCCTCGGGAAAGGCGAGCAGGCGCTTGACCAGAGCACGCTCGGCGGGCTCGGCGACGACTTCGAGCCCCGCTTCGGCCGCTGCCAGGGCGCGCTCGTCCGAATCGACCCAGCCGCGCTCGGCCTCGGCCTTGCGGGCGATGCTGGCGATCCGCGCGTGGGCGTACTGGACGTAGTAGACGGGGTTGTCGGAGGACTGCTTGCGGGCTAGGTCGAGTTCGAGGTCGAGCTGGGTGTCGTGGGTGCGGCGGACCATGAAGAAGCGCGCGGCATCGACGCCGATGTCGTCGACGAGCTCGTCGAGGGTGACGAACTCGCCCTTTCGCTTCGACATCTGCGCCCGCTTGTTGTCCTCGACGACGTGGACGAGCTGCATGATCAGAGCCTCGAAGCGGTCGGGGTCCTCGCCGAGCGCCTCGATCGCCGCCCGCATCCGGGCGACGTAGCCGTGGTGGTCGGCGCCGAGCACGTTGATCAGAAGGTCATCCGCATCGAGCTTCTCGCGGTGGTAGGCGATGTCGGGGGCGAGGTAGGTCGGCTCGCCGCCCGAGCGCAGGAGCACTCGGTCCTTGTCGTCGCCGAACTCGGTCGTCCGCAGCCAGGTAGCCCCCTCGGACTCGTAGGCGTGCCCGGATTCACGCAGGGCCTCGATCACCGCATCGAGCTTTCCCGACTCGCGAAACGAGCGCTCCGAGTACCAGCGGTCGTAGACGACGCGGAAGCGCTTGAGAGACTCCTCGATCAGCCGGCGCATCGCCTCGGCTCCGAGCAGTCCGAGCCGCTCGAGGTCGGCCGGGTCGACTCCTTCGTCCCGAAGTTGTTCGGCGAGCTCGCCCACGTAAGCTC
>JBPCRS010000182.1:0-5234 GCA_050996575.1 Solirubrobacterales bacterium
CGCGAGACCAAGGACTACCGCGCCGAGCAGTTCATGCAGTGGTTCGTCAAGGAGCAGGTCGAGGAGGTCGCGCTGATGCAGGATCTGCTCAACGTCGTCGAGCGGGCAAGCGAGAACCTGCTGCTGGTCGAGGACTTCCTCGCGCGCGAGCGGCCGGGCGAGGACGCCGACCCGATGGCGCCTCCGGTCGCCGGCAGCGGCACCTAGAGCGGAGCCGACTAGGAGTTAGTTACCGCCGCCGAGGGCGCCGCCAACGTCCGGCACGTCCGGCAGGCGCACCCCGAAGTCCTCGGCCACTTGCGGCACGGTCACCGGGGGAATTCCGAGGTCCTCGGTGACGCCGCCGACGCCGAGGTCCTCGGCGAGCCCCTGGACAGGATTCGGCAAGGAGCCCGAGCCCGAGGAGGGCGCCGATCCGGCGGCCGCGGTTGCGGCGGCGGTTCCACCGGCGCCCGAGCTCGATTGCGAGCCGCCGGAGCCCTGGCCCGACCCGCCGAAGCCACGGGCGCCCTGGCCCGCGGCTGAGCCGGCGGCGGCGATCGGCCGCGGGCGGGAGGCGACGACGGGAAGCTTCGGAGTGGTTAGCGCTGCGGCCGCGGCCGGGCCCGAACCGCCGGTGGCGACCGGTCCGCCGCCATCACGGCTCGCCTTCAGCGCAGCTCCGCCGGCACCCGCGACTACGGCGACAACGGCTGCGCTGACAGCGAGCTTTGCCGCCGGCACCGAAGCCGAGCCGGCGAAGATCCCGGCGAAGGCTTCGCGCAGCTTGCCGAAGAGCGGTAGCGGCGAGAGCGCCGGCAGCGTCTCGCGGAGGTTGCGGCGGGCGCGAGAGATCAGCTCGCGGGCGGCTCCGCGACTGACGCCGAGCTCGGAGGCGATCTCGTTGTGCGAGCGCCCCTCGAGGAAGCGGGCGGTGGCGGCGCGGCGCTGGTTCGGCGAGAGGTCCTGGATGCCGGCGACGACCGAGCGCAGCGCGTCGCGGCCGGCGACGACGTCGTGGGGATCGCCACCGGGAGCCTCGATCGTCGAATCGAGGTCGGGCTCCTCGAACGGGCGGTCGCCGAGTGGGCGAACCGCGCGGGCCCTGCGATGGTCGATCGCGGCATTGGTCGTCACCCGGTAGAGCCACGGCTTCGGCTCGATCTCGCGCTCGGGCTCGCGGCGCAGGGCGAGGCTGGCATTGACGAGGGCCTGCTGGACGACGTCCTCGGCGTCAGAGTCGCCGACGTAGCGGGCGGCGTGGCGGCGAAGCGGCTCGCGGTAGCGGTGGACGATCTCTGCGAAGGCGGCTTCGTCACTCGCCGCGCGTGCGAACAGCGCACGGTCGGAAAGCCTCGCGGGTGCGAGAACGCCTTCGACGGGGGGTTTTGTCGCAGCGGTAACCAAGAGGGATTGCTCCCGAACATCTATCGGCGTCGCGCCACCGAAACTGAAACCCCCCGGTTTGAGGTAGCGCGAACTTTTTTCTCTGCAGAGCGTGATCTTTGCACGCCGGGTCCGTTCTGTGGGGTGATGAAGCACCGGAACCCACACGAGACACGGCTCCATAGAGGGCTTTCCCGTGGGCTTCCCGCAGTAGGGGATAGGTACACGATGCGGCGTCGGGGGGCGCCGTGTGGCACTTGGGGGGTGGGTGCTCGTCCGGGGGGTCGAGCACTTGCCGCGTCCGTGGGGCGACCGAGCATCCGGAGGGGGATGCTCGGTCGTTCCATCGGTACGCACACCTCCAATAGGCGCCACTAACGGGGACTTGGGTCCGGCAATCTGGCCGCCGCTCGATGAGCGCGCGATCGACTTCAACGGCGTGCTCGCCGAGCTGATGGGCCTGCTGGGAGAGAGTGTCCGCGTCGAGATCGGCGGCATCGGGGAGCACACGCGGGCCGTCATCTGCGGCGAGCTGACCGCGGTCGGCGACGCCACCGGGGCCTACGCCAGCTTCGTCATCGGCGACGCGGCGCTGACCCTGAAAGAAGACGAGTTCGTCCGCGGCCTGCTCTCGCTGATGGCCGACGAAGCGGGCGAGGAGCTGCGCACCGTCTACCTGGTCACCCGCAACGGCGGCACGATCTCGGTCACGCTAGACGCGCTCGTAGCTCGGCCACGCTGAGGCGGCGCTACATTTCGGCGTCGGGCGAGCGCAACTCGTCCCGACCCTTCACGGGGGCGTAGCTCAGTTGGTTAGAGCGCCGGCCTGTCACGCCTGAGGCCGCGGGTTCGAGTCCCGTCGCTCCCGTTACTGATGACCCTTTAGTGTCGCCGCCACATGCAGCTGATCTCCTACATCGGCGAGCGCGGCGAGCGCGCCGGCATGATCGACGGCGACGAGGTCGTCGACGTCGGGGCGAGCGTTCGAGAGCTGATCGGCGCCGACGGCGGCCTCGCCGCGATCGACACCGGCGGCGATTGCCTCGCTCTCGCCGAGGTCGAGCTTCGTCCACCGATACCCGACCCCGAGAAGATCATCTGCGTCGGCCTCAATTACCGCTCGCATGCGGCCGAGGCCGGGATGGAGCCGCCGCAGAGCCCGACCTTCTTCGGCAAGTACCGCAACGCGCTCTGGCCCGCCGGCCGCGCGGTCGTCCTGCCCGAGGCCTCGAGCAAGGTCGACTTCGAGGCCGAGGTCGCATTCGTCGTCGGCCGCCGGGCGAAAGCGGTCGAGGCCGAAGTTGCGCTCGATCATGTCGCCGGCTACACGCTGCTCAACGACCTCTCGGCCCGCGACCTGCAGTTCGAGACCCCGCAATGGATGCCGGGCAAGGTCTTCGACGGCTCGGCCCCATTTGGCCCGGCGCTGGTGACACCCGACGAGGCGGGCCCGCACGATGCGATCGAGATCGCGCTCGATCTAAACGGCGAGCGGATGCAGGGGGCATCGACCTCGGACCTGATCTTCTCGGTGCCCGAGCTGCTCGCGCGACTTTCGCGGCTGATGACGCTCGAGCCGGGCGACGTAATCGCGACCGGGACGCCCTCCGGAGTCGGCTCGACCCGCGACCCACGGGTCTGGCTTGCGCCCGGCGATCGGATCGAGATCAGCTCGCCGACGCTGGGCCGGCTGGAGACGGAGATCGCTCCGAGCGCGGGCTGATCATCCTCGACTCGCCGAAGATGGCGACGAGGGCCAGAGGCAGGAACCAGAGCACGTAGAAGTAGAACCAATGACCGCCCGCGACCTGGGTGGCGATCACGACCGCCGCTCCGAGGGCAGCGATCTGGAGAGCACTTCGACGGCGGGGGATGAACGCAACCGCGATCCCGAGCGCGACGGCGAGGACCCGAGCCGCTACCTGCAGCGGCTCGAGCGACGGCGCCAGCCCCCAGATCGAGAACGGTGAACCGCGGCTCGCCTGATAGCCGAAGGTCCGGTCATAGACCTCCCGCGGGCCGCCGTCGGGGAGGAAGGGCAAGAAGACGAGAACGGTGACGAGCACGAAGGCGATCGAGAAGAGAACGATCGAGCGCAGCCGGCGCTCGCCTGTGCCGGCGGCGAACAGCGGCGCCAGCGCCAGCGGGCCGAACTTGGCCGCAGTGCCGAGCGCGACAGCGGCGCCCCTCAGTGGTGCCGATGTGAGCGCGAGCATTGCGCCGACGATCGCCAGCGCGACAAGCGAGTCGTTGCTGTTGGCGTTGAGCGCGTAGGTGGTCCACGGGCAGGCGAGCCAGGCAAAGGCGAGGACGACGCCGAGCGCGCGGCCCTCGGCACCCTCGCGCAGGCGGCCCCCGAGCGCGAGCAGGCCGAGCGCGGTGAGCAGGTCGAAGGCGATCGCCGCGGCGTGCGCCGCAGGCACGTCGTCCCAGACCCCCTGCCATGGGAAGGCGAGCTCGAACGGCATGTAGAGGAGGTAGTTGAGCGGTCCGTAGACATCGCCGCGGAGATCGATCCCGGGGGCGAAAACCCCCTCGTAGAGCGAGGCGCCGTCGCCGATCCGATCGGCGCCGACGACGCCGGCGACGCCGATGTCGATCACGCTCGAATCGGCGATGTTGAGCGCAATCCGGCCTGCGGCGAGCGCGACGGCGAGTCCGGCGACAACGGCGATCGGGATGTCCTGGACGAGCGGACCGGCGCGCTCGCGCGGGCGCAGGCCGGCGATCAAGAGGCGCGCGAAGAAGTATCCCAGCACGGGATAGACGAGCGGAACCGACGTGGTGATCTCGCCGCGGTTGAAGAACAGCAGCGAGAGGCTGAGCCCGACAATGACGAAAAGGTCGAGGTGGACGAGCCGCAACAGGCGGCGCGGGTCGAAGAACGGAGCGACGAAGAGCAGGCAGAGGGCGATCCAGATCCACGGGGAGTTGATCGCCCGGCCGACGGCGCCGTCGTAGCCGCGGGCGAGCTTGGTCTCGACCTGGTGGTCGCGCCAGGCCTCGAGCACCTCGCCGTCGGGGTCGGAGACGTGGACCTGCGCGACCTCGGTCAGGCCGCCGTCCTCAGCGAGGAAGTACTTGACCTCCCAGCGCCCCGGGCCGCGGGTGAGGGCCCGCGGCTCGATCCCCGGGCTCTCAGCCCGCTCCGTCCGAACTATCTCAGTGTGGTCGGCGATCGTGACCACCTCGTCGGCGCTCAGCTCAAAGCCGGGCGGCGGCACGTCGTCGCGCGCGGGCGCAATCGCCTCTGGCACGGGCTCGCCTCCGAACGGTGGCTGGTCCGCCGGGTCATAGGCCTCGGCGGCCGCCGGCGAGGCGAGAGCCAACGCCGCGATCACCAGGAGCAGGGCTCTAAGCACGCGGCTCGGATTCGGGCGCGATGACTTCCTTGCTCCCGCCGAGCAAACCGGCGCCGAACAGAGCCGCATCGGCGCGCTCGGCCTCGAGCGGCGGGCTGAGCGCGTTGCCCTGGCCGAAACGGCAGCCGAGCTCGCGAAGCGCCTCCGTCTGCTCGGGCCGCTCGATCCCTTCGGCGATGACGACGAGGCCGAAGATCTCGGCGAGATCGGAGATCGCCCGCGGGATCGCGTCAGAGCCGGCCGAGGTGCCGAGGCCGTCGATGAACGGCTTCGCGATCTTGAGCGCGTCGATCGGCAGCCGATCGAGATACTCGAGCGAGGAGTAACCGGTGCCGAAGTCGTCGACGGCGAGCCTGACGCCGAGATCGCGAAGCGCGGCAAGCCGCGCCATCGAAGCGTAGGTGTCGCCCATCACAAACGTCTCGGTCATCTCGAGCAGCAGGTGCGCGGGGTCGAGCTGGGCTGCGCTGAGCGCGGTCTCGACCTCGGCCGGCAGCTCGGTCTCGC
>JBPCRS010000049.1:0-24603 GCA_050996575.1 Solirubrobacterales bacterium
GCGACTCGCGGACGACCTGGTCGGCTTCGATCACTCCCGGCATTTTGGCGATCGCGCCGTCTTTCGCCGCTGCGACCTCCTGCCACTCGGTCGGGACTGGGCCGGGGTTGACCGACATCGCCTTGACCCCGGTGCCGCGCAGCTCGGTGTGGAGCGCGTCGGTGAAGTTGAGCGCGAACGCCTTCGACGCCGAGTAGACGGCCTCGTAGGGCAGCGGCTGCATGCCGGCGGTCGAGGCGACGACGATTACGCCACCCGAACGGCGCTCGATCATCGCCGGAAGAAAGGCGCGGGTGAGCGTGACGACGGCCTCGCAGTTGACCCGGATCATCTCCGCGTCGCGACCCTCGTCGATCTCGACGAATGGTCCATGAGTTCCGAAGCCGGCGTTGTTGACGAGCAGGTCGACCTCGAGGTCGAGCTCGGCGACGCGGACCGGCAGATCGGCGGCGGCGGCGCCGAGGTCACATGCGATCACGTTGGTCGTCGTCTCCAGCTCGGCGGCGAGCTGCTCGAGCCGGTCGGCTCGGCGGGCGACGAGGATCAGATCGTATCCGCGCTCGGCGAGCTGGCGGGCGAACTGCTCACCGATCCCCGACGACGCTCCGGTTACGAGTGCGGTGGCCATCCGACCGAGCGTATCCTGATCGCCGCATGCACGAGGGAACGTTCGAGCAACGGGTCAGGGCTTGGGAGATCGAGTTCCTCTGGGGGCGGGCGACGCCGTCATATCCGGCGAAGCGAGTCGAGCCCGAGCCCGACAGCCCGGTTCGAACGCCGTTTCAACGCGACCGCGACCGGATCGTGCACTCGAAGGCGTTTCGGCGCCTCAAGCACAAGACGCAGGTCTTCATCGCCCCCGAGGGCGACCATTACCGGACCCGGCTTACGCACACGCTCGAGACGTGCGGGATCGCCCGGACGGTGTCGCGGGCGCTCGGTCTGAACGAGGACCTGACCGAGGCAATCGGGCTCGGCCACGATCTCGGCCATCCTCCGTTCGGTCATATCGGCGAGGAGGCGCTCGACCGAGCGCTCAAAGAGCGATCCGGGCGCCGGTTTCGCCACAACGAGAACTCATTGCGAGTTGTCGAGGATCTCGAGCGCGACGGCGAGGGGCTCAACCTGACCGAGCAGGTCCGAGACGGAATCCTCAACCACACCGGTCCGGAAAAACCGAAGACGCTGGAAGGCCGGGTGCTGCGACTTGTCGATCGGGTCGCCTACATCAACCACGACATCGACGACGCGTTGCGCGCCGGGATCATCGATCAGGCCGACCTGCCGGCGGATGAGATCTCGATCCTCGGTGAGACGGGCTCGGAGCGGATCGACACGCTCGTCCGCGACATCGTCGAGCGTTCACGCGATGCGGGCGACATCGCGCAGTCGGAGGACGTCGGCGGGGCGATGCTGCGGCTTCGCAAGTTCATGTTCGCGCGGGTCTACCTCGGTCCCGAGGCTCGCGGAGAGCACGAGCGGGTCGAGCGAACCGTTCGCGGGCTGTTCGACTATTTCGCGGAGCATCCGCAGGAGTTGCCGAGTCCGAACGGCGTCGATGCCGAGGATCAGACCCAGCGCGTGGTGGACTACCTGGCAGGGATGACAGACCGCTATTGCATCGCGACCTTCAAGCGCCTCGCGCTGCCGGAAGAGTCGAGGCTCTGAGCATGGCGCGCTTCTCCGACCAGACGATCGAGCGGGTCCGTGACGCGGTCGACTTCGTCGAGGTCGTTTCGGTTCACACCGATCTGCGGCGGGCAGGGGAGCGGTTCTCCGGGCTCTGCCCGTTCCACGAGGAGCGAACGCCCTCGTTCTCGGTTGATCCCCGCGACAAGCTCTACTACTGCTTCGGCTGTGAGGCGAGCGGCGACCTGTTCACGTTCGTCGAGGAGAAGGAGGGGCTGCCCTTTCCCGAGGCAGTCGAGTCGCTCGCCGAGCGCTACGGGGTCGAGATCGAGCGCGAAACGGAGGACCCGCGGGTCGAGGAGGCTCGCAAGCGCAGGGCACGGCTCGGTGAGGTGCTCGACCGGACCTCGGCCTTCTACACGTCTTATCTGTGGGAGTCGCCGAAGGCTGCGAAGGCGCGCGAGTACCTGGCGGGCCGCGGTCTCGGGGAGGAGGTGCTGCGGACGTTCGCCGTCGGGCTCGCGCCGGGCCAGTGGGGCCAGGTGCTCGAGCGCGGCCAGCGCGCCGGCTACGCGATCGAGGAGATGCAGGCGGCCGGGCTGATCCGCAAGGGCCAGAAGGGCGGCTACTACGACTGGTTTCGCTCACGAATCATTTTTCCCGTCCGCGATGCTCGCGGCCGGATGCTTGGCTTCGGCGCCCGTGGCCTGACGCCCGACGCGAAGCCGAAGTACCTGAACTCGCCCGAGAGCGAGATCTACCGCAAGAGCCGGATCCTGTTCGGTGTCGACCGGGCTCGGATGGCGATGGCGAAGGGCGGCCGGGCGCTGGTCGTCGAGGGCTACACCGATGTGCTGGCGCTTCACCAGGCCGGCTTCGAGGAGGCGGTCGCGGTGATGGGTACCGCGATCACGCCCGATCAGCTGACCGCGCTGGCGGGGCTGTGCGAGGAGGTCGTGCTCGCCCTCGACGCCGACCGGGCTGGGCGGGCGGCGATGCTGCGCGCGCAGAACGTCGCCGGCTCGCGCAAGCTTCGTCTGCGCGTGGCGCAGATGCCCTCCGGCGAAGACCCGGCCGACATGCTGACCGGCGAGGGAGCGGGGGAGGGCGCGGTCGCCCGCTTTCGCGAGATCGCCGACGGGGCGCTCGACATGCCCGTCTTCCACGTCCGTTCGATCCTCGACGCCGGCGAGCTCGAATCGCCCAGCGGTCGCGATCAGGCGCTCGACGAGCTGCTGCCGGTGCTGGCGGGGATGGGGGAGACGATCAGCCGCGATGAGCTGACTCGCGAGGTCGCGGAGCGGCTCAACGTCGAGCCGAGCCTGGTGACGCGGCGGTTGGCGGGGGAGGGGAGGCCGCGGCCGGCCGAGGCGGCTACCCGTCGCCCTGCGCCGGCAGCCGACGGCGCAGCAGTCGCTCCGCCGCGCCGGCCCGTCGAGCTCAGTGGCCGCGAGCGTCGCGAGCAGGCGTTGCTGGCGATGTGCATCGCCTCGCCGAGAGTCGGCCGCGATTACCTGGCGAAGATGAGCGACGACCACCTCTCGGGACCGCTGGCGTCTCGCGCACGCGACTGGATCGCGGGCCACCTCGAGGATCCGGTTGCGGGAATGCCACGCGACGACGAGGAGCTTGTCTCGCTGGTGACGAAGCTGGTCGCGATGTCCCGCCGCGAGCCCTCGACGCCGGAGGCGATGGAGATCAACTTCCTCGAGCTCGAGCGCCGCGCCGTCGAGGAGCAGCTTCGCGCCGCCCGCCAGTCCGGCGCCGACACGATCGTCGACCTCCAGCGCCGCCGCGCCGACCTCGCCGAACGCATCGCCCGGGACCGGGGCTAGGGGGAACAGACGTTCGTTTTTCCGTCCGGCGGCGGAGGGAAAATGCGGGCATGGATCGGGATCTTCTGAGTGGCTTTCTCGAGGACGGGCTCTCGTTGAACGAGATAGCGAAGAACGTCAGCCGGCATCCCTCGACGGTCGGCTATTGGATTGCAAAACACGGGCTTGTTGCCAACGGACACGAAAAATACGCCGGCCGGGGAGGCATCTCCAAGGTTGAGTTGGAGCGGCTCGTAAGCCAAGGCTTGACCCTCAGAGAAATTGCGGTTGTGACCGACCGCAGCATCAGCAACGTTCGATACTGGATAAGACGTCACGAGTTGCAGCGGCCGATCGATGTGCGGCGAAATGAGCTTGAGGAGGCGCTGAAGTCAGGGCAGCGAATCCTGATGCGGCAGTGCGGCCAACACGGATGGACACAGTTCGTGATCGAGAACAGTGGTCGAGTTCGTTGCAGGAAATGCCGGCAGGAGCGAGTTAGCGAATGGCGGCGCCGGACCAAGGCGCGACTCGTTGAGGAGGCCGGAGGGGCATGTGTCCTATGCGGATATGACCGTTGCCAGGCCGCTCTGGAGTTCCACCACCTCGACCCATCGGAGAAGGCATTCGGGCTCTCGATGCGAGGGATAACGAGATCGATCGAGGAACTTCGAAAGGAAGCGGCGAAATGTGTGCTGCTCTGCGCCAACTGTCACGCTGAGGTCGAGGCGGGCTTCAGCTCGATCCAGGCGAGTCGAATAACTCTCCCGGGTGGACTCGAACCACCATGACTTGATTAACAGTCAAGCATCTTGCCATTAGATGACGGGAGATCGTGCACCGAGTGAAACTTGGCGCCGACTCACTTTAGGGGCCGAGATGAATCGTTTCAATCTCGGCCCAACTCCTCCACCAACAAAGCTCCGCGCCCGGCTCCGTCATTCGCCGCCGCCCACGTCGCGATCTCCCGGGCCCGCACCCCGAACCACCGCTCGGCCAGCATCCGCCGCGCCGCCCAGCGGATCGACGCCGGCCCGGTCAGCCGCCACGGCACCATCAGCCCGGCGCCCGCCCACTGCAGCCGGGCGCCGTTCTCGGCCATATCGCCGACAGCGGGACAGCTCAGTACCGGCACCCCCGCAGACAGCGCTCGCGCGATCGTTCCGTGGCCGCCGTGGCAGATGACGAGGTCGGCCGCGAACATCGCCTGCGAATACGAGATCCACTCGACGCAGGCGGCGTTCGCCGGCACCTCGATCGGCTCTGCCGGCAGATGCCGGTTCGTCGTCCCGAGCACCCGCACCGGCTCCCCCGCCAGCCCCTCGAACGCGGCCCGCAGCATCCGGCATTCGGGATCCGGCGCCGTCGACGGCGCGACGAGGACGAGCGGCCCGTCCCCGTCGGGGATCTCGACGTCCGCAAACGGCAGCTCGAACTGCATCGGACCGGTGATCTCCACCCCCGCCGGCCAGCGCCTCGGGTACTCGAGCTGAGGGAACGTCGCGACCAGCGCCAGCCGCTCGCTGATCCCGCCGTGAAAGCGCTCGAGCGGCGCCAACCCGACTCGCTCGCGCGACTCGTTGAGCTCGCGCCGGCCGCGTTCGAGCCCGCCGACCAGCACCGGCAGCGCAGCCCGCCAGGCCGCCCGGCCGACCGGCGTTCGCGGTGGCAGCCAGCCGAAGGCGAAGAACGGCTGGCCCGGCTCGTGAACCGGGTAGACGTGCGGGATCAGCGTCGCCAGCCGGCATCCCGCCGCCTCGGCGGCGAGGGTCGGCGCCAGCGTCAGGATGTCGCTGACGACGGCATCGGGGCGCAGCTCGTCGAGCAACGGCAGCAGCGCGATCGCGGCCTGCGCCGCGTCGGCGAACCCGTCCTCCTCGGGCGGCGGGAAGACCGTGTACTCCTCGGCGCCCTCGAACCGCAGGCCCGCATCCTCGACCGCCTCGCGCCAGTGCTCCCAGGTCTCGACCGTGACCTCGTGGCCGCGCTCGGCAAGCGCCCGCGCCAGCGCGATCGCCGGGAACGCGTGCCCGGGGTCGCCAAACGCCGCGATCAGCAGACGCAGCCGCTCACCGCTCATCGTCGGGTCTGCGATCGGGCGTGCTCGACCGCGAGATCCCTGCAACTTTCGTTTCCGGCGCTGCAATTCGCCGCCCGCGGCACCCCGAAGCCGCTATCTCTCAACCTCCGATGCGATCGATCCGACCCCGAGACCCGGCCCGGCGGCTGCGCACCGCGGTCGACGCGATGCCGCGCCGAACCCGCGAGGCGATGCTCGACGGCATCCGTCGCAACCGGATCATCGTCGGCGGCTATACCGACCCCGCTTCGGGCGGCATCTGCCCGATGCTCGCGGCCCATCGAAACGACGGCCGCACCAGCTTCGAGAGCTTCGCCCGCGCCTGGGACCACTTCACCGATGCCCCGCGCAAGCCCCGCCGCGCGACCAAGCGCGAGGTCCGGACGCTTCAGACCTACATCGAGATCAGCCTGCTGAGCGAGGACCAGGGCACCGAGTCGATGCGCGCGATCGCCAACTCGATCCGCGCCGAGCGCCGCGACGCGGCGGCCCGCGGCGCCCGCGACGCCAAGCCCGAGATCCGGATCGAGCGAACGGGCGCGGCGCGGCGCGACACGGGAGAGCGCCACCGCGCCGACGAGCTCAAGCACAGCCGCTTTTGGTCCTGGCTTCGACCGACGCGCAGCTACGACACCTTCAACGAGCGAATCGCCGCCGCGACCGAGCAGCTCAACGAGCAGCGTGCCGCCGACGCCGGCTCGCGCGAGCGCGATACCGAGACCGTCTAGCCGTTTCGTCCGAAACCCGCTATGCCGAGATGGCCGACTGCTCGGTCGGCCGCTGGAAGACGACCTCGGGCACGATGCACGCCTTCGAGGTCCGCAGCAAAAAGCGCACGGCCTCGGCGATGTCCTCGGGCCTGATCATCTCCTCGGCGTCGACCGTGTCCCGTGCCCAATCGGTCATCGGCGTATCGACGAACCCCGGGCAAAGCGACGTCACCTGGATCCCGTCGGCGCCGACCTCCTTCTGCGTCGCCTCGGAGAGACCGATCACGCCGGCCTTCGTCGCCGAGTAGACCGAGAGCCAGCCCTGGCCCTCCTTGCCGGCGATCGACGACGTGTTGACGATCAGCGCCTTGCCGTGCTCTGCGCCCGCCTCCTTCAGCATCGGCAGGGCCTCGCGCGTCGCGATCACATACGAGCGCAGGTTGACCCCGATCTGCATATCGAGGTGCTTGGTGACCACGTCGGAGAGCGCGCCGCCGATTCCGACCCCGCCATTGTTGGCGAGCACGTCGAGGCGCCCAAAGCGCTCGCGGTGGGCCTCGAACAGCCCCGCGATCTCCTCCTCGTTGACGAGGTTCGCCGGCACCGCCTGGACGTCGATGCCCTCCGCGGCGAGCGTTTCCTTTGCCGTCTCGAGCTTGTCCGGCCGCCGGGCCGAGATCGTCACCCCGTAGCCGTCCTCGCCAAGAGCGCGGGCGATCGCCAACCCGATTCCGCTCGAACCTCCCGTGATCACTGCTGCACGCTCCGCCAAGACCTCTCCCTTCGCCGCCGAACCGACGCGCGGCACCCTACCCGCTGGTAGCGTTCGCCTGTGGCAAGGAGGCTGATCTGGAGCGGGGCCCTCGGGGTGCTCGCGGCCTTCCTGGCCGTCGTTCCCGCTTCATCGGCGGGCTCGGAAACTCAGCCGACCCGTTACTCGCTCGCCGGCGGATGCTTCGCCCTGGAGGCAGCGAGCTCCGGCCAGGCGGCAACCGGCGCCGAGAAGCTGCGCATGCAGGCCACCGGCCTCGGCACCTACCTCCTCTACACCCCCGATCGTACGGTGCTGGCCGCCCAGGGCAACGGCTCGGTCGCCCCCGAGAAGATCGCGAGCCCTTCGGCCGACTGGCGAGTCACGGACGCCGGCGAAGGCAGCTTCACGCTCTCACCGCTCTCCGACCCGAATCTCTCGCTGCGCATCGATCAGGGTGGGGCCCTCGCGGTCTCCGGCTCGCCGACGCCGTTCGCGTTCGCGCCCGCCGACGGCTGCGCCGTCTACCCGGAGGCCGAGCTCAACGCGCGGGGCAAGCCCCTCCAGGGCGAAACAACATACGGCGAGGTCGGCGGCATGCTCGAAGGCCACATGCACTGGATGAACTACCGCTACTTCGGCGGCGATTTCCACTGTGGCCGGCCGTGGCACCGCTACGGCATCCCCTACGCGCTTCCGGACTGCAGCGACATCGAGGGCCCGCAGGGAACGGCGGCGCCGCTCCAGAACTTCTTCAACTTCGGCAACCCCGCCCAGCCCCACGACACCTCCGGCTGGCCCAAGCTCACCGAGTGGCGTGCGGACAACCTCACCTACGAAGGCACCTACTGGCGCTGGATCGAGCGCGCCTACCTCGGCGGGCTGCGGCTGATGGTGATGTCGATTAACGAGAACCGGGAGCTCTGCGAGCTGCAGCCCCGCCGGCGCTTCTCGTGCGACGAGATGGAGACCGTACGCGACGGCTTCCGCGACATGTACGAGCTCGAGGAGTACGCCGACGCCCAGGCCGGCGGCCCCGACAAGGGGTTCTTCGAGATCGTCACCGACCCCTACGAGGCTCGCCAGGTGATCAACGAGGGCCGGATGGCCGTGGTCTTGGAGATCGAGATCTCGGAGCTGTTCGGATGCCGCAACCTGGAGGCGCCGACCTGCGACAAGGCCTCGGTCGAGCGCGGGCTCGAGGAGGTCTACGACCTCGGCGTTCGCTCCTCGCTGCTCGTCGGAAAGTTCGACACCCCGCTCGCAGGCGTGCGCTTCGACAGCGGCCCGGTGGGGGCGGTCATCAACGCCGGCAACCGCAAGAGCGCCGGCTCGTTCTGGAGCGCCGAGACCTGCCAAGGCCCCCTCGCCGACAACGAGATCACTGGCGTGCCCCAGGGCAACGCCTTCCTCGACGGCGTCCTCTCCCAGCTCGGGACCTCGGGCGGCCAGATCCCGGCCTATCCGCCGGCGCCGCACTGCAACACGCGCGGGTTGACCGACCTCGGCCGCTTCGTCGTCCGCCAGATGATCGAGCGCCAGATGATCCTCAACCCGGACCACATGAGCCAGAGCGCCGTCGATGGCACGCTCACCCTCGCCGAGGCGAATGACTACTCCGGCGTCATCTCCCCGCACGGCTGGGTCGACCCCGGTAACTGGCCGCGCTACTGGAAGCTGGGCGGGCTCGCGTTCCCCGACTCGTCGAGGACAGAGAGCTTCATCGAGGCCTACGAGCAGTTCCGGCCGAAGCGCACGCCGTATGAGCTCGGCTGGGGATACGGGGCCGACCTCGGCGGCCTGACCGGCGGCCCCGAGACCCCGGAGGGGGAGTTCGTGGGCGGCGTCAGCTACCCGTTCAAGTCCTACGACGGCAGCGTCACCTTCGACCGCCAGACGACTGGCGAGCGCACCTTCGATTACACGACCGAGGGCGTCGCCCACTACGGCCTCTACGCGGAGTGGTTCGAGGACCTCGAGAACCTGGGCTCGAAGGCGCTCGCGGAGGACATGTGGAACGGCGCCGAGGCCTACCTGCAGATGTGGGAGCGAGCCGAAGGGATCCGTTCGCCCGGCTGCAAGCCGACCAGTGGCAAGGTCACCCCCCGCGGCCTCGGACGGCTGCGGCTCGGTGCCGGATGGAAGAACCTTCTGCGCCGCGTCGGCCAGCCCCAGCAGCGCACTCGCGCCTGGAGCTGGTGCGTGCGCGGCGAGAAGAACCGCCACGTCGCCGACGTCGCCGAGCTCAGCGAGGGCGGCCGGGTCGAGCTGATCGCGACCACGGCTCACGGCCGCGCCGCCGCCGGCGTGCCGGTCGGAGCACGCATCACCCGGCTCGCCGGTGCGGAGTCGCTCGGCGGCGGCGTCTTCGTTGCCGGCTCCGGCAGCTCCGAATACGTCTACGCCACCCACCGCGGCCGGGTTCGCGCGGTCGGCGTGGCGAAGGGCTCGCTCGGCTCGAAGCAGCTGCGCGCAGCGATGCGCCGGGCGATCACCGCGGTCGCGACCAGCGCTCGCCCGCAGTTCGTTCCGAACGCGACCCCCGGCTCGACCCGCCTCACCGGCACCAACCTCGCCGGCTCGCCGGATCCGCGCCTCAATGAGGCGCTGGCGATGCTCTGCTCGCTCGAGCGCTAGTGGACAGCGCCGGGCTCGCGCGCCGGCTTATCAGCGCTTGAAAACGCTGACTACCCTGTCGCCGATGCACGCCGCACCCAGCGAACCCAAGGCCCTTCGCCGGGCGCTGTTGCTCGCCCTCGTCTCGGTGGCGCTGATCGCCGTCGCCGGCTGCGGATCGGACGAGGAGAGCGACGGCGCCGGAGCGCCCGCGCCGTCCGCCGCCGCCTTCCCCGAGCCCGACGGGCAGAGCGTCGAGGAGATCTTCGCCGCGGCGGCGCCGAGCGAGGACATCGTCGTCTCCCCCTCGGGCCAGGTCTTCAACGAGGGCACCAATCGCTTTGGCTTCGGCGTCTTCACCGCCGGTCGCGAGCAGATCAACGACGCCGACGTCGCGATCTACGCCGGCCGGCCGGGCAAGCCCGCCAAGGGCCCGTTCCCGGCCCGAATCGAGGACATGACGACCGACCCGGCGTTTACCGCGATCACAACCGCCACCGACCCGGATGCGGCTAAGACCGTCTACGCCGCCGACCTCGAGCTCGACGCGCTCGGCCGCTGGGACCTCGTCGCGCTCGTCGACGACGGCGAAACGGTGCACTCGACGCGGATCCCGAGCATCGACGTCGGTGCCTTCGACGAGGTTCCGGTTGCCGGAGAGAAGGCGCCGGTGATCGAGACACCGACCGCCGACGACGTCTCCAATCTCGACGAGATCGACACCCGCGACCCGCACTCGACCCAGCACGAGGAGAACTTCGCCGATGTCGTCGGCGAGAAGCCGGTCGTGCTCACCTTCGCCACGCCGCTGCTCTGCCAGAGCCGCGTCTGCGGCCCGGTGGTCGACGTCGCCGAGCAGGTCAAGGCCGACCACGCCGGCGAGGAGATCACCTTCATCCACCAGGAGATCTTCGAGGACAACGACATCAACAAGGGCCTGCGTGAGCAGGTACGGGCCTACGGGCTGCCGACCGAGCCCTGGGTCTTCGTTATCGGTGCCGACGGTGAGATATCGACCGCGATCGAAGGCGCGTTCAGCGTCGCCGAGCTCGATGCCGCGGTCGACAAGGTCGCCCACTAGCTTCCGGCGTTTTTCAGCACCCGCCTCCAGAACCGCAGGTACTCGCGTTCGTGGCCGATTCCGGCCTCGAGCGCCATCCCCGGGCCGCTATTCGGGCCACCACCGGCCTCCATCATTCGCTCGTACTCGCCCAGCCGCTCGGTGTGCGCTTCGATCTGGGTCTCGGCGAGGGGCAGTGGGTCGGCGCCGAGGAAGAGCTTGAGCAGGCCCGCGTCGCGCAGCTCCCATCCGAGCGCCTCCGGGTCGTCCCGCCAAGCGGCGAGCGCGCGCTTTCCGGCGGCCGAGATCCGGTAGAGGCGCCGGCGCCTGCCCGTCGTCTCGCGCCGCTCGTCGAGCAGGCCGGCCTCGGCGAGCCGGGCGCATTCGGAGTAGAGCTGGGTGTGGGGGAGCGACCAGAGGTACTCGACGCCCGCTTCGGCGGCGCGCTTGAGGTCGTACGGCGTCGCCGGCTGAAAGCGCTCGATCAGCCCGAGCACGACATACGAAGTCTCTGTGAGCCTCGTCACGGACATAGCAGGGCAGGATAAGCTACGGTATGTATCGTTCGCTCTGAACCATACGAAAGGAAGCAATGAAATCTGCAACGATCGCGCCGAAGAACTACTCGGCAAAGGGGTTTGAGTCGCTCTACGACGAGGTCCGCGTCGACTCCCTCCCGATCGACGGCGAGTTCCCCGCCTGGCTCACCGGCTCGCTGCTTCGCACCGGTCCGGCCCGCTGGGAGGTCGGCGAGCGGACGATGAACCACTGGTTCGACGGCTTCGCGATGCTGCACCGCTTCGGCTTCGGTGACGGCGAGGGCAAGGTCTCCTACGCCAACCGCTTCCTGCAGAGCAAGGCCTATCGCGCCGCCGAGGCGACCGGGGAGATCGTCTATTCCGAGTTCGCAACCGATCCCTGCCGCTCGCTCTTCGGCCGGATCTCCTCGATCTTCTCGCCAAAGCTTTCCGACAACGCCAACGTCAACCTGACCAAGCTCGGCGAGCGCTTCATCACGATGACCGAGACGCCGATCCCGGTCCAGTTCGACGCCAAGACCCTCGACACCGCCGGCGTCGCCTACGCGGTGCCTGGCCTGCTCACGACCGCCCATCCCCACCTCGATCGAGCCGACGGCGGGATGCTCAACTATGCCGCCAAGGTCGGTCCGCGAAACAGCTACCGCTTCTTCCACCTCGGCCCCGAGCAGGAGAAGCCCGACGTGATCGCCTCGCTGCCGGTCGCGAAGCCCGCCTACATGCACTCGTTCGGGCTCACCGAGCGCCACTTCGTCCTCGCCGAGTTTCCCTACGTCGTCAACCCGATCAAGATCCCGACCTCGGGTCGGCCCTACATCGAGAACTACGAGTGGAAGCCCGAGCTCGGCACCCGCTTCACCCTGATCGACCGCCGCACGGGGGAGACCACCGGACCGTTCCACACCGACCCGGTCTTCGGCTTCCACCACGTCAACTCCTACGAGGAGGATGGCGTCGTCGTCGCCGACATCTGCACGTTTCCCGACGCGCAGATCGTCCAGGACCTCTACCTCGAGAACCTGCGCGCCGGCAAGCCGGTCGCCGAGCCCGAGGTGCGCCGCTTCCGGATCGACCCCGGGGCCGGCACCGTCTCCAACGAGCGGCTCACCGACATCGGCTTCGATTTGCCACGGATCAACTACGGCCGCTGCAACGAGCGCCCGTACCGCTACGCCTGGGGGCTCGGCACCGGCGATACCGGTTGGATCGACCGGATCGTCGCCGCCGACGTCTCCAACGGCTCGTGCTCGACCTGGGAAGAGGACGGTTGCTATCCGGGCGAGCCGGTCTTCGTTTCCCGACCCGGCGCCGAGGACGAGAACGACGGCGTCCTGCTCTCGATCGTCCTCGACTCGGAGAAGGGCACCTCCTTCCTGCTCGCGCTCGACGCCGCAGACCTATCCGAGCTCGCCCGCGCCGAGGCACCGCACCACATCCCGTTCGGCTTCCACGGTCAGTACGCCCGCGCCTGAGCTACGGTCCGGCGCGCGGGCCGGTAGCTCAGTTGGTTAGAGCAGGCGACTCATAATCGTCCGGTCGGAGGTTCGAGTCCTCCCCGGCCCATTCCGAGCTTCGCTCCGAGCCGCTTCGCGACAGGCTAGCCGCGGCATGCAAGGGCGACGCCGAGGCCACACGGCGGCCGCGGCCGGCCAGCTCAAGCGGACCCAGCTCGCCGATGCGGTCGGCTTCAGCGAGTGCAGCCGGCCCGGGGAGCTAGCGGGCCTAGCCCCAGCGGGACGCCAGGCGCTTGAACGAGCCGCGTTCGGCCTCGCGCCGAGCGAGCCAGCCGAATCCGAGCGCCATCGCCAGGTTTGCCGCGCCGGCGAGCCAGAGGCCCGCCTTCGCCCCGGGTCGCGAGACGGCCGGGGAGGCCGACCAGACGATGTCGGTCGCGATCTCGGTTCCGCGAAGCCAGGCGAGCGCCCACCAATCCGAGGCCTCGCCGCGATGCTCGGCCGTCGCGTGCGCGGCGGCGAAGGTCAGCCAGATCGGGCCGCAGCGGCGAAACAGGTGAAGCGCGTCGGGGGTCGGCTCGTCGTGGCCGAGCAGGCGCAGGGTCGGACCGGGGGCCGCGAGCGCACCACTTGCGAGCAGCAGGTCGAAGACGATCATGTTCCGATTGGCTAGGCGCAGGGCGTGTTCGAGATCCATTCCGCGATCCAACCACATTCGGCCTTGCGACACGCCGGAGAAGGAAAGGTCGGCGCCGGGGCGAATTTCCCGGCCATGACCAAGACTGCCACGAAGTCCCGCTCACGCAACGGCCGCGCCGGAAAATCGCTCTCGACCTACATCGAGGAGCGCTTCGACGAATTCTCGCGCTCGCAGAAGGATGTTGCCCGCTACATCGTCGACCATCTCGACGAGGCCGCTTTCCAGACAGCCGAGGAATTGGCTCGCCGCGCCAACACGTCGTCCTCGACCGTCGTCCGCTTCTCGCAGGCGCTCGGCTTCGAGGGCTATCCCGAGCTTCAGCAGTCGGCGATCGAGGAGTACCGGAACGCCACCGAGAACGGCAACGGCTCAAACGGCGGCCAGCTCTTCGACTTTGACCACTCCGAGTTCGAGGCGGCCCTCGCCGCCGACCACGCCAATGTCGAGGACACGGCGCGCGCGCTCACCCGCGAGCAGGTCGAGGCGTGTGTCTCGGCGCTCGCCAACGCGAAGCGGGTCGTGATCGTCGGCGTCGACCAGATGGCCTTCTTCGCCAGCTACCTGCGCCACCTGCTGGCGCTGCTCGACTTGCGGGCCGAGGTCGTCGCGACTCCGCGCCAGGAGTCGATCAACCGGCTAGCCCGGGTCGACGAGGACACGCTCGTCGTCGCCTTCACCGCCTGCCGCGCCCACCCCCTGATCATTCGCGCGAGGAAGCTCGCCCGTCACCGGCGCGCGCCGACCCTGGCGATCTCCGACGCGACCCTCTCCGAGGTCGGCGAGCACGCCGACCACCAGCTCTACTTCTCCTCGAACGGGCCCTCGTACACCCGCTCGAACACGGCGCTCATGTCGGTCGTGCAGGCGCTCGCTTATGGCGTCTACTCGCGTGACAAGGCGGCCTACAAGGACCGCATCCGCGCCTTCAAGCTGCGCTAGATGAGTGATCCCCAATCCCCGCGCACGCGGATGACGCACGGATACCGTCGCTGGATCGCGCCCGTCGGGACTCGCACATGCCCACCGGCATGCGCTTCGCCCGCCGGCCACGCCCAGCTCGGTCCCGTGCACCCCCGCGCACACGCTGATTGGGAATCAATCATCTAGCCCGGTCTGGAGGCCACCGACCTCCCGTAGGACGAATAGTGTCGCGGCGCCTATGAAGGCGGCGGTGATCTACGAGAACGGCGGCCCGGACGTGCTGCGCTACGAGGGTTCGTCTACCACTGCCACATGGTTAATCACGAAGATCGCGGGATGATGGGAATCGTGCCCCTACGTCAGTAGTGGGTGCTCGGCCGCGGCGCGGTCGACGCTGAGCTCTACATCGGCTCACCTCGCCAGCCACTCGCTGATCGGAGCCGGGTCGGCGAGCGAGGGGAGATCGCCACCGTCGCGTAGCTCCATTGCGGCGGCCGCCATCGCGTTGACCGCGACCCAGGCGAGACGGCCACCGGCGCTGATGCGCTGGCCACCGGCCTCGACGATCTCCGCTGTTGAGAGTCCCGGGCCGGCGAGGACGTTGAGGGGCTTCGAGGTGGCATCGCGGATCGCGCGGATCTCGTCGGTGCCGGGAAGCCTTGGTGCATAGAGGACGTCCGCTCCGGCTCGCTCGTAGGCTTGGAGGCGCTCGATCGTGTCCTCGAGGTCGGGACGGTCTCGGACGAAGTTCTCGGCGCGAGCGGTCAACGTGAACGGAAAGTCCAGGCGGGCCGCCGCCTCGACGGCCGCAGCGATCCGCTCGGTTGCGTGCTCGACTTCGTAGATGCGGCTCTCGTGGTCGCAGTCCTCGATCGATCCGCCCACGGCTCCCGCCTCCGCAATCCGGGTGATCGCCTGAGCGGCGGCCGCGGGATCGGGGCCATAGCCGTTCTCGAGGTCGACCGAGACGGGAAGGCTCGTCGCCGCATCGAGCGCACGGGTGTGCTCGGCGACCTCGTCGAGGGTGACCTCGCCGTCCTGCCGCCCCAGTGTGAAGGCGAAGCCGGCGCTGGTCGTCGCCAGCGCCTCGAACCCGAGCGCTGCAAAGACCTTCGCCGAACCGGCGTCCCATGGATTCGGGATGACGAACGCCGGTCCCTCGTGCAGCGCTCGAAATGCCACGCCCTTCCGTTCCTGCGTGATCTCGGTCGCCACGGACCCATTCTCCCCGAATCACGCCGCCCTGCGCCGTTCGGTTAGCCTCGGCCCTCGATGGCGGACGCTGAAACCTTCGGATCCGCCGCGGCCTACGACCGCTTCGTCGGGCGGTATGGCCCTCAGCTCGCATCGGCGCTGATCGACTTCGCCGCCGCCGAGCCTGGGATGCGCGCGATCGATGTCGGCTGCGGTCCGGGTGCCCTTGCGGCTGCGCTGGCGGACCGACTCGGCGCGACCAACGTCTCGGCCGCGGACCCATCACCCCCTTTCGTGAAGGCATGCCGCGCACGGGTCCCCGGAGTGGACGTCGTCGAGGCCCCGGCCGAAAATCTGACTTTCGCTGATCACAGCTTCGACGTCGCCCTTTCGCAACTCGTCGTCAACTTCATGGATGACCCGGAGGCCGGGGTCCGCGAGATGGCACGAGTGACGCGTCCTGGAGGAACAGTCAGCTCATGTGTCTGGGACTACGGGGGCGAGATGACGCTCCTGCGCGCGTTCTGGGACGCCGCCCGCGAAATCGCTCCCGAGCGTGCTGCTGCCGCCGACGAGGGCGTCGTGATGCGCTGGTGCGAAGAAGGGGAGCTGGCCGAGCTGTGGTCTGCCGCCGGCCTGGGCTCAATTCGTTTTGGCCCGCTCGTCGTCAGCGCGAGCTACACGGATTTTGACGATCTCTGGTCGCCGCTGCCAACCGGCATCGGCCCCGCCGGCGCATTCTGCAAGTCCCTCGACGAGGACCAGCAAACCCGCCTCCGATCCGAATATCGTCAGCGTCTGGAGGTCGGGGATGCTCCATTCGAGCTGACCGGACGCGCCTGGGCGGTGGCTGGCCGCGTCCGCCGCTAAGGCACGCACAGCTGAAGCATCGGCTGGAAATTGGATACAACCGCCATCGTCCCGATTCGAGCGTTCCTTTGCCGAATCCTGTCGGGCGCATTCTCGGTGCCAACTTGGTGAACCGGCACGCTCTTGCGCGGCAGTTGCTAGAACTGCCCACGGCATGAGAAGTCCCGGATCTGCAGAAACCACTCTTCGTCTGCGCGCGGTGGCGGTCGTTGTCCTTGCTGCGACGCTCGCAGCCGTACTCGCGACGCCTGCTTTTGCACAGTCGGAGTACACGGTCCGCGGCAGCGTCGAGCAGGTCTACGTCACAGGCCTGAACCCGAACGAAAAGACGTCGCTCCTCGACCGCAAGGGACGGGTGGCCGAAACGCGGCGTGCGAACGACCTCGGCGCACTTTTGTTCCGGAGGGTCAAGCCCGGGAAGGGCTATCGCGTCAGCCGGCCCGACGGCGGCGAATCCGAGCCGCTGACCGTGCTCTCAAAGCGCTCCGCGCCTCCCGACGAGTCGATCTACGACCAGGAGATCGAGCCGGACGGCTACCAGTATCTCGAAACGCGCGACGGGACCGAACTCGCGATCAACGTCCATCCGCCGTCGGACGCGCCCACCACCCTCGGCGTCTCCCCGCCGCTGGTGCCCGCCGGCTCGCCCACGCCAGTGCTGATCGAGTACTCGGGCTACGGCTACGCCGACCCCGCCGGCCCCGAGAGCGGGATCTCCATCGTCGGCAACCTGATGGGGTTCACGGTCGTCGACGTGAACATGCGCGGCACCGGCTGCTCTGGCGGCTCGTTCGACTTCTTCGAGCCGCTGCAGAACCTCGACGGCTACGACGTGATCGAGACGATCGCTCGCCAGCCATGGACGCAGCACGGCAAGGTCGGGATGATGGGCATCTCCTACGGGGGCATCAGCCAGCTTTTCACGGCCGCGACGCAGCCGCCCAGCCTCGCCGCGATCACGCCGATCTCGCTGATCGATCAGGTCCAGACCACGCTCTACCCGGGCGGCATCCTCAACACAGGCTTCGCGTTCGAGTGGGCGAAGGACCGGGCCGAGGACGCCAAGCCGGCCGGCCCCGACACCGGTCAGCCGTGGGCACATGAGCGCATCCAGCAGGGGGACGAGACCTGTGCGGCCAACCAGGCGCTTCACGGCGAGGCACCCGACCTGCTGCGGAAGGTAAAGCGCAACGACACCTACCGGCCGAAGGTGGCCGACCCGATTTCGCCGATCACGTTCGTCGACAAGATCAACGTCCCGACCTACATGGCCTGCCAGTGGCAGGACGAGCAGACTGGCGGCCACTGCCCGACACTCGCGAGCCGCCTCACGGGCACGGACAAGAAGTGGATCACCTTCACCAACGGCACGCACGTCGACTCGCTGGCCCCGGCGTCCGCGAACCGCTGGTTCGACTTCATGCAGCTCTACGTGGCCAAGCGGAACCCGGCGACCTTCTCGCCGGTGCTCCAGGCCGGCGGTCCCGCGCTCTACGAGGAGGCGTTCGGCATCTCCGGCGTGACGATCCCCCCCGACCCGGTCCAGCAGCAGCCGACCTACGAGGCGGCGCTCGCGGAGTTCGAGAAGCTTGACCCAATCCAGATCGACTTCGACAACGGCGCCGGCACCGAGCCCGGCCATCCCCGCGCCGGATTCAATCGCGGCTTCGACGCCTTTCCGGTGCCCGGCACCAAGGGCCGCACGTGGGACTTCTCCGAGGACGGCGCGCTCAGCGACCGCCGCGGGACCGGCGACCCCGACCGGTTCGAGTGGAACCCGAAGGCCCGCCCGGCGGACAACCACGAGGGCAGCACCGGTTCGGGCGATAACGGCATCTGGACCGCGGTCCCTGAATACGACTGGCAGCAGCCCCCGGAGGGCACCGCCGCGGCTTACGTGACCGAGCCGCTCAAGGAGGACACGATCGTCGCCGGCTCGGGCTTCGTCGAGGTCTGGGTCCGCGCGTCGAAGCGAAACGTCGACCTCCAGGCGACGGTGACCGAGGTGCGTCCCGACGACAAGGAGACATTCGTCCAGGGCGGGTGGGTGCGCTCGAGCATGCGCAAGCTCGACCCCGAGAAGAGCACGGCCCTCGCGCCGGTGCTGAGCCTGAGAAAGCGCGACATGGAGCCGCTGCCACAGGGCCGCTTCGTCAAGGTGACGATTCCCCTCTACTACCAGGGGCACGCCTACCGTGCCGGCTCCAGGATCCGCGTGATCATCTCCGCCCCCGGTGGCGACCAGCCGATCTGGGCGTTCGCGAAGGCTAAGCCAAAGGGCGAGGCGGTGGTTTCGATCGCCCACGACAAGAAGAGGCCGTCGAACCTGACCCTGCCGGTGATCCCGGAAGGGGAGATCCCGACCGATCTGCCGCCGTGCCCCGGACTAAGGGCCCAGCCCTGCCGGGACTACGAGCCACTCACCGAAGGCTGAGGCCGACCTCGAGGAGATGGCCGAGCACGGACGCGCTGTTCCCGAGCTCGATCAGCCTGCGGTGCGAGAGCCCGCGCAGTACCTCGCGTTCTATTGCACAGCGGTATCTCGCATGCCTGCGGCTCCGAGAGCCTCATCGGGTTCCGGATAGCTCACAATTTCTCGGATGGCCCCGTGGGTCACCGTCCAGACTTGGCCGAACCGGTGTTCAACCGGGACACCGCTAGCTTTGCCGCGACCCCGTACGCGGACGACGAGGACGACCTGTTCAGCCCCGGCATCTATCGCTTCGTCAACCGGTAGCTCAAGTTCATCGAAGGAACCTTCCAGTGCCTCGAAGTACTCACGGAGTCCTGAATGCCCCTTGAACACGCGACCTTCGCTCGCGGCGAATATCGAGTGGAAGACGAAGTTGTCCGAGATGAACGAGTCCATGGTTTCGAAGTCCCGGCGGTTTGCCGCAGCCATGAAGTCACGCACGAGCTGAACGTTCTCCTGCGACAACACCCGGAGTATCGCCGAACGCGCTGCGCTTATCTGAAGGGCTGCTTCTCGTCCCAAGCGGCTATTCCGAGAGCCCGGCGGCTTTGAGTGCCTCGGCGCGGTCTCGATATTGATCGAAGCGAATGACACGTCCCTCACGCAGCGTCATTACGTCAGCGAACTCGGCCTCGATTGGCAATCCACTCGCCTTCGCGTTGCCTGTGTGCCGCACGAACACCACTATGGAGTCTCCGGCTTCGATGAAGCGTTCCGCCTGAACGCGCAGTCGGTCGAAGGTCTGAATCCAGTCGAAGGTGGCCATCACCATCGCCTCCAGGCCGCGTGCCGTCGTCGACATATCGACGGCGGTGCCCCCCTCTCCCGATGCCGAGCGGGAGTACTCGACGTCGGGATGGAACAGGTGCAAGCTGGTGCCAAACCTGCCTTCCGCAGTCTCGGCGTAGATCGCTTGGACGATCTCAAGGTTCTCCTGCGACATCGCCCGCGCAGTATCGCCGAGAGTGGGAGATATGCGCTCCCTAGCCGGACTCGAACCGGCGACCTCGTACGTGGAGGTCGCGGGTTCCCATCCCGGCTGCCCAGCAGCCAGTCTCGGTGAGAGGCGGGCGCTTACCGCCGCTCGAGCTTCGCCAGCGGCGCCGCCTCGGCAGCCGCCGGGCTCCACTCAGGCGTGCTCACGGCCACACCGACCGACGCGCCCGACTTCGCCAAGCGCCGCGCCTGGCCGCCCGGGGCCGTGACACTCACCTTCGATGACTCGCCCGCACTCACCGCGAACGGGATTGTCCCGATCGAGGTGGGCTCGCCGTCGGTGCCGGTCGTGAGGAGCTCGGCGCTGCCTTCGCAGCTTCCCTCGACGTCGGCCGGGCAAGACATGGTCACCCGGGCGAACGCGGACTTGACCGCCTTCTCGCAGTCGGCGGCCACGGTGTCGACGGTGTCGACGGTGACGCTGTCGGTGCCCGCGCCGCAGGAGACCTGGTCGGGCTCGCCGTCGGTGGCGTCGATCGTGTCGTTGCCGTCGTCGCCGAAGTGCTGGTCGCGGCCGATGCCGCCCTTGACGAAGTCGTTGTCGGGGCCGCCGCGGAGGATGTCCGCGCCGGACTCGCCGTCGACGAGGTCGTTGCCATTTCCGCCCTGGAGGTTGTCGGGGTCCTCCTGGCCAAAGATCCGGTCGAGCTGATCGCCGCCGGTCATGCGGTCGGGGCCGGTCTCGCCGTACATGCGGTCGTCGTCGCCGTCGCCGAACATGACGTCGGTGTCCTCCTGGCCGTGCATCCAGTCGTTGTCCTCGCCGCCGGAGAGCTCGTCGTCGCCGGGGCCGCCGTAGATCGAGTCTTCGCCGTTGTCGGCGACGATCTTGTCGTTGCCATCTTGGCCGTGCGCGTAGTCGGTGTGGACGCCGGGGAGGAGCGTGTCGTTGCCGGGCCCGCCGTAGACCGTGTCCTGGCCCATGCCGGCGCGCAGCGTGTCGTTGCCGTCCATGCCGTGGACGTAGTCCGTGTCGACGCCGCCGTCGAGGGCGTCGTTCCCCGACCCGCCGAAGAGCGAGTCCTCGCCGTTCTCGCCGTTGATCGTGTCGTCGCCCTCCATGCCGTCGAGGTAGTCGCTTGAGGTGCCGCCCCAGATGAGGTCGGTACCGGTGCCGCCGTAGATCGCATCCTCGCCCGGGCCGCCGTAGACGCAGTCGTTGCCGTGCCACGGGTGGGCGACGTCGCCGTCGACGTCGTCTTCGGGGCCGACGTCGCCGTCGGCGTCGAAGAGGAAGATCTCGTCGACGCCGGCCGTGCCGGTGATCGTGTCCCGTTCGTTGGTGCCGAGCAGCGTGTTGGCCGCCTCGCCCTGGCACTTGCCGGTCGGCTGCGAGTTGTCGGAGCCCTGCGCGGCCGCGGTGCCCGCGGTGAGCGCGATGGACGCCATCAGCGCGATGCAGAAGGCGGTGGCCCGGGTGATCAGCTTCGAAGCGGCGGCGTGTGTCACGAAAGCGGTCCTCTCTCTTGGGCGCATCACTGCGCGACGGTCGTCCACAATAGGAACGCCCCACTCGTCCGTAGGTTTCGGGGTTTGCCCAGTTAGTTCCTGCCGCGAGCTAAACGTTTCGATTGCGTTCATGGGTCAACCATCGGGCCGCGAGGGGTGAGCGCACATCACCCCGCGGGGTGATTGACCGGGGTGATTGCGCTACCAGCGAGGGGTCACCCCGCTAGCAGTGCTTTGTTAGCCGCCAGGAACGTGCACCGAAACGGCGGCCGCAGAGTTTCTGGAAGACCCACTAGCGGGACGACTCTTGAACCATCGACTGCTGCTTGAGCTTCGGGTGCTGCTCGGTCTGGAGCGGTAACGGCTCAGCCGCTACCCGGTGGTGCGGTCGCGGTGCTTGCACCCCGGCCAGCAGCAGGGCCGGCGCTGGCCATCCTCGAGCTCCTCCTGGGTCCGGCGAATGCGGCGCTCTCTGGTCGTCTGCTGCTTGTCATCCCCTACCCAGCAGATGGACTCGTTGCGCGCCAAGGGCGTGATGTCCTTCCAGGCATCGAGTGCCGTGGTGTTGGCGATCAGCGCCTCGCGCAGGTCTGCGGGTAGCGTGTGCGCCACCCCACCAGGTACTCGCTGGGTGCTCACAGGGCAACGGTAGCGGGCCGGAGGCGAGCCCGCGATAATGAGCGGCGGATGTCGGAGGAGAACGTGGAGATTGTTCGCCGCGCCGTTGACGAGTTCAACGAATCGGGTTATGACGGTTTTGGCAAGAGCGATTTGGTCGCCGATGACGTCGAATTCCATGAACCCCCCGAACAGCCAGCTCCGAGGGTGGCGCAAGGAGGCGAGGAGGTTCGGAAGATGGCCAAGGAGTTCGATTCCGCGTGGGCCGAGCACAAGAGCGAGGCTGAGGAAATTCGAGCCGTGGATGCCGACCGGGTGCTCTTGGTCAGCGTGGAGCACTTCAAAGGGCGAGATGGAATCGAGGTCGAGGCTCCGTTTGCCGCGATCTTCACGCTTCGTGACGGCAAGATCGTGCGCTGGCAGGCTTTCTGGGACCGGCAGACGGCGCTCGAGGCGGCTGGACTGTCGGAGTAGCGCTCTGGACGAAGCACCGGCAGCCAGGCCGATCTGCGGAACCGCGACTCCTTTGCGAGACGACTCTCGAACCCTCGACTCCTGGTCTAGCTTCAGGCCGGGCTCCGCCGGAACGTGTAGCGCTTCCGCTCTCGGTCTGAAGGCACTCGTAGCTATGCGGCTCACTTGCGCCTGATCGTCGGTTCCCGGCCCTTCGACCGATCTTGACGCCGGCAGTTGTCGAACTCGCCGCACTGATCCCAGAGTCTGGTCTCGCACTCGTCAGGCGCGCCCCCGACCGGGTTGTTGATGTTGCGGCAGGTGTCGGTGCCCGGGCCTCCATTGCCGATGTCGACGCCGGGCCCGCCGTCGATGTAGTCGTCGCCCACCTCGCCGAACAGGGTGTCAAGGCCGTCGCCGGTGTAGATGTAGTCGTTGCCCTGCAGCGCTTGGACGGCGTTGTCGAGCCCGTTGCCGGTGAGCTCGTCGTTGAACGGGGTCCCGACGATGTCCTCGACGTTGTGGAGCAGATCCGCGCCCTCGCCGCTAGCCGTGCCGTCGTAGAGGTTGACTACGACCCCCTGGGGCGAGTACGTGAAGTCAACGACGTCGAAGGGATCTGAGGGATCGAGCGTGCCGTCCCCGGGGGCGGGCCCGCCGTCGATCGTGTCCGCTCCCCCTTGGCCCTCGAGTACGTCGCCGCCGGGCGACGAATTCACGATGGAACGTTTCTGGAAGGCCCACTAGCCACTTCGGCGCTCCACCGAAATCGAATACGCCTTCGGGCGGAAGAGCAGGATCGGGTCGCCGGAGGGCTCGATCCCGTCGCTGAGGCGGGTCGGGTCGAAGACGAGAACCTCGTCCTCGGCGTCCGTGCCCGCGAGCTCGGACAGCTCGAGCGCCCCCGCGATCACGCGCTCGCGCTCCGGCGGCCACTGCCGGGTCGAGTCGTCGGGGTCGTCTCCGTCGCCCGCGATCTGCAGCTCGAGCTCGAAGCGGACCGGCCCGTTCGCGAGACGCTCGGCGATCTCTTCGCGCAGGTAGTCGCGGCCGAGCGCCTTCGCCGCCCGCGGCGAGAGCCGCGACTCGCCGGCCTCGGGCAGCCAGCGGTAGCGGACGAAGCGCTCGGTGCCGTCGGCGGCGATCCACTTGAAGGCGTGGAGCGCGTAGTACGCGGTCGTCGCGTAGCTCTCGGGCGGGCGGAGCGCCGAGGCGTTCGCGGGCAGGTCGAGGAGCACCCGCGGGTGGGTGGCGAGGAACGCGGGGAAGCGGAGCAGGCTCGCGGGCTCGGGCTTGCTCGCGTTCAAGAGCGCGAGGAACTCCTCCGGCGTCCGGGTCGGTGAGCGCGGCGCGGTCTGAGCGGAGATGTCGGTGCGCGACCCGTCGGGCAGGTGGAAGGTCGTGGCGAGGCCGCGAACGTCGGGCGCGTAGTCGGGCGAGCCCGGGTCCCCGGCGCCGTTCGAGATGCGCGTGGTGACCGGGACCGGGTCGCCTTGCATGTGGGCGGCCTTCGTCAGTTCGGCGGCGGCCGGCGCTGCCGTGAACGTCCCCTTTGTCAGCGTGCCCTTTGCGTGAAGCGCCCGGTAGCCGGCGTGGCGGCCGAAACGGTTGTAGATCCCCTCCAGCATCTGGTCGGGGGTGAGCACCCGCAGAACCTATCCGAACGTGGGGGTGGGCTCGGAAAGTCGCGATAGAGCTAGCCGGACTCGAACCGGCGACCTCCTGGGTGCGATGCCGTGGATTACCCTGGATTACCCCCGATTCGGGCACCAGAAGCTCGCTTCCGGTCGCCTCCACAGGACGGCTGCAGGCACCTTCGCCGGGGCCACCCTCGGGCGGCCCGCCGGGGGAGGCCGGAGTTACGCCAATAGTCTCGTTGGAATCGATCAAAGGAGGCAGGCATCGCCGCAAACGCCGATCTGACGTCAGCGCAACGAAACCTCGGGCCGGACGAAGCGGAGGCCGCGCTCAGGAGCGTGACCACTGCTGACGAGGGTCTGGCGCCCCTTGAAGTCCCTCCAGAACCAACTGCCGCCGAGCGTCAGGTGGCCGAACTGATCCAAATCGAAACGGATCCGGAGACGGCCGCAACCGTTCTGGAGCGCGTGCCGCTCTGGTTCCACACATTCGCGCTCGACACGTCCCGTGGGCTCTACACCCGCGGCGTGGCTCGTGACCACCGCTACCGGATCCCGGCCTTGCCCGAGGACTTCAGCGACATGAGCGTGCTCGACGTCGGCACCTTCGACGGCTTCTACGCGTTCCTCGCCGAGGCG
>JBPCRS010000050.1:0-7255 GCA_050996575.1 Solirubrobacterales bacterium
CACTTGCTAACCCGCCCCGCACGGCCAACCCGAACGTCAGCTGCGGACGGGACGACTTACTCCTGGCCGCTTGCTGCACGATCCGGGCTAGCGAGCGGCGGCAGAGGGGTCAGGTGCGCCGAGCTCGTGGTCGGGGGAGACCTCGTAGGCCTTGCCGGGAACGCCACCGACGATCAGCAGCCGAAGCGCCTCGTCACCGGTGTAGACCTTGCGGCTCGTCCCCGAGCTGACGCGGACCATCGTCTCCGGGTCGATCACGTGGCGCTCGCCCTCGATCTCGATCTCTCCCGAGCCGCGGATCGCGATGTAGACCTCTTCCTGGCCGTCCTCAGCGTGGTCGTGGTCGGGGTATTGGTCGGTGTTCGGCGGCAGATCGATCAACTGGATTCCGAACGAGCTCACGCCGAGCTCCGCCCGGACGCGCTTGAAGGCGCCGAAGTAAACCGCCTCCATATCGTCAATTCGCTTGATCGCGTGGCCGTTGTCCTGCTCTGACATCTGGGCTCCTCGTCGGTCGGGGGTTCGGATCGGAGAGTATAAGCACGAACGTTCGTCCTTGCATCCCGCTAGGATCTTGGCATGGCTGTGGAGACCGTACCGGGCGAGCGCACCGACGCTCGGGCGCGCCCCGAGATACGCGCGGCGATCCTCGAGCGCGCCGTCGACATCGCCTCTCGGGACGGGCTCGAGGGGCTGACGATCGGCCGGCTTGCGGGCGAGCTCGAGATGTCGAAGAGCGGCCTCTTCCGCCATTTCGGCTCGAAGGAGGAATTGCAGCTGGCGACCGTCGCCGAGGCCGCCGAGATGGTCGTCGAGGAGGTCGTCAACCCGGCGCTCAGCGCCGAGGAGGGCGAGCCCCGGCTGCGGGCTCTTTGCGAGCACTACATCGATCACCTCGAGCGTGAGGTCCTCTCCGGCGGCTGTTTCTGGGGGGCGACATCGGCAGAGTTCGACGATCGGCCGGGTCCGGTGCGTGACGCGATCCGCGACGCGGTCGCGGCCTGGAGCGGAGCGCTCGCCCGCCAGGCCGAGCTCGCCGGCTTCACCGACCCCGAGCAACTCTCGTTCGAGCTGCAGGCGATCGCGCAGGGGGCGAACTCGGCATACCGGCTGTTTGGCGATGAGCGCGCGTTCACGAGGGCGCGCCGCGCGTTCGAACGGTTGCTGCCGTAGCGCACGGCGGGCTTAGAGCCGCTTTCACAACGATCAGGGTGCGAGCTCGCGGACGAGGTCTCCGGCGCTCATCGCCTCGGTGATCCGGCCGACGGCCTCGCCGGCGTAGAGCGAACCCGATTCGAGCAGGGCGGCCGGCCCGCCGGCGACCGGCGTGAGGCGGTGAAGCGCGCGGATCCCCCGGGGCCGCGGCGGTTGGCGCCAGCCAGCGCGGGGTCGCGTCGTTGGCGACGACGCGGTGCGGCGCGGCAGGCCGGCCGGCACCGAAGAGCTCGGTGAGGATCGTCTGCTCCGCGTCGAGCAGCCGGCGCTTGTACTCAGGATGAGCGGCGCTCTCCTCGCTGAGCAGGAACCGGGTGCCGCACACCGCTGCCTCGGCACCTGAATCGAGGCCGTCGGCGACGCCGCCGCGATCGACGATGGCGCCCGCGAGCAGGACCGGGTAGTCGGCGGGGAGCGCGGCCCTAACCCGTTCGATGAGCGGCGCCGGCGTCGTGCCGGCGATTCGGTAGCGCTCGCTGACTTTGGTACTCGATGGGGTACTCAATTCAGCAAGCGCGGCTTTTCTGGGGGCTGGTGAGGCACCAGCATGGGGTGATTGGTGCAGCCATGGCGTCGGGCTTTGGCGACGGGGCTCGCCCCAGAAGCTGACGACGAGGTCGGCTCGCGACGCGGCTCGCCAGTGATCGTCGGTGGCGAAGGGGAGCAGGAGGTTGACCGCCACCGGCATCTCGGTCAGGCCTCCCGCTTTGGCGATCTCCTCGCCGAGCCGCTCCGGAGGGAGGATGCCAATCGTGCCCAGTCCACCCGCCTCGCTGACCGCGGCGGCGAGCTCGGCGCCGGCGATCCCGCCGCCCATCCCCGCCTGTACGACGGGCGCCTCAACCCCGATGCGCTCGAGTAGCTCGCCCATCGCCAGGGTCAGTCCCGGTGCTCGACCCGGTCGAGCGCCTCGGCGCTCGCGGCCTTGCCGAGGTCGACACCCGTGGGGAGCTCGAGGCGGATCTTGGTTTCGTCGTCGATCGCGATTTCGACCCCTGCGGGGGAACAGGCGAGGACGTGGCCGCCGCGGGCGCGATCGGCGGTGATGAAGTGGAGGTGGTAGCCGGGGACGTTGAGCTGTGCGGCGAAGTCGGGGAAGCGGAAACCGACCATCGTCCCCTCGACGTCGGTGAAATCGAAGACGTGCTGGCTCTCGACCACCTCGGTCATCGGCGGGTAGGGCTTCGACTGGCGCGGGACCGAGCGGGCATGGACGCGCTCGAAGCGGCCGTCGATGCGGATCGCGTGCGCTTCCTCGGGGTCGCCGAGGTGCCGGTCGAGCTCGGCGATCAGGCCCTCGTGGTCGAGCGGGTCGGGAAGCTCGAAGCGGTGGGTCGGCGTGAACTCGACGAGGCAGGCGAACGGGGTCTTCCGCTCGGGTGGGACCGTCCCCGCGTTGCCCGCGGCGTCGCAGCGGAAGAACTCGCCGTCGACCATCAACATCTCGCCGTCTGCGGCGTCGAAGGTGCCGAGCCCGAGGTCGCCGTGGCGGGCGAGCTCGCCGAAGCTGATGTCGCCGTCGAGCGCGCCGTCGAGGAGCGCGGCCAAAGTCGAAGTCTGGAACACCTCGTGCGGCTCGGCCCCGTCGGGCAACTCGCCGTGCTCGCCCGAGGTGACGTGGAGCGAGTGGATCAGGCGCTCGTCAAGCATTGCTCGCCGATCTCCGCGGTCGAGGCGCAGCCGGCGAGGCCCATCGTCAGGTCGAACTCGCCGGTCATGTTCTGGATCACCTCGCGTACGCCGGCCTCGCCGCCGGCTGCGAGGCCGTAGACGTAGGGGCGGCCGATAAGCACAGCGCTCGCCCCGAGCGCGATCGCCTTGAACGCGTCGGCGCCGCCGCGGATCCCCGAGTCGAGCAGGATCGGCGCTCGGCCGCCGACGGCCTCGGCGACAGCGGGCAGCGCCTCGATCGTCGAGACCGCTCCGTCGACCTGGCGGCCGCCGTGGTTGGAGACGACGATGCCGTCGATTCCCTCGTCGATTGCGCGCCGGGCGTCGTCAGGATGGAGGATCCCCTTGAGCAGGATCGGCAGCTTCGTTCGCTCGCGCAGAAAGGGCAGGTCCTCCCAGGTGAGCGAGGGCCGCGAGTAGATCTGGATGAAGCGCTCGACCGCGGCGCGGGCATGGCCGGAGCGGAGCCCCTCGACGGCGCCGCCGGGCCAGTTGCGGAGGATCTGGATCAGCGTGCCGAGCGCCTTCGGGGTCGGCCTCGGCTGCTCGCGGGTCGCTGCGTCCGAGCCGCCGCCAGGCGCTTCATCGAGCAGCCGGCGGAAGACCGGGTCGCTCGTGTACTGGGCGATCCCCTTGCCGCGGAGAAAGGGCAGGTAGGCAATGTCGAGGTCGCGGGTTCGCCGGCCGAGCATCGTCGTGTCGAGCGTCACCGCGATCGCATCGGCGCCGCAGGCCTCGGCGCGGCCGACGAGGCTCTCGACGAGGTCGTCGGAGGTCGACCAGTAGAGCTGAAACCAGCGCGGCGAGTCGCCGAGCGCGTCGACGATCTCCTCGATCGGGGTCGAGGCCTGGTTCGAGATCACCATCGGCACGTTCTCGGCGGCGGCGGCGCGGGCGACGGCGAGGTCGGCGTCGCGGTGGGCCAGTTCGAGCACGCCGATCGGCGCCAGCATGATCGGCGAGTCGAGCCGGCGGCCGAAGAGCTCGACCGAGGTGTCGCGCCGGGAGACGTCGCGGAGCACTCGCGGGACGATCCGGTGGCGGTCGAAGTCGGCGAGGTTGGCCGCGAGCGTTCGCCCGGCACCGGCACTGGCGGCGACGTAGGCGTAGGCCTCGCGCGACATCGCCTGCTTCGCGCGGCGCTCGAGCTTTGTCACGTCCACCGGCACCCGCGGCGTGCGTCCGCCGACCCCGGCCAGATAAATCCGCCGCTGTCGCTCGATTCCGCTCACGAAGGCAACCTAGAAGGCCGGCGAAGGCGTGCGGGCTGCGCGGAGCTTGTCGACGAGCGCCCAGGCGGCGAAGCAGAGCGCTCCTGCCGCCGCGGTCGCGGTCAGCATCGCCCCGGCCGCGGTCGCCGCGGCGAGCCCGCCGGCGCCGAGGAGCACGGCGACGGTCGCCGCCGCCCCGCTCGGGCCGATCGGCAGCAGGCCGGCGACGGCGAGCCCGATCAGGACCGCGATCGAGTCGAGCACCGAGGCCTCGACCCCGATCCCGTTGAGCAGGAACCAGTTGCGGGCGATCTGGATGACGACGGCGAGAACGACGAGGGCGACGATCTTCGAGCGGCCCTCCATCCCGCGCAGCACAGCGAGCCCGGCCCAGAGCCCGTTGCGGCGATTGCGGGCGACCCGCTGGAGCACGGCGAGCATCACCCCGGCGACGGCGAAGGCGACGAGCGGCGTCCACCAGGGAAGGCCGAGCGGCCCGACGAGCGTGAACGACATCAGCGCGGCGAGCGCGACCTCGACGACGACGATCGGGATCTCCGCGGTCAGCAGGACTCCCGCGTGGGGACAGTCATCGGGGGCGGAGCGCCGCAGCGCCGCGGTTCGGACCGCCAGTCCGAGCGTCCCGTTGAAGAGATTGCCGAGATAGCCGAGGCTCGAGGCGCGGTAAAGACGGCGGCGATCGACGCGGCCGCCGGCGGCAGTGACGCAGACGCTCCAAGCCTCGCTGCGTGCCGCGAGCCAGCCGATGTGGAGGACGACGGCCACGGCGAGGATCCAGAGCGGAGCCGCGGTCAGCGCCTCGGTAAAAGCGCCGCGATCGTCGGCTAGCGCATAGACGAGGGCGGCCGCGACGATCAGCGAGCCGGCGAACGTGATCGCGGTCGGGTGGCGGCGCCACCAGGCCCGAAATCCCCGTGCAGAAGCTGTCTCGGGCTCGGTCAAGCCCCATTCAGGCTACCGCCAGAGACGGTTTCCAAACCCCCTCGCCGGGTATGTTCGCACCCATGACTGATCGCCTACTCGCCATATACCTGCAGGATCACTACGCGGGTTCGTGTGCCGGGGTCGAGCTCGCCCGTCGCTCGGCATCCGCCAACGAGGGCTCGCCTACGGGCAATTTCCTCTCCGGTCTCGCTACCGACATCGAGGAGGACCGGGTCGCGCTCAAGGAGATCATGGACTCGCTCGAGATCTCCGACGACAAGGTCAAGAACGCGCTCGGCTGGGGTGCGGAGAAGCTCGGCCGGCTTAAGCCGAACGGCCAGCTCACCGGCTACTCGCCGCTCAGCCGCGTGGTCGAGCTCGAGGGCCTTCACATCGGGATCAACGGCAAGCTCTCGTGCTTTCAGATGCTTCGCACCGTGTTCGGCGCAGAGGTCGCGGGGCGAAACCTCGATGGCCTGATCAGCCGCGCTCAGAGCCAGATCGACGAGCTCACCGAGCACCGTGCGGCAGCGGGCCGGCTTGCCTTCGAGGACGAGCTCAGCCGCGTCGCCTGACCCGGCGGCGCGCGACGCTAGCTCGTCCGTCGCGAGCGCAAGAGGAAGTCGACCTGGTTCTGCTTTCGCATGATCAGGTGCTCGAGCAGGTGCTCGAGTGCCTCCGAGCGACCCTCGCGCCCGGTCGGCTCGATCGCGGCGGCGAGCGCTTCGATCGCCGCGCCCTCTGACTCGATCAGCCAGTCGACCGCCTCGCCGGGGTCGCCGCTCCACTTCATTTTCTCGACGTCGGTCGTCGGGCTGCCGCCGAAGGCGACGATCTTCTCGATCAGCAGGCGAGCGTCGGCGATCTCGGCCGAGGCGTATTCCCAGAGCCGGTCGCCGAGCGACTGGAACTCGAAGCCGAACAGGCTGCCCGAGGTGAGCGTGTACTGGAGGGCGGAGCGATACTGGAGGGCGAGCGCGGCGTTCAGCCGTTTGATCGCCTCCTCCTCGTCGAGCCGCTCCTCGGACTCGCTCACGGCGCGCTCAGCACGACGTCTTTTCCTTCGCCGCGCTCTTCACGACCTCGAACGCCTTGCCCGGGATCCGCTTCAACCGGTTGAGGTCGTCGTCGTCCCAGCGCGGGTCGGTGCCGCCGCTGAAGAACCAGTTCGAGCCGTTGTCGGCGTTGATCATGCCGAAGCGGTAGAGCGCGTCGAAGATGGCGCGCGACTGGCTGCCCTCGGGGAATCCGCCGAGATTCTTGTTGTAGAAGCTCCGTTTCATCCGGAAGCGCATCCCCATCGGCGGGCGGTTCTTGTTGCAGCTGTCCGAGGCTTGATGGGTGGCGGGCGGGATGTATCCCGACCGAGTCTCCTCGAAGGTGACCCGGATCGCGTGATCGATCTGGCCGGTGATCGCCTCGTCATAGCGGACGAGCCCGGGGAAGATCGGCAGACCGGCGGCATCGGCCGAGGTGAACCCGGCCGGGCGCAGCGGCCCCGCCTGGGCCAGGTCGAAGAACGCGGTCGTGTCGGCCTGCCAGCTGTTGCCGGTGAGGCGCTCGGCGCGGTAGAGCTCGTAGAGGCCGCAATTGCCGCTGTCGACGACGAGCGTGTGGCGATCACCGTCGGCGCCGTCGCCCTCGATCCGCGCGTTGGCGGGAATCGGCGCCGGGCCGAAGTCAGACTCTTTCGGGTAGCCGTCGGGGCCGATCGTCACCTCGACGTCGGGTTGGTTGGCGTCGACGACCGTGAACGGGATGCCGTACTCGAGCGGCGAGCCGAAGTCGGGGTGCAGGTCGGTGGGGCCGTCGCGGTTGATCTGCTTGATGATCTCCTTCGAGCGCTTGTGCACCGGCGCCTTGGTGATGTCTTGGTTCCACGCGGTCTGGTCGGCGGCCGACTTCGCATCCGGTGCGCCGGAAAAGTCGGGGAAGACGGTGCAGCCGGCGACATTCGGCGCGCCCTCCGCGCGATCGCTCGAACCGAGCGCGGCGGTGAGCGCAAGCGCGATCAGGGCGAGCGTGAGGACGATAACGAGGCGGCTGATCGGCTCGGCGATAGGGCTCATTCGGCGAACTCTAGATGATCGATTCCCAATCCCCGCGCACGCGGATGACGCACGGATACCGTCGCTGGATCGCGCCCGTCGGGACTCGCACATGCCCACCGGCATGCGCTTCGCCCGCCGGCCACGCCCAGCTCGGTCCCGTGC
>JBPCRS010000065.1:0-3297 GCA_050996575.1 Solirubrobacterales bacterium
CAGATCGCCGCCGTGGCTACGTCCTCAGTCGCCCACATGGCGCTGCCATGCGGGCTCCCTGCGTCCTTGCCAGCCGGCGCCTGCGTCTCGCCGTTTCAGGCACAACGTTTCTGGAAGACCCACTAGCGTCGGTTCAGCTCGGCAGCCAGGGCTTGCGCCAGCCGCCGTGGCCGTGCAGAAGGTCGCTGCCCCCCGCCGGGCCCCACGACCCGCGCTCGTAACTCTCGACTGGTGGCGGATTGTCGAGCAGCGGCTGAACGATCCGCCAGGTCTCCTCGACCGCCTCCTCGTTCGGGAAGAGCTCGTTGTCGCCGAGCAGGGCGTCGCGGAGCAGGCGTTCGTAGGGCTCGGGCTGGTCGCCGACCTGGGCCTCGAAATCGAGGTCGAGGTGGACCGGCTGCAGTGATTCCTCGCCGGCCTTCTTCGCCAGGATGCAGAGCTCGGCGCCTGGGTCGGGCTTTATCCGCAGGACCAGTTCGTCGGGGTCGGGGACCATTCGCCCGCCGATCCCGAGTCGCGGAGCCGAGCGGAAGACGACGCGCACTTCGGTCGACTCGATCGGCATCGCCTTGCCGGCGCGGATGAAGAAGGGCACGCCGTCCCAGCGCCAGTTGTCGATCTCGAGCTTGAGCGCGACGTAGGTCTCGGTCTGCGAGTCCGGAGCCACCCCGGGGACGTCGAGATAGCCGTCGTACTGGCCGCGCACATAGCGCCCGGGGTCAGCGTCGGGGATCGCCCGGAAGAGGTCGGCCTTGCGGTCGCGGACCGGGTCGTGGTCGGCGGGCCCTCCGGAGGGCGGCTCCATCGCGACCAGCGCGAGCACCTGAAGCAGGTGGTTCTGGACGACGTCTCGAAGGGTCCCGACCGCGTCGTAGAACGAGCCGCGATCGGCGACGTCGAAGTCCTCGGTCATCGTGATCTGGACCGAGTCGACGTAGCGGCGGTTCCAGACCGGCTCGAAGAGGACGTTGGCGAAGCGCAGGTAGAGGATGTCCATCACCGGCTCCTTGCCGAGGAAGTGGTCGATCCGCAAGAGCTGCGACTCGTCGATTACCTCGTGCAGCTCCTCGTTCAGCGCGCGCGCCGATGCGAGGTCGTGACCGAACGGCTTCTCGACGACCACGCGAGCGCCCTCGGTGAGACCCGCGGCGCTGAGACCGCGAACGACGACGCCGAACAGCGACGGTGGGATCTCGAGGTAATAGACGACGTCGCGGGCACCGCCGAGCTCCTTCACGACCGCCTCGAAGGTCTCGGGCTTGGCATAGTCGCCCTGGATGTATGTCAGCCGGCCGAGCATCTTCGAGAGCACCGCCTCGTCGACCGGCTCCTTGGCAACCGCCGAGACCGCGGCAGAGGCGTGGCTCTTGAGATCGTCCTGCGACCACTCGTCGATCGCGACGCCGATGATCCGGCAGTCGAGATCCCCCCGGCGCTCGAGCCGGTAGAGCGCCTGGAAGGTCATCTTCTTTGCCAGGTCGCCGCTGATCCCGAAGATGACGAGGTTCTTCGCTCCGCCGGGCACTTCGGTGCAGCCTATTTGCCTTTCGGTTGACCGCGCGCATATGATGCCGCCCCATGCAGCGAGGAATGATCGGACGCGGCCGGATGGGCGCCAACATCGTTCGTCGGCTTATGCGCGACGGCCACGAGTGCGTCGTATACGACGTCAACGCCGACGCGGTCGCCGAGCTCGCCGGCGAGGGCGCGACTGGCGCCGACTCGCTCGCCGACTTCGCTTCGAAGCTCGACAGGCCCCGCGCCGCCTGGGTGATGGTCCCCGCCGGCGAGATCACCGAGTCGACAGTTTCGGACCTTGCCGATGTGCTCGAGTCCGGCGACGCGATCATCGACGGCGGCAACTCGTACTACCGCGACGACATCCTCCGCGCGGCGAAAGTCGGCGAGAAGGGGATCGACTACATCGACTGCGGCACAAGCGGCGGCGTCTTCGGCCTCGATCGCGGCTACTGCCGGAGGATCGGCGGGCCGGACGATGCCTTCAAGCGGCTCGAGCCGCTCTTCGCGACGATCGCTCCCGGGGTCGACTCGGCCGAGCGCACGCCGGGCCGAGAGGGCGAGCCGAATGCCGCCGAGAATGGCTACCTGCACTGCGGGCCGAACGGCGCCGGCCACTTCGTCAAGATGGTCCACAACGGGATCGAGTACGGGGTGATGGCGGCCTACGCCGAGGGGCTCAACATCCTCAAGAACGCCGACGCGGGCAAGCACTCGCGTGAGGCCGACGCCGAGACCGCCCCGTTCGACCACCCCGAGTACTACCAGTACGAGATCGACATCCCCGAGGTCACCGAGGTCTGGCGCCGGGGCAGCGTTGTCGGCTCCTGGCTGCTCGATCTGACCGCTGCGGCGCTGGTCGAATCGCCTCAACTCGAGGAGTTCAGTGGCCGCGTCTCCGACTCGGGCGAGGGACGCTGGACCTCGATAGCCGCGATCGACGAGGGCGTGCCGTCGCCGGTGCTGACGACTGCGCTCTACTCGCGCTTCGCCTCCCGCGACCTCGACGATTACGCCAACAAGGTGATGTCGGCGATGCGCAAGCAGTTCGGCGGTCACGACGAGAAGAAGGACTAGCCGGCGCTGAATGGCGCTCGAGTTCGAGGTCGTCGCCGACGCCGACGCCGCCGCAAAGCGCGCGGCAGAGGTGATTGAGCAGGCGGCCCGCGCGGCGGTCGGCACAGCCTCGTTTTCGATCGCGCTCAGCGGCGGGCGAACCCCGTGGAAGATGCTCGAGGTCCTCGACCCCGACGCGCTCGCCGAACCGGGGACGACGATCTTCCAGGTCGACGAGCGGGTTGCACCCGACGAGGACCCCGATCGCAACCTGACTCATATGCGCGAGTGCCTTTCGGCCGGGGCACTCGAGCGGCTGCTGCCGATGCCGGTCACCGACGACGATCTCGACGCTGCGGCGGAGCGCTATGCCGGGGCGATGCCCGAGCGGCTCGACCTCCTCCACCTCGGCCTGGGTCCCGACGGCCACACCGCTTCGCTCGTTCCCGGCGATCCGGTGCTCGACGTCGACGACCAGCGCGTTGCGCTCACCCGCGGCGAGTACCAGGGCCGCCGCCGGATGACGATCACCTACCCGGCGATCGCCGCCGCAGCCCGCGTTCTTTTCCTCGTCACCGGCGCCGAGAAGCGCGAAGCGCTGGCGAAGCTCCGCGCCGCCGACGACTCGATTCCCGCGGGCCGCGTCGAGGCCGACTCCGGCCTGATCATCGCCGACCGCGCCGCAGCCGGCCAAACCTAAAGGAAACCTAAATGGGACTGTCC
>JBPCRS010000084.1:0-16922 GCA_050996575.1 Solirubrobacterales bacterium
TCCAGACACGGGTCGTCGACGGGATGGTCGAGATCGGCCCACGCTACGGTGTCACCTCGCAGTTCGAGCCCGTCCGTGCCCGCGACCCCGGTGAGTTTACCGGCGGCGTCTGGGAGTACCTATACCCGCCGCTGCCTTCGGTGCCGCCGGCACCGAAGTAGACGAACCAATGAGCAACGAGGCGACAGAGACGAAGACGAAGAAGCGCCGCGGCCCGGCCTTCCTCCATCGCCCGGCGAAGCCCGGCGAGCGCCCCGCGAACGGCAATGGCAACGGCGCCGGCCCGGTCGAGGTCGCCAAGGAGGGCGCGATCGACGTCGTCGGCTGGCTCGACGAGCGCGCCGCCGCCAGCGGCTTTCTCACCGGAATGCTCTTTCGCAAGGTGCCGAAGGGGACCAACTGGTTCTACACGCTCGGCTCGGGGACGCTGTTCGCCTTCGTCGCCCAGGCGCTGACCGGCGTCTTCCTGGCGATGTATTACGTGCCCTCGGCGACCGAGGCCTACGACTCGATCACCCACTTGACCAACGACGTTTTCTTGGGGGAGTTCGTCCGCGGCATGCACAAGTGGGGCGCGACCGTGATGATCGTCCTGATCTTCATGCACATGGGCCGTACCTTCTTCTTCGGTGCCTACAAGTACCCGCGCGAACTCAATTGGATCATCGGCGTCGTCCTGCTGATCCTGACGATGGTGATGGGCTTCACCGGTTATCTGCTGCCCTCCGACCCGCGCTCCTTCTGGGCCACCGTGGTCGGCGTCAACATCAACGGCACCGGCCCGATCGTCGGTCCCTACCTCTCCGATTTCCTCCGCGCCGGTCCTGAGTTCGGGGCGACGACGCTCGCCCGCTTCTACTCGATCCACATGCTGCTCGTCCCGGGCCTGATCATCGGCCTGATCGGCGCCCACCTCTACCTCGTCGTCAAGCAAGGCACGACCGCGCCACCGTGGAAGCGCGCCGATACGAAGCCGAAGTCGCTGCGTAAGGAGACCGTTAACGGGTCCGGGGACCCGCCGGGGGCGGGCTCGTGAACCACGCCGAGAAGGAGGCCTACCTCCGCGAGTACGAGGTGCTGAAGAAGAAGGGCAAGCCATTCTTCCCCTACGCCATCCTCAAGGACTCGGCGATGGCGCTGATCGTCGTCGGCGTGATCGTCCTGATGTCGATCATGCTCGGCGCCGAGCAGGGCCCGAAGGTGGATCCGACGACGACCACCTACGTGCCGCGGCCCGAGTGGTACTTCTTCTTCCTGTTCGAGGTCCTGCGCGTGATCAAGCCGCCCGAGCTGGTGCCGGTCGCGACGATCGGCATCCCGACGATCTGCATGGTCCTGCTGATCCTGTTGCCGTTCTTCGACCGCGGCCCCGAGCGCCGGCCTGAGCGCCGGCCGATCGCGACCACCGCGGGCATCCTGACGATCATCTCGATGGCCTTCCTCACCGTGCTCGGCGCCTCGGCCGGCTCGCCGACCGAGATCGAGCAGACGGTCGCGCCGCAGTTCGAGGAAGGCAAGGAGGTCGCGGCCCAGTTGGGCTGCCTCGCCTGCCACATCTTCGAGCACAACGGCAACCCCGGCCCGGGCCCCGAGCTGACCGAGATCGGTGAGCAGCTTCCGCGCGCGGCGATCGCCCGATCGCTCGAGGTTGGGCCCGGGATCATGCCTTCCTACGCCGACCTCAAGGAAGAGGACCCACAGAAGTTCGACGCGATGGTCGACTTCCTCGCCTCCCTGAACGGGGTCGAGACCGAAACGCCCGAAGCGGGCACCTCGCAAGCCGGTTGAGCTCGGCGTCCCCGGGCGTCCCCTCGCGAGAGGCCGACGAGTTCGCCGGGCAGGTTCGCGGGATGTTCGACCGCATCGCCGGCGTCTACGACCTGATGAATACGGCGATGACCGCCGGCCTTCATCACCGCTGGCGCGAGCGCGCCGCCGACAGCACCGGCCTCGGGCCCGGCGACAGAGCGCTCGACGTCTGCTGCGGGACCGGCGACCTCGCGCTCGAGCTCGCCGAGCGGGTCGCCCCGAGCGGGACCGTGATCGGCTGCGACTTCTCCGAGCCGATGCTCGAGCTTGCCCGGGTCAAGGCGAGCGGCCGTGAAGCCCCGGTCCACTTCGAGTGGGCGGACGCGCTCTCGCTTCCCTACGATGACGCCTCCTTTGACGCTGTAACCGTCGGCTTCGGCGTCCGCAACCTGGCCGAGCTCGACCGCGGCCTCGCCGAGATCGGGCGGGTGCTCAAGCCCGGCGGCCGGCTCGCGATCCTCGAGATCACCCAGCCTCAGCGTCCGCCGCTCTCGACCTTCTTCTCGCTTTGGTTCGACCGGTTCGTGCCCTTGCTGGGCACCCTCGCCGGCGATCGCGAGGCCTACACCTACCTGCCCGAATCGGTGAAGCGCTTTCCGCCGCCCGATGGCCTTGCCGCGCTGATCGCCGCCGCCGGGTTCGAGCAGATCCGCTGGACTGTGCTCGCCGGCGGGATCATCGCGATCCACAGCGGGACGCGCCGATGAGGGGCGCCGCCGTGCCCGCCCCCGTGACGCGGGTTCTCGACGCCGCCGGGAGCTGGTTGCCGATGACGATGGCCGAGGTCGAATCGCGGCTCGCGCGGATCGCCGCCGACCCGGGGGGCCCACTCGCCGACGACGCGAGCGCAACCTTGTCCGCCGGCGGCAAGCGGCTGCGGCCGTTGCTCGTCCTGCTCTGCGCGGGGCCCGAGGCCGGTGAGCGGGCGACCACCGCCGCGGTCGCGGTCGAGCTCGTCCACATGGCGACGCTCGTCCACGACGATGTGCTCGATGTCGCTCCGCTGCGCCGCGGCCGCCCGACCGTGCTCGCGACGTCGGGGCGGCTGCGCGCGACGGCGACCTGCGACCTGCTCTCCCCTCGCGCCTTCGCCGAGCTCGCGAGCGGCGGCGAGGTGCGCCAGGTCGGCCGGCTGACCAGCGCCGCGGTCGCGCTCGCCCGCGGTGAGCTCGCCCAGCGTCGCGACGCCTTCGAGCTCGGGGTTAGCGCCGAGCGCTATCTCGAGCGCTGCGGGCTGAAGACGGCGGCGCTGTTCGAGTGCGCCTGTGCGATCGGCAACGAGAACGCCGACCTCGCCGGCTACGGGCGCGGCCTCGGGCTTGCCTTCCAGCTGCTCGATGACGTCCTCGACGTCACCGGCCCACCCGAGCGCACCGGCAAGGCGCGCGGCACGGACTTGCTCGACGGCACCGTGACCCTGCCGCTGATCCGTGCCCGCGAGCGCGACCCCTCGCTCGACGAGCTCGACTTGCGCCGGCTCGACCCCGACTCGGCGGAAGAACTTTGCGACCGGATCGTCGCGACCGGGGTGACTGAGGAGGTTCGCGACATCGCCCGCGCCAAGGTCGCCGAGGCTCGCGCCGAGCTCGACGGCGCCGGCCTCGAGCCCGACCGCCGCCGCCTGCTCGACATCGTCGCCGACGGCGTCGTCGAGCGCTACGGCTGAGTGTCGTTGGAGGTAGGGCTTGCCAGCGCAGCGTCCGCGACGCGAGGGTTTGAGGTCGCGGGGCTTGTGAGGCAGGCGGTTCGGAGGTACCGGGCAAGGACCGGAGTGTTGGGCGCAGGCCGGTGTGTTTCGTAGCGGTCTTTCGGTCGACAAACGTGGATTCGCCCACCCATTATGTGGGTGATTCGCCGTTCGTCGGCAGCGCGGCTCCTTAATCCCTCCCGTACGAGCTTCGCGACCACTCCCGCCCTGGGCGGCGGAGCGCCCGCGGCTCCGCTTACGCCATCACCGCCTCGGCCGGCTCGACCTCGGCGATCAAGGCATCGAGGACCCGCAGCAACGCGACTCCGTGGTCGGTCGTCGTCAGCCGGCCGTCATCGTCGAATTCTTCGTGAGCGAGTGCCACGGCAAGGTCTCCCTCGAAACGATCGGCACCGAATGTGAGATCCAGCGCGCGGCGCGGGCCGCCGAGGATCGCGCGGGCTAGAAGTCTTCGGGAATGACCAGATCACGGTAAAGGGCGTCGACGAAACGGTCGACCTCCTCCTCCATGATCGCGCGGCTGAGCTCGCAGAGGTCGCCGAGCAGCGCCTCGGTGCCGTCGTCGAGGATCTCGTCGAAGGCGTCCATCACCTTCTGCTCGTGGACCTCGGAGCCGAACCACTCGCACTCCGGGCAGCGAAGCTCGACTCGCCAGCGGGCGCGGCCCACCGGCTCCCAGTCGGTCGGATGAACGAGGCTCGAGGAGCATTCGCGGCAGAGGTGCAGCTCGCGCTTTCCGGCCGCCGTATCGCCGGCGGTCGAGGAGCCGGTTCCCGTTGGCGCCATCTCGATCACGTGCCCCCCGGGGAGGACCACATGCTGCTGGGTCGAGGTCTGATTGCGATCGCTGGCCATCTGCCTGAACTATCGGGTCTCCGATCACGAGCCTTTAGGGGTTTTCCCGCAGACTTTCTTCGGAAGGGCCGCAGATTTGCCGTAAACACCACGACTACGGGCAGAAAGTGCCTTGGGGAGCGGCGCTATTGGTCAGCGCGACGCAGCGGCGCGGTGCCGGCGGTCTGATCCGCGAAATGCTTGCTGAGCATCGTTTCCTGCCCCTGATAGTTCGATCCGATGTCGTGCCCATAGAGGACCGATGGTTCGGCCCCCAGACGCTCGAACGCGAGTTTGCAGATCGGTTGACGGTGCTCGACCATGAACGAAACATCACGCGCACGGACCTCGAGTGCGGCTCGGCTCCCGTGGTGCTCGGAGCGGACGTCCCACCCAAACCCAGGATCGAAGAAGCCGGCGTAATGGGTCCGGAGCTCGCCCGCGGTCGGGTCGTAGGCCATCATCTCGGCCGCGAACTTGGGTGGGATACAGACGCGCTCCGCCGAGAGCAGAAGGTAGAAGACCTCCGGCTCGAGAACGATTCGATCGCCGCGTTCAGGCCGGACCGGATCCCAGTAATCGGCCCATTTGTTTCCGCGAGTCGAGAGGTCTATGGGGAGGCTGTTCCGCTTCGCTCGGTAACCAATGACACGTTCTTCCGGACCTGAACCGGACTTCAAGTCGACACTCAGAAACACGCCATCCGAGATCGATAGCTCGCCGCTCGGGAGGGGATGCCCGTCGGCCCACAGGAGTGGGTATTCGTCATGGACCAAGAGCAGATCGGCATCGTCGAGGCGCGCATCGCCGCGCACCAGCCGGAGCTGGTTAAGCGAGAGTCCCTCCTGCACCCTGATCGCGAATGATCGGGGGACGACCTCCAGGTAGAGGCCGCCTTCGTATCCGTCGCGGATCTCGTCAAAACGGTGGTGCCTGTCGGTGATGACCCGCGTGAAGACATCAAGTCGCCCGGTGGAGCTCTTGGGGTTGGCCTTCCCCCGCAGGCCTTGAGGCAAAGCGAGGGCCTCGATCAGCGGAATCAGATATGGACGGTCGCGCTCGAGCACCGCACCACCGCGGCCAAGGTCGATTCGGTCGAAGGCGAGGTCGTCGACTTTGTCCTTGACGGTCGAGGAGGTGTCCGGCAGAAAGCTGCACCGCAGCGCGTAAGCGGTGGGACCAAGTCTGAGGTCAACACTTGCCGGTTGCACGGCCTCCGGCAAAATCCGGTAGTTCCCGGCGGTGATCCATTCCGCCGTAATAGCTTTTTGAATGTCCTGGGAGGCCAGCACGGCGCCCGCCTTCAGCCGCGCAACCTGACCGTTGGCGGCTTTAGTTCGGCGAGCTTCCGCCCTCATCTCTGCGTTCTCTGAAGTAGTCGGCATGGAACTCGTCTAGACACTCGGGGCTGCAGAACACGCCCTCCGCTCCGCATTGCGGGTAGCGGTCGTCACGACGAGCCTGCTCGATCCTTTCACTGAAGCAGCATCCTGCCCGAGATCGACGGACGTGTGACCCACGCTCTGAGCCAAAGTTGCGCTCTTTCCGCGTCTTGAGATGCGCCGGACCCGTCCTGGCCGCTTACTGCCACGACCCTACGGCTGATCCAAGCGGCGCCCGACGCCGTTACCATTGATCACGATGGATTTCAGTCTCTGGCAAATAGCGATCGTCCTCGTCATCGCACTGCTCGTCTTCGGGCCCAAGCGCCTTCCCGAGCTGGGCAAGTCGCTCGGCTCCGGCATGAAGGAGTTCAAGGACTCGATTACAGGCGGCGGCAAAGACGACGAAGAAGACGAAAAGCCTGAAATCGAGACCACCTCGCCGACCACGACCGACAAGGTCGAGGCCGAGGTAGTTACCGAGCACAAGGCTTAGCCCATGGCAAAGGCACGGGCGGTCTCCTTCGATGACCGTCTGACGCTTGTCGAGCACCTCGACGAGCTGCGGACGCGAATCATTATCTCGATCGCCGCTTTCGGTGTCGGCTTCGCGCTCTGCTTCTGGCAGGACGCGGCGATGCTCGACATCTTCAACAAGGCGTTGCCGGGAGATCGCGAGCCGATCACGCTGGGTGTGACCGAGCCCTTTTTCACCACGGTCGAGGTCGCGGCCTACGGCGCTTTCGTGCTCTCGCTGCCGGTGATTCTCTACCAGGCCTACGCCTTCTTTCTTCCCGCCTTTTCCGATAAGGAGAAGAGGGTCGTCCTACCGTTCATGATCGCGGCGCCGTTCCTGTTCATCGCCGGCGTCGTCTTCGCCTACTTCATCGTCCTCCCGGCGGCGATCAAGTTCCTGCTCAACTTCAACGCGGCCGAGTTCAACATCGAGGTCAGGGCGAAGGACTACTACCGCTTCATCGGCGTCTTATGCCTCTCGCTCGGCATCCTCTTCCAGATCCCGATCGGCGTGCTCTCGATCACGAGGCTCGGCATCGTCACTCCGGCGCAACTCGCCGAGAACCGCCGCTACGTGATCCTTGGAATCGCTGTGGTCGCCGCGGCGTTGCCCGGTGGCGACCCGGTCTCGATGATCCTGATCATGATCCCGCTGCTGCTCCTCTACGAGGGCAGCATCTTGATCGCACGAAGATTCGGCCAGCCTGCCGAGCCCGACCTGACCTCGGTCGAGCCGGCCGCCGGCGAGTCCGGTTAGGCCGCGCTTAGACCCAACCCCCTAGATTTCCCGCCGATGCTCTTCGACCTCAGTGGCAAGCGCAAGAACGTCGTCCGCGTCGTCTACGGCTTCCTCGCCGTGATCTTCGCCGGCGGATTCCTCTTCTTCGGAATCGGCAGCGAGGGCGGTGGTGGCCTTGGCGACCTGCTTGGCTTCGGCACCAACGACACCGGCTCGGGCAACCCGCAGTTCGACCAGCAGATCGAGGATGCCGAGGCGGCGATCGCGACCGACCCCGCGGACGAGCAGGCGCTTGCCGACCTGATAAGCGTCCGCTTCCAGGCCGGCAACGCCGCGCTCGAAGGCGACGAGACGACTGGCCAGATCTCGATCACCCCCGAGGCCGAGACGCAGTACCAGGAGGCGATCTCCGCCTGGGAGGACTACCTCAAGGTCGCAAAGAAGCCGGACTCGGGCACCGCCGCGATCGCCAACAACGTCTACGGCAGCCTGATCAGCTTTTCCGAGCCCCAGGACCTGCCGTTGCTCGCCAAGGACGCGGTTCTGCCGGCGCAGCTCTCGGCCGATGACAACCCCGGGGTCGGCACCTACGCGACGCTTGCCCAGTACGCCTACTTCTCCGGCGACTCCGAGGTCGGCGACGAGGCCGCGAAGAAGGCCGTCGCCGAGGCTGATCCCTCGCAGCAGAAGAGCCTCGAGAAGCAGCTCGCGTCGACCGCCAAGGCCGCCGAGCAGTTGCAGAAGGAGATCGAGAAGCAGGCGAAGAAGGGCAGCGGTGAGGAGGCCTTCACCAACCCGCTCGAGGGCGGCCTCGGAGGCGGCGCGCTGCCCGGCGCCCCCGCCGTGCCCGGCGCCCCGGCGGCGCCCGCCCCGGCCCCCTAACGGCGGCTACCATTTCCCGTCATTCCGGGCCGTTAGCTCAGCTGGTAGAGCAGGAGACTCTTAATCTCAAGGTCACAGGTTCGATCCCTGTACGGCCCATCAATAGTGCCTCCGCGGCGCGCCGAGACGCCGACGGGGCAACCTTCAGACCGCTCGAATTGAACCGCCTCCCGAGTCGATCTTTTCGACCCCGGATGGTTTGCGCTCGCTTGAGTCCGGCTAAATCACCAGAGCAACCAACCGAGAGGAGTTTCCCATGGCCGATCAGACAACCGCCAGCGCAAAGCTCGTCCAGTACCTGATCGAGGCTTACTCAAAGGAGCGAGAGTTGGAGCGCTCGCTGCAGGCCCACATCGCGATGACCGATCGCAAGCCCTACAAGAAGCGCCTCCAGGAGCACCTGCGCGAGACGAAGAATCACGCCAAGCTGGTCGAGCGGCGGGCGAAGAAGCTCGGCGGCGGGGGTCTTCTCACCGACGCGGTCAAGGAAGGCACCGCATTGGTCAAACAGGCTGCCGCACTCGGCAAGGGCCAGCTGCACGCTGCCCGGGGCAGCGGCGTCGAGGAGAAGCTGCTGAAGAACGCGAAGACCGAGTACTCAGAGGAGCACGAGGAGATCGCGACCTACATCGCGATCGAGACGCTCGCCGAGGAGATTGGTGACGCCGAAACTGCGAAGATCGCCCGCCAGATCCGCCGCGATGAGGAGCGGATGGCAAAGTTCATCGAGCGCCAGATCCCGGTTCTGACCAAGGCCGTGGCTAAGGCGGAGATACCGGCGGCCGAGCGCAAGAGCGCCCGCAGATCAAAGCGCTGAGCCCGCCGGCTCGTTGTGGCCGCGGAGTCGCTCGAGCGTCCGCCGGAGCAGGCGCGAGACGTGCATCTGCGAGATGCCGACCTCAGCGCGATTTCACTCTGAGTTCGGTCCTCGGCGAATCGCAGGTAGAGAATCAGGCGATCCCGTTGGGGGAGCTCCCTGAGCGAGGGCGAGATGCTTGCGAGCTCTTCGGCGATCGCGAACCTCGAATCATCCTCGCCGAGGCGCTCGAGAACCGGCGTGGATTCGCCGGACGGGTCCCGATCCGTCGCATCGAGTGAGGATGCGCTGAGCGCGCTGCCCGCCTCGATCGCCTCGAGCACCCGCTCAATCGGCACCTCCGTTCGAGCGGCGAGCTCGCGTGCCGTCGGAGCTCGGCCCCGGGCGGCGATGAGCTCCGCGGTCGCCTTGCGGATCCGAAGCGCGTCTTCCTGGAGGCTCCGCGGCACCCGCACGCTCCAGCCGCGATCTCGCAGGTGGCGCTTGATCTCACCGGAGATAGTCGGCAGGGCAAAGGTCCCGAAGGCGAGCCCGCGCGAAGGATCGAATCGCTTGATCGCCAAGACAAGCGCGAGGTAGGCAACCTGCTCCAGATCCTCGGATTCGACGAGCTGGGATCGGGTCGCTCGTGCGATCCGCTTGGCCATCGGCATGAAGAATCGAACGAGCTCCTCGAGGGCCGCCGCGTCGCCCGTTTGGGCCCGCTTGAAGAGCTCAGCATCCGCAGCTCGGCGGATTGTCGGCGCCGACGGGCGCTGCGAGAAATCGGGCATGGGAATTCCTTCGTCCGAGGGGGCCGCTGTGGCACCCCAGAGACGGCACGAATCTCGCCCGAAAAGCGAGTTCCCGCCCGGTGTGGCTGCTTGGCCGGACTCAGTTCAAGTCTAGGAAACCTCTACCCGAATTGTCAGTTTCCAAACGCCGGGCGTCGCCCCCGCGGGCACGCGAATTCGGAATCAACTGCCGTTGGGTCAACGGTGTAAGGACCGTAACCGAACGCCGGACTGTAATCACGCATAGCTCAGGCGAGGGCGGAAACGGCCTGGCGAAGTTCGTCGACGCCTTGGAAGGTCGAGCCGGTGAAGCTCGCCTGCCGGTAACGGACGATTCCCCCGCCGTCGACGACGAAGATCGCGCGCTGGGTGAAGAACCCGGCCGGAGTCACCGCCTTGCGCTCGGCGAGCCAGGCAAGCGGGGACCCCCAACCGGTGACGCCGTAGGCCTTCGCCACCTTCATGTCCTCGTCGGCGAGCAGCGGCACGTTCAGCCGCTGCTCCTCGGCCCAGCGCTCGTGCGACTCGACCGATTGCGGCGAGATCCCCAGGACCGGGATGCCAAGCCCGTCGATGCCGTCGGCGTTGTCGCGGTAGGAGCAGAACTGCTTCGTGCAGACCGCGGTGAAGTCGCCGGGATAGAAGGCGAGGATGACCCCGCTCTTCGAGTAGTCGGAGAGTCGATAGGTCTTCTCGCCCGTCCCCGCCAGCTCGAACTCGGGTGCTTTGTCGCCGACGTCGATCTTCGCCATCACCGGAGTATCGCCGCTCGAGGTCGCGGGCCGAGGCTCAGCCGTGCCCCTCGGCCCTCGCCCAACGGTATCGGCGCTTGAGAAGCGCCTAGGATTTCGACACCCATGTGTGGCCGCTACACGCTGACCAAGAAGGAGCACGACACGCTCGCCGACCGCTTCGAGGCGAAGCTCAACGAGCAGGCCTCCGACAGCGGCACGAAGCGCTTCAACGTCGCACCGACGCAGGAGGTGCTCGCGGTCGTCCGCGACGGCGAGGACGCCGAGCGCGATATGCGGCTGCTGCGCTGGGGCCTGTTGCCGAAGTGGGCGAAGGACAAGAAGGCCGGCTTCAAGATGATCAACGCGAAGTCGGAGACCGTCCGCGAGAAGCCCGCCTACCGCGGGCTGATCGGCAAGCAACACCACCGCTGCCTGATCGTCGCCGACGGCTTCTTCGAGTGGATGAAGGCCGAGGACCCGAAGCAGCCGCGACAGCCCGTTCATTTCACCGTCGACGGCGGCGAGCCGTTCGCGTTCGCCGGCCTGTGGACGCGGGCGAAGCTCAAAGACGAGTGGATCGAGAGCTGCACGATCGTCACGACCGAGCCGAACGAGGTCGTCGCACGGGTCCACAACCGGATGCCGGTAATCCTCAACGGGCCCGAGGCCGAGTCGAGCTGGCTCGACCCCGTGATCGACTCCGACGACGCGGTCGAGCTGTGCGTGCCGTTCTCCGCCGATCGAATGGAGTCAGCGCCGGCCAACCCGGCGCTGAACAAGGTCGGCGGGTCGAAGGAAGGGCCGCAGCTGCTCGCCGCCCCTGCCTGAACCGTCCTTCCTATCCTCCCTGGAATGAAAACCGCCGAATCCTCCGCTTCGCGTCCGGTCCGGCTCGATCTCATCTGCATGAGATGAAAATCGGAATCATCGGGCTCGGCTACGTCGGGCTTCCGCTCGCGGTCTCCTTCGCCGAGGCCGGCTGCGACGTCGTCGGCTTCGACGCCAACCCGGGCCGGGTCGACCGGCTGCGCCGTTCGGAGTCGGATATCGAGGACGTTCCCTCGGACCGCTTGCGCGCGGTCGCAGAGCGCTTCACCGCCACCGGCGAGCATCGCGGCCTGCGCAGCTGTGAGGCGGTGCTGATCTGCGTTCCGACTCCGCTGGCGAACCAGCGCGAGCCCGACCTCTCCTACATCATCGACGCCGCGACCAATCTCTCCGGCCATCTCGAGCGCGGGCAGCTGATCGTGCTCGAGTCGACCACATACCCGGGCACGACGCGCGAGCGGCTGCTGCCGATTCTCGAGGAGTCCGGGCTCTCGGCCGGAACAGACTTCAACCTCGCTTTCTCGCCCGAGCGGATCGATCCCGGTCGCGCCACCGACCAACTGCGGACGACGCCGAAGGTCGTCGGCGGGCTCACCCCAGCCTGCTTCGAGCGTGCCCGCGAGGTCTACGGGTTGATCTGCGACGAGGTCGTCGAGGTCTCCTCGCCCGAGGCGGCCGAGCTGACGAAGCTGCTCGAGAACATCTTCCGCTCGGTCAACATCGCGCTCGTCAACGAGCTCGCCCAGCTTTGCGACCGGATGGGGATTGACGTCTGGGAGGTCGTCGAGGCTGCCTCGACGAAGCCGTTCGGCTTCATGCGCTTCGATCCGGGGCCCGGGATGGGTGGCCACTGCCTGCCCGTCGACCCCTTCTATCTCGCTTTCAAGGCTCGCGAGCATGACTTCTACCCCGAGTTCATCGAGCTCGCCGGCAAGCTCAACCAATCGCAGCCGAAATTTTGCGTCGAGCGCGCGGTGCGGGCGCTGAACGAGGTCGAGAAGTCGATCAAGGGCTCGCGAATTCTCGTCCTCGGCGTCGCCTACAAGGCGGGTGTCGCCGATATGCGCGAGTCGCCGGCGCTGAAGATCATCCGCGAGCTGCGTGAGCTGGGCGGCGACGTCGTCTACCACGACCCGCATGTCGCCGAGCTCGGCGAGTTCGGCCTGCGAAGCGCCGATCTGGAGAGCGAGCTGGCGACCGCCGATCTAGTCATCATCGTCACCGCACATGGCTCGATCGACTATCAGCAAGTGGTCCGCGAGTCCGATCTGGTCCTCGACCTCCGCGGGGTCACTCGCGGGATCGAGGCGCCGAACCTCGTCCAGCTCTAGATTCCGGATGAGGTAGCGGTGTTCGGTCGCGGCAGCCGGCAGCGGGCGGATCGGCTGACGCTCGGCCTCGCGGGCGCCGCACTTGCAACCGCGGGCACCGTGATCGGCGGCGAGGTGCTTCGCCTCGCCCGCCGCCGTGCCCAGCGCGAGCCGGCCCCGGCGGGTCCGATCGAGACGACCGAGCAGGCGCTTGGCGCCGCCGGCCTCGGAACGCAGGACACGGTCACAGTTGCGACGACGGGCTACGAGGTGACGCCGCGCGGGGAGACGGTGCTGTTCAACATGCTCAACGGCTTTCTCGGGGGCTTCGCTCTGATGCGATTCTCGACCACGGGGATCCGCAGCGGCTGGTGGCCGACCAGCGACATCAGCCTCGGCGGCCACCACATCCACCACTTCGTCCCCGGGATCCTGATTGCCTTCGCCACCGGCGCGACCGCGATCGTCTCGCAGAACGAGAAGCTCGAGGAGACGCTCGCGGTCCCGTTCGGCGTCGGCGTCGGGATGACCTTCGACGAGGCAGCGCTGCTGCTTGACCTCCGCGACGTCTACTGGACCCGAGAGGGTGTGCTCAGCGTCCAGATCAGCCTCGGGGTTGCGGCGCTGCTCGGGACGACGATCCTCGGCCTGCGGATCCTCCGTCGCGGCGAGAAGGAGGCCGAGGCCGAGGGCGCGATCCCGCCGCCGTGGGGAGCCGACCCCTGGGGCTCGGTCCCCTCACCGCTCGCCGGCGAAACCGGGCGCTGGGGGGTGCCGCCGGAGATTCAGGACGGCTGAACCCGGTAGCGCGCGAAGAGCTCAGCACCGTCGGCGAGCAGCCAGGCGAGCTCGAGCTCGCGCACGTTGGCGGGCATGCCCTCGGCGAGGCCGGGGCCGCTGCCTCCGGCGAGCTTTGCCGCCCTCGTGACGAAGAGCTCGTCGACGAGACCCTTCGCAAGCAGACCTGCGTGCAGGTGTGGGCCGCCCTCGCAGAGCAGTCCGCGGATGCCACACTCCTGGCGCAGGTAGCGCATCGCCTCGACCAGGTCGACGGCACCGACGTGGCGCTCGACGATGACACTCGTCGCGGTCTCGGGCGGCTCGGCCTCGGAGGCGGTAAAGACCAGCACCCGGCCGGCGCCGCAAGTGAACAGCTCGGCGTCCCACGGTAGGTCGAGCCGGGCCGAGACGAGCACCATCAGCGGGTCGTGCGGGAGGCCGTCGCGTTCGCGTTGGGCCCGCTTGTCCGGATCGTTGACGATCCGCCCGTAGCGCTCGACGCGCATCGTCCCGGCGCCGATCATGACCGCGTCGACGCGGGTGCGCAGACCGACCAGCATCGCCGTGTCGGTCTCCGTGCCGATCGCCCCGGAGCGGCCGGAGATCGTGGCCCTGCCGTCGACCGTGAGCGCGAAGTTGGTTACGAGGTACGGTCGCTCCTCGGCGGCCCCCGAGACGAAGTCGAGCGAGTCGATCTCCTCCTGCACGGTCGTGTCGCCGGGCTCGGGCAGGAGCCGCCGGAGTGGTGCGCCCATGTCAACCACGCTCTATCTCCCCGAGGTGCTGCACGTTGGCGCGGTCGCCGGCATCGTCGCTCCGCTCCCCCTCGAACCAGGCGTCGAGGATCTCGGTCAGCTCGGCCTGTGAGGTTGACCGCAGGCTGATCGCGAGCGCGTTCGCGTCGTTCCAGCGCCGGGCACCCGAGGCCGTCGGCCCGTCCGCGCAGAGCGCCGCCCGGATCCCCTCGACCTTGTTGGCCGCGATCGACGCGCCGGTGCCCGTCCAGCAGCAGACGACCGCCTGCTCCGCGCGCCCCTCGGCCACGTCGCGAGCCGCGGCCTCGCTCGCCCAGGCCCAGTCGTCGCGCTCGGCGTCGCTTAGGGCGCCGTGCGGAATCGGCTCGTGCCCGCGCCGGCGCAGCTCCTCGACGACGGCCTCAGCGACCCCGGTGATCTCGTCGGCGGCGACGGCGATGCGCATGGGCGCAGGTTAAGCGGGTTGGTACGGGCCTGGTGCGCAAGGCGAGGAGCAGCGCACTGCGGGCAGCATCCGAGGGGGCGCGAGTCGCGCTTCACGACTTATTCGTCATATGGACGAAGTTCTCGTGAAAGCGGGCCGGCTCATCGCTCAAATCGCCGCTCGCCAGCACGGCGTGATTACCACGGCACAGCTCGCCTACGCCGGGCTCACGCCGACGATGATCACCGATCGGGTTAGACGCGGATTCCTCCACCGCCTCTACAGGGGCGTCTACGCGGTGGGCCACAAGAACTTGACCCAGGAGGGCCGCTGGCTCGCCGCCGTCCTCGCCTTCGGACCCAAGGCGCTACTGAGCCACGCATCCGCAGCGGCTCTCTGGTCTTTGGTGCCCTGGCCCACAAGCGCAGTTGTTCATGTCACGGTCCCCGCCGCGGGAACTCGCCGCAAACGCTGCGGAATCCAGCTCCACTACTCCAGCACGCTCACGTCCAAGGACCTCACCCGCCGCCACAACATCCCGGTCACCACCCGCGAGCGCACCCTCGCCGACATGGGATGGGGCGCCGAGCCCACCCGCAGCCACCTCGAACGCCTCTTCGTGAGGCTCGTTAGCGTCGCCGGCTTGCCGAAGCCCGAGGTGAACGTCCACGTCGGTCCCTACCGCGTCGACTTTCTTTGGCGTGCCGAGCGCGTTGTCGTCGAGGTAGACGGCTTCGCGTTCCATTCCTCACGAGGGTCGTTCGAATCGGATCGCGCCCGCGATCGTGAGCTTCAACGTCGCGGCTACGTGGTCCTGCGCTTCACATACCGCGAGGTGAACGAGGAGCCGGACGCAGTCGCCGCCTCGTTATGGTCCCCGCTCAGGGACCGAAACCCTCGTCGAATCTAGCTACGCGCCTGGGTCGCCTTGCCCGTCCGGCGCAAACAGCCGGACCGGCTCGCTCTTTCCCCTCATCGGCACAGCGACCCGCTCGATCCAGGCGCCGTGGTCGCGGCGGAGGAGGTCCTTGGTGACCCCTGTGATCAGGACGTCGTCGCCTGTATCGCGGGTCGCCGCCTCGACCCGGGCCGCGGTGTTGACGGCGTCGCCGATGACGGTGAAGTCGAGCCTCCCGCCGCCGCCGATCGTCCCGACGACGACCTCGCCGCTGTTGACTCCAACGCCGACATGCAAACTGGCGCCACGCCTGACCGCTGCGGCGATCTCGAGCGCCGCTCCAACCGCGTGGTCGGCGTGCTCGTCGAGCCGTTCCGGCGCGCCGAAGACGGCGAGCAGGCCGTCGCCGATGAACTTGTTGGCGTGGCCGCCGTGCTCGAGCACGATCGGGACAACGCGCTCATACAACGCGTTCAGGCTGGCGACCACCTCCTGCGGCCCGACCCGCTCGGAGAAGCCGGTGAAGTCACGCACGTCGACGAACAGCAGGGAGAGCTCCAGTTGCTCGCCGGTGAAGTCGGTGCCCTCCTCGAGCACGCGCTCGGCCAGGCTGGGGTCGACGAAGGCGCCGAAGGCCTCCTGCAGGCGCTCCCGCTCCGCGAGACCCCGCGTCATCCGGTTGAAACCCGCCTCGAGCATGCCGACCTCGCTGCCGTCGTCCACGGTCACCTGGGTGGACAGCTCGCCGCGCTCGACCCGCTCCAGAGCTCGTTGCATCGAGCCCAGTGGGTCGACGACGGAGCGTGCCGCGATCCCCGTTGCGATTGCGCCGTTGACGATGCCCAGGCCGGCGAGGGCGAGGCTCGCGATCGTCACGTCCTCCGCGTTGAAGTTGGCGCCGGCGAGGTCGCCCGCGGCGAAGGCGATGATCCCAAGCAGCGGCACCCCGCTGCCGAACACCCAGGCCATCGCCGCCCTGGTTCCGACGCCTGCCGAGCGGACGCCGGGCGGCGGCCCGCCCGCGAGCGAGCGAGCGGTCACCGGCAGCATGATCCGCTCGATGGCGAGGTACTGAAGCGAGCAGGCGGTGAGGGCTCCGGCGAGGATGCCGAGTGCGCCTGCCGCGGCCACTCCGATGTCGATCTCGGCAGCGCTCGCGAACGTCAGGAGCGCCCCGCCGCACCAGGGGATCAGCGCGGCCAGGGCCCAGCTCCGCGGATAGCGGAGCACGCGCGCCTGCATCCCCACGTCCGCCGGCGCGTCGGTGACGAGCCACGCTGCGATCGGCCGGAACGGGCGCCGCGTGATGAAGAGCCAGCCGAGCGGCAGGGTGACCGCCATGTAGACGACGAAGAAGGGCCATAGATCGGCGATCTCGTCGATCTGGTCGTCTGAGAGCGTCGTCGGCGCCAGATAGATGAGGAAGAGGACGACGCCGGTCGCGCCGACCAGGTTCGCGAAGCCGCCGAACACGCCGAGCCGGTGCTCGACGTCGCGGGCGAGCGCGGCGCCGGTCGCACCCCTGGGCGAGCGAAGTAGGTCCATCGCCCGTATTCTCGGCCTTCTCGTCGGCGCGCGTTACCCGAGCCAGTCCGTCGGCCGGCCGATGATCTCCTCCAGCCGCTCCACGTCCGGGCGGAAGAGCTCGAGAAGGGGATCGCGCAGCTCCGCCGGCAGCTCGGGCTTCGGCGCCTCGCCCGAGGCCGGGTCGTGGACGAACCGCTCGACCATCC
>JBPCRS010000042.1:0-10570 GCA_050996575.1 Solirubrobacterales bacterium
GTGATCGACGTCCGCGGCCAGCGAGTCTCCGCTCGCGATCGCCTCTACTTGCTTGGCCCAGTGCCGACGATGGTCGTCTGGGGCGAGCGCGACAACACGATCCCGCTCGCCCATGGCCGCGACGCGCACGAGCGGATCCCGAACTCCCGCTTCGAGACGCTCCCGCGCGCGGCCCACTTCCCGCACCTAGAGGATCCCGAGGGGCTCGCAGCCGTGCTTGCCGACTTTCTCGCGACGACCCAGCCACATTGGCTCGACGACGAGGAGTGGGCGCGACTGATCGGCTCCCGCGTCGCCCACCGCCGCCACCTCCGCGCGGTCGCCTGAGCCTCTCGTTCAGTCGCTGGCCTGAGCCGTCGCGCTCGCAGCCGGTGCGGGCGCCGGGGCGGGCCGGTCGCGGAAGACGAGGAAGGCGAAGGCGACGATGACGAGGCCGACCACGGTCGCGGCCGCGCGCTCGTCGGCGGCTTCGATCGCGGGCTGTCCGTGGGCGTGCGCGTAGACCACCGCGAATGAGGTGATCGCGGCGGTGAACAGCGCGTACTCGATCGCCAGCAGGGCGTAGGAAAAGGCCGCCGCAGCGACGATCGCGATCGCTTCGAGCACGTCGACGTTGCCGATCAACTCGGCGAGCGGAGTGGCGATCAGCAGCCCGAGGACGGTGCCTGCGGCGCGCATCGCGATCCGCTCCCAAGTTTCACCGTAGCTCGGGCGCAGGACGAAGAGCACGGTCAGAGGCACCCAGTAGCCGTGCAGGCCGAGGTCGAGCAGGTGGTAGGCGGCGACGCCGACGCCAAGCGCGATTCCCCAGCGCAGGGCGTGGCGGAACGCCACCGAGTCGAGGCTCAGATTCTCGGAGATCGCTTTGCGGGCGTTGTGCAGGCCGGCGCGCGGATCGAGTCGCTCGACAATCCGGTCGATGACGGAGACGGCGAGCGAGACGGCCGCCTGCAGCATCGCGCCGATCCCGCCGAGCGCGAAGACCTCGACCGCGTCCGCGGTGTCGAGCGCGAGCCCCTGGGCGATCAGCAGGGCGAGAACGGTCGAGGCACCGCCGATGTAGAGCCGCAGCGAGACCGCGAAGGTGAGCCCGGCGATGCTGGCGAGGACGATCATCGTCACCACCGCGAGGACTGCTGAGCTGCCGGTCAGCGCACCGAGCGCACCGGCGGAGGCGATGAACGGCGCCGAGCACGCCTGCCAGATCGCCCGCGTTCGACCGCTCGGGCTGTCGAAGCCGACGAAGCCGGCGAGCAGCGCGCCGACCCCGATCCCCGCGAGCTCTCCTGCCGAGAGCCCGAGGTCGACGAGCACGGTCGCCCCGACAGGAACCCCGGCGATCGCCGCCCGGCGAAGCGGCGGGCCGAGCGGAGCGCGAAACCTCCAAGCATCGAGCTTCATCCGGGCTTAGAACCTATCCCGATTGTGCGTATCCGGTTCGTTCCTCCGGACTGCTGGAAATCCTACGGATCGTCCCGCTCGCCGCCTCCTGCGGCCGAACTGTCGCGATTTGGTTCCGGTTCCAGGCGTGGAGGATGCAACAGTTCGCTGCCGAGACGCGACCAGCGCCGTCTTCGGTCGCGGCCTCGGTGCCCGGTGGACCGCAACGGACCGAACCGGATACGCACAATCGGGATAGGTTCTTAGCCTCCCAGAAGTGGCGAAGCGAAAGGACGGCCGGCGAAGGCCGCGCGAAAAGACTCCGACCGAGAGCTATACCGACGCTGAGGGCAACGTCCTCACGTTGCGCCGGTCACTCTCCGCGGCGACGATTGCCAAGATCGGCGAGGGTCCGGTGACGGCGGCGACCTCCGAGGAAGATGCCTGGCACCGGCGCGCCGAGCTCCTCTTCGAACGCTTGGCGACCGGGTGGGAGATCGCCGGCCTTCCTCTCACCGACCAGGCGATGCTCCTCGGGCGCTACCGGATCGCCGATTCGACCACCCAGCGCTGGGTCCGCGAGACGATCGCGACCCACATCGAGCGCTACATCCCCGAACTCGCCGAGCCAGGCCAAACCTAAAGGTGCCTGGCACCTTTAGGTTTTGGCGCGTTCGGATAGGCGGTCGGCGAGGCGGTTCATCTCTCGTTTGCGAGCGGCCGCGGCGGCGCCGGTCCAGTCCGTGGGCTGGTCGGCCGGGCGCTTGATTTTGGCGTCGCGAAGGGTCGCGATGTCCTTGAATGCCCTGAGCTCGTCGCTCGCTTCGAGCAGCGACGCGCGCAGCTTCGGCCGTTTCTCGCGGATCGCGTTCTCGAGCACTCCTTCGAGCGATCCGTGGCGGCGCAAGAGGTCGGCGGCGGTCTTCTCGCCGACCCCCTTCGCGCCGGGCAGGCCGTCGGACGGGTCGCCGCGCAGGGCGATGAAGTCCGGGACGAGCTCGGGTCCGATCCCGTAGCGCTCGCGGACCTCGGCCGGTCCGACGCTCTCGGCGCCGGCCTTGCCGCCGGTCTTGACGTAGAGCACGGTGACCGCGTCGCTCGCGCATTGGAACATGTCGCGGTCACCGGTCAGCAGCAGCGCCCGGCCGCCGGCGTGGGCCTCGAGCCGCGCGTAGGTGCCGAGCAGGTCGTCGGCCTCGAGCGAATCGTGACCGGTGACGGTCCAGCCGAAGGCGCTGAAGAACGCGTCGGAATCGGCGAACTGGGGCGCCAGGTCGTCGGGTACCGGCGGGCGTTCGGCGTGGTAGCCGTCGTAGAGCTCGACCCTGTAGCTCGCGGCGTCGGGTCCGAAGCAGAGGACGACCGCGCGCGGTTCGTGCTCGTCGACCTCGCGGACGATCAGGTTGGCCGCGCCTAGCAGTGCGTTCACCGACTTGCCGTCGGCACCCTTGATCGAATCGGGCAGGGCGAAAAAGGCGCGATAGAGGAGCGAGGGCGCGTCGACGGCGAGCAGGGGCTGGGCCACGCGCGACAGCATGCCTCAAGAACGAGGGCTGCGCCTTCGGACCGCTCGCGCGAGCCCTAAGCCTGGATCCACCGATCCAGGCTAAGTGATGGTCACTTAGCCTTGCTACGGTTTTCGCACTATCGGCGGGACGGGAACAGTCGGCAGACGTACCTGCGGCGTGGCCGCCCTCGTTTCGGCGTCGACGCTCCTCGGCGCGCTCGCCTTCACCGGTGCCGCCGCCGGCCAGGACTTCACCTGCCTCGGCGACAAGGTGACGATCGCCGGGACGCAGGGTGACGACACCCTGTCGGGACAGACGGCAAGGACGTCATCTACGGCTTCAACGGCGACGACTTCATCGATGGCAGGGGCGGCAACGACCTGATCTGCACTTCGGGCGATCACAACACCGCGATCGGCGGCCCCGGCGACGACAGGATCGAGGGCGGCCCCGACGGCGAGATCCTCGTCGGCGACGAGTACTCGACGACCGGCCCCGCCGAGGGCAGCGGCAACGATGAGATCGCCGGCGGCGCCGGCCAGGACATCAATATCGGCGACGGCTACTCGACAGTTGCGGCGGCGTCCGGAAGCGGGAACGACCGGCTCGGAGACGGCGACGGCGCCGATGTGATCGTCGGTGATGCCTATTCCCCGATTTCCGCGATCGGCACAGGTACCGACAAGCTCACCGGCGGCGAGGGCAACGACGTAGAGGTCGGAGACGCCCTCGTCGGCACCCCGCAGGACCCGGTGTCATCGCCCGAGGCCACCGCGATGGGCAATGGCAACGACGAGATCAACGGCTTCCCGGGAAACCGACCTCGTCGTCGGCGACGCCGCGGTTTTTGGCCCCGGAACCGCCAGCTGCGGCGGCTCGGACAAGCTCAATGGCGAGGTCAACGGTAATAGCGGCCCCGACGTCAGCGGGTTTGGAAACGACACCGAGCTATTGGTCGGCGATTGCTACTCGACCGGTGGCGACGCCCTCGGAGCCGCCGCCGACAGGCCGATCATCAATGGCGGCGACGGCAACGACGTTCTCGTCGGCGACAGCTACGCGCCCAACGGCGCCGCCACCGGCAGCGCCAACGAGGAGAACATGCTCGGCGGCGGTGGCAACGACCTGATCTTCGGCGACCACCACACCGGCTCGGCGAGCCGGGAGGGCGGGGGTAAGGACCACTCCCGGGGCGGCAAGGGCGACGACGAGCTGGTCGGCGGTCCGAAGAAGGACCTCTGCTCCGGCGGCCCCGGCAAGGACAAGTTCGTGACCAAGGGTCCCGACGCCTGCGAGGAAACGACCGGCGATCCTTAAGCCGTCCTCGCGTGTTGACGTCAGTAGTCCCGGGTACACCACGAACGGTAGGCGGTATATGCATTCCTCTTCGAGGACTTCCAGGCGACGCGCGGCGCTCTCGGCCGCAGTCTGTGCCGCGGTGTCCGTTTCGGCGCTTCCAGCGTTTGGCTCGGACTCGGGGCGCGAGCTCTCGTCGGCATCATCCGCATGCAACGGGACGGCCGCGACCGCGGTCGGAACCAGCGAGCGCGATCTCCTGCGTGGCACCGGCGAGCGCGACGTGTTCTCCGCCGGCGCCGGCGACGATGTGATCGTCGGCAGCGAGGGCGATGACCTGATCTGCGCGGGTTCCGGCGACGACCGGGTCGTCTCGCGCGGCGGCGACGACCATGTCCTGCTCGGCAAGGGCGACGATCAGGAGGTTGGTTCCGCGGGCGACGACAACATGGCCGGCGGCGCAGGCAACGACTTTCTCGTCGGCGACAGCGCCGACCTCAACGACCCGAGTTTCGCGGCAGAGGGCTCGGGCAACGACAAGGTCAACGGCGGCGATGGCGATGACATCCTCGTCGGCGACGCCTACTCGCTGACGTCGGCGATCGGCCGCGGCAACGACGACATGTCCGGCGGTCCAGGCAACGACGAGGTCGTCGGCGATGCGCTGATCGGCACCTACGCACAAGAGGTCACCGATCCGAGCGCACGGGCGGTCGGATCGGGCAATGACGAGGCGAATGGGCTGCTCGGGACCGATCTGATCGTCGGCGACGCCGCAGTTCACGGCCCGGGCACGGCCGTATGCAGTGGCGGCTCGGACAAGCTCAACGGCGAGCCGAACGAGACCGGTGGCCCTGATGTCTCCGGGCTCGGCGCCGGCAAGGAACTAGTCGTCGGCGACTGCTACTCGAGCGGCGGTGACGCGCTCGGGGCAGGCGACGACAGCCCGATCATCAACGGCGGCGACGGTGTTGACGTCCTTGTCGGCGACAATTACGCCCCGGGCCGAGTCACCGGTAACGGCAGCGATAAGAACATGCTCGGCGGAGACGGCAACGACGAGCTTTACGGCGACCATCATCCGATCGCTTCGAACCGCTCCGGCGGTGGTAAGGACGAACCGCGCGGCGGCGACGGCAACGACAAGCTCGAGGGCGGGCCTTCGAAGGACAAGTGCTCCGGCGGTGACGGCAAGGACAAGTTCGTCACCAAGGGCTCGGAAGCCTGCGAGGAGACGACCGGCGATCCGTAGGCGCGAGGTCCTTCGTGCTACGCCGGGCGTGAAATACGAGGACACCACCGGCGACCCATAAGATCGCGTTCGTGGGCGATTGGATCGCAGCCGACATCCCCGACCAGCGTGGCCGCACGGCGGTCATCACCGGCGCCAACAGCGGCCTCGGCCTGATCACCGCGCGCGAACTGGCGCGGGCCGGGGCGCATGTGGTCGGCACGTCGCGATCGGCTGAGAAGGCGAACGTTGCCGAAGCCGAGATCCGCCGCGCGGTGCCGACCGCGAGGCTCGAGATCCGCCTGCTCGACCTAGCCTCGCTCGATTCGGTTCGCGCCTTCGCCGCCGAGCTCACTGACACCCACGGCGAGCTCGACCTGCTCGTCAACAACGCCGGCGTGATGATGACCCCGCGCTCGCTCACCGCTGACGGCTTCGAGCTCCAGTTCGGCACCAACCACCTCGGCCACTTCGCCCTCACCGGGCTGCTCTACGAGCACCTGGCCTCGGGGATGGACTCGCGCGTCGTCACCCTCTCCTCGATCGAGCACCGCCCCGGCCGGATCGACTTCGACGACCTGACGAGCGAGCGCGAGTACCACCCGCGCAAGGCCTACCAGCGCTCGAAGTTCGCCAACGCGGTCTTCGCGCTCGAGCTCGACCGCCGCCTGCGCGCTGCAGGTTCGCCGCTGATCAGTGTCATCGCCCATCCCGGCTACTCCGACACGAACCTGCAGACCTCGGGGCCGACCGGGGCGATGAAGTCGCTGCTGCGGGTCGGCAACAAACTGCTCGCCCAGAGCCCGGAGCAGGGCGCGCTGCCGCAGCTTTATGCGGCTACCGCCGAAGACGTCGAGGGCGGCGATTTCATCGGTCCCGGCGGCCGACGCGAGCTGCGCGGGCCGCCGACGAAGGTCAAGCCGGTCGGCCGGGCCCGCGACGCCGAGCTCGGCGGCCGGCTCTGGGAGGAGTCGGAGCGTCTCACCGGCGTCACCTACCCGCTCCCCTCGCCGTCGGCCGGCAACGCCTGAGCGGACTAACCGCCCAGCGTGGTCTCACTCGGGCCCGAGCAGCTCCTCGGCCTGCGACCACTTTCCCGGCGGTACGCGCAGGGCGATGTCGCCGCGGCCGTACTGGTCGAGCGGCCAGTCTGAGGTCAGGACGGTCTCCGTCAGGCCCTGCTCCTCGAGGTTCTGGCGGAATGCGCGCGCCGTCTCGAGATCGCCGAAGTCGCGGACGACCTCCCAATCGTCGAAGCACGGGTCGCCGATCTGAAGCTCGGCGAGGCCGTCGGGGTGGGGCTCGGCGACCTCGCGCTTGAGCTTGTCGAACAGGCCCACGCGCCGCTAGCGCAATTCGATGCGCTCGATCACCTGAGGCTCGACCGGGCGGTCGCCGGCGCCGGTCTTCGTCTGCTCGATCGCGTCGACCGCGTCCATGCCGTCAGTGACCTTGCCGAAGACCGAGTGCTTGCCGTCGAGGAAGGTCGCGTCCTCGGTGGTGACGATGAAAAACTGCGAACCGTTCGTGTTCGGGCCGGCGTTCGCCATCGAAAGCGCGCCGCGGACGTTCTTGTGCTCTGAGAACTCGTCCTCGAACTGATAGCCGGGACCGCCGGTACCGGTCCCCTCGGGGCAGCCGCCCTGGATCATGAAGTCGCTGATCACGCGGTGGAAGACGAGTCCGTCGTAGAAGCCGTCGCCGGCGAGCTTGCGGAAGTTCTCGACCGTCTTCGGCGCGTCCTCGTCGTGGAACTCGACCGTGATCGGTCCCGCGTTCGTGTGCAGCACAGCTTCAGACATCACCACTCTCCATTCTCGTCGCAGCTGTCGGGTCCGCCCCCTCGTAGGAGCCGTTGTGATCGACCGCGTAGGTTTCGAGCGCGGCCTGCCCAGCCTTGACATCGGACTTTGCCTGAGCGTCCTCGGCCTCGGCTCCGGACGCGCCCGTTGTTCCGCTTGTCCCGGTGTCCGACGTCGTGGTCGTCGTCGCGTCCCCCTCGTCGTCACCGCACCCGGCGATTGGGAGCAGGCCCGCGAGGGCGATGCAGGCGTGGGCGACGAGGCGAAGCACGCCGAGATCCTATGCGGATTCGGGTGTGGGTGGCGAGCCCGCCGCACCCCGTCGTCTAACTTCAACCTGCGATGCGTTGTCCCGACTGCGGCACCGAGAACCGCGAGGGTGCTCGATTCTGCGATTCATGCGGAAGCGCGCTTGGTGCCGCCCCCGATTCCGCGCCATCGCCTCCGCTCGAGCCCAGCCGCGATCTCCCGGACCTGCTCGCCGGCGGTCGCTATCGCGCCGAGCGTTTCCTCGGTCAGGGTGGCCGCAAGCGGGTCTACCTCGCCCGCGGTGTCGAGGACGACCGCCCCGCTGCGGTCGCGGTCTTCGTCACCGAGGGCGTCGGCGAGACGGTGCTCGCGCGGGCGCGGCGCGAGGCGCAGGCGATGGGCAAGCTCGGCGAGCACCCCCACATCGTCGGCATCCTCGAATCGGGCGAGGACGGGGACGGGCCGTTCATCGTCTCCGAGCACATGCCGGGGGGCGACGTCGCTTCGCTGCTCGAGTCGGTCGATGGACGCCGGCTCGACCTCGAGCGAACGATCTCGATCGGGATCGACGTCTGCCGGGCACTCGAGCACGCGCACGGGTGCGCGATCGTCCACCGCGACCTGAAGCCGGCGAACGTCTGGATCGGCGAGGACGGTGGCGCTCGTCTCGGCGACTTCGGCCTCGCGCTGACCAGCGAGGGCCGCTCGCGCGCGACCCCCGACGGCAGCCTCGTCGGCACCGTCGCCTACCTGCCGCCCGAGCAGGCGCTCGGCCGCCCCTCCGACGCCCGCTCCGACCTCTACTCGCTCGGCGCTTTGCTCTACGAGATGCTGACCGGGCAGCCGCCGTTCCCCGGCGACGACGCGGTCGCGATCATCAGCCAACATCTGAGCGCCGCTCCGGTCCCGCCCTCGCGGCTTCGCGCCGGGCTGCCGCCGGCGCTCGACGAGATCGTTCTCGGCCTGCTCGCCAAGGCTCCGGCTGAGCGCCCGGCGAATGCGGCCGAGGTTCGCAGGACGCTCGAGGCCGTCGACCTCACGGTCGAGGTCGACGGCGCAGCGGAGGAGGCCGAGTCGAACCCGCTCGACCGGCTTGCGGGAGGCGTCTTCGTCGGTCGCGAGCGCGAGCTTGCCGAGATGCGCGGCGCCGTCGACGAGGGCCGCTCCGGAACGGGCGGTCTGCTGCTGTTGGTCGGAGAACCGGGGATCGGAAAGACGCGGACCGCCGAGGAGCTTGCGACGTACGCCCAGGTACAGGGCGCGCGGGTCCACTGGGGTCACTGCCACGAGGGTGAGGGCGTCCCGGCCTACTGGCCCTGGGCCGAGGCGATCCGCTCCTACGTCCGCGACGCCGACCCGGTCGGCCTCGCCTGGGAGCTCGGCTCCGGCGCCGCCGAGATCGCGCGCATCGTCCCCGAACTGCGCGAGCGGCTCGGCTCGATCGGCGAGGCGACCGACAGCGACAACGCGGAGGAGGCGAGGTTCAAGCTCTTCGACGCGGTCGCGAACTTTCTCGCCGCCGCGTCGCGATCGAGACCGCTGGTCGTCGTTCTCGACGACTTGCACTGGGCGGACGAACCCTCGCTGCTCTTGCTGCGCTTTCTCGCCCGTAGCTTCGGCGACAGCCCGCTGCTGCTCGTCGGCACCTACCGCGACGTCGAGCTCGGCCGCCACCACCCGCTCGCGAGGACCCTCTCCGAGCTTGCCGGCGGCGACCGCACGACGCGCGTCCAACTCCGCGGGCTCGATGAGGCGGCAGTCGGGCGCTACATCGAGATGTCGACCGGCGAGGAGCTTTCGCCGGGCCTCGCCGGCGCCGTTCTCGAGCAGACCGAGGGCAATCCGTTCTTCGTCAGCGAGGTGGTCAAGCTGCTCGCCAGCGAGGGGGGGCTCGAGGATGCCGCGGTCGGCGCGGCCGGTTGGCGCCCGCGGATCCCCCAGGGCGTTCGCGAGGTTGTCGGCCGCCGGCTCGACCAGCTCTCCGAGGGCGCGAACGCGGTCCTCTCGGTTGGCGCCGCGATCGGCCGTGAGTTCGACCTCGAGGTGCTTGCCCGAGCCTGCGAAGCATGCTCGCCGGAGCAGGTGGCGGAGTCGCTCGAGGAGGCGGCGGCTGCGAGGATCCTCGACGTATCCGAGCGGGTGGCGGGCCGCTACTCGTTCTCGCACGCGCTGGTTCGGGAGACGCTCTACGCGGAGATTCCGGCGACACGAAGGGCTGCCGTGCATGGCCGAATCGCCGAGGCGCTCGAGCAGCTCCACGGCGACGATGCATCAGCCCACCTCGCTTCGCTCGCCCACCACTTCCTCGAGGCGGCGTCGACGGGTGACCCGCTTCGAGCCGCCGAGTACGCCCGCCGCGCGGCTCGCCAGGCGAATGAGCGGCTCGCGCATGAGGACGCCGTCGGCCTGCTCGAGCGCGCCCGTGATGTGACCGGGCTCGGCGGCCGCGGCGATCCGGCCGAGCGGCTCGAGCTCGAGCTCGAGCTCGGCGAGGCGCAGACCAAGGCGGGTCGCTATCCGGCAGCGCGCGAGACGATCGACGCGGCGGCCGCGATGGCGCGCGAGCTCGGTGACGAGGACGCGCTCGCCCGGGCGGCGGTGGACGTTTCGTTTCTCTCCGAGGCGGGCTCGCTCGACCCGGGGATCGTCGCGCTTGTCGAGGAGGCGCTCGAGGGCGCGGGAAAGCACGACGAGAGCCTGCGCTCGCTACTGCTCAGCGCGCTCTCGGCCGAGTACTACTGGCAGGATCCAGTTGGTAAGGCCGAGCCGCTCAGTGTCGAAGCGCTCGAGATCGCTCGCCGGATCGGCGACGGCGACGCGATCGCCGGTGCGCTGGTGCGCCGCCAGTTCATCGGCGCCAACAGTGCGGACGGAGCCCGGCAGCGGCTGGCCGAAGCCGACGAGCTCAACGAGCTCGGGCGGTCGATGGGCGATCCCGAGCTCGAGGTCCGCTCGCACGCCTATCGCGTCCACAACTACCTTGAGCTTGGCGAGATCGCCGACGTCGACCGTGAGCTGTTCGCCTACGAGCAGCTCGCCGCGCGCCTCCGCCAGCCCCAGCACCTCTGGCACGTGCCGCTGCTGCGCGGCACGCGCGCCTTGAT
>JBPCRS010000127.1:0-15873 GCA_050996575.1 Solirubrobacterales bacterium
CATCGAGCGCGCCGCCCGCGATCGGCGCGGCTCGAGCTAGTGCGACCGGCTCTCGCTCAGCGGGGCCGAGCTGGGGAAGGCGGTCGGAGGAGGGAAGAGGGCGACGAGTGCGGCCCTGCCCCCGGCGGCGCGCGATGGCGAGTTCGACAGTACCTGCCGCCATCGTCCGGGCTATCCGGCTTCGCTCGCCCACCTCGGCGCTGCGGCCCCTCACTCGCTCTGGCTTCGTGGCGATCACCGTCTGCTCGAGCGACTCGATCAAGAGCCGGCGGTGACGATCGTCGGCTCGCGGCGAGCAACTCAGTACGGGCGTGAGATCGCCCATGAGCTCGGCCTGCTGCTCGCCGGTGCGGGTGTCACTGTCGTCAGCGGCCTTGCCTTCGGCATCGACGCGGCGGCTCATCGCGGCGCGCTCGACGCCGGCGGCTCGACGATCGCTGTGCTTGGCAGCGGCGTCGACGTCGCCTACCCGGCCGGGAATCGCCGCCTGCACGCGCGGGTTGGCTCCGAAGGTCTCATCGTTTCCGAAATGCCGCCCGGCTTCGGGCCGTTTCGCTGGTGCTTCCCCGCCCGTAACCGGATCATGGCCGCGCTCGGCGCGGTAACAATTGTCGTCGAGGCCGCCGAGCGCTCGGGGTCGCTGATCACGGTCCGCCTCGCGCAGGGGATCGGCCGCGAGGTCGGCGTCGTCCCCGGGCCGATCAATTCGCGGTTCTCGCGCGCCTCGAACAAGCTGCTCGCCGACGGGGCATTTCCGGTGCTCGGCGCCGAGTCGGTGCTCGACGAGCTCTTCGGACCGGGCGTCCGCCCGTTACCTGAACGGGATGACGCCCTCGATCCCGACCACGGCTCCGTGCTCGAGCGGGTCGAGGCGGGGGACGCAACGCCGGACGCGATCGCCCGCGCGAGTGGGCTGGCCGCCGAGCGGGTCGCTGCGGCGCTGGCCGTGCTCGAGCTGCGTGGCCGGATCAGGGCCGACGCCGCCGGCCGCTACGTCGCCGCGAGTTAGATGACGCGGGGTGGATACGGTCCGTGTGTGAACGAGGCGATCCCAGTCGTGATCTCGATCGCCGGCTCCGACTCGGGTGGCGGGGCCGGGATTCAGGCCGACCTGAAAGCGTTCGCGCGCTGCGGTGTGCATGGCACGACCGCGATAACCGCGATCACCGCTCAGAACACGCTGGCGGTCAACTCCGTCCATCCGGTTCCGCCCGAGGCGATCCGCGCGCAGGTCGCCGCGGTCGCCGAGGACATCGGCATCGAGGCGGTAAAGATCGGCATGCTCGGCACGGTCGAGACCACCGATGCGGTCGTCGCCGCGCTCGAGGAGAATGGCCTCGTCGGCACCGTCCCAGTCGTTCTCGATCCGGTAATGGTCGCCGAGAGCGGAGCGACACTGCTCGAGGGCGACGCCCGCTCGGCGCTGATCGAGCTGCTCCTGCCCCGAGCGAGTGTCGTAACCCCGAACCTGCCTGAGGCGGCCGAGCTAACCGGACTCTCGGGGGCAGATCGTGACGAGCTTGCCGCCGCGGTGCTGGCGCTCGGCACGCAGGCGGTGATCGTCACCGGTGGCCACACCGACGACGGCATCGACCTGCTGCTCACCGCTGCCGGCGAGCGCCACGCGATCGCAGGTCCGCGCTATCCCGACGGCGCCGCCCACGGCTCGGGATGCACGCACTCCTCGGCACTCGCCGCCTGTTTGGCCCTCGGCGCATCGCTGCCCGAGGCGGCGCGCAGCGCCCGTGATCTGACCGGCGAGGCGGTCGCCGCGGGGCTGCGCGGGATCGGTGCCGGCGCCGGCCCCGTCGACGTGCTCGGTATCGCCGGCGGAGCCACGCGAAGGCCGATTTCACCGGCTGCCTCCGAGCCGCTGCCATAATCCTGCCGTATGAAGTTGGTTCGAATGAGACCGGGGCATGGCGACGTGCTGCTCGCTGAGGGCGACGTTGAGCTCGCCGAAGACGAGGAGCGCTTGGTCGAGGAGTTCCGCCGCCAGCTCGATCTCGGTATGTGGGCCGCGGTGCCGATGACCGACGCGGGTCGCCGCGAGGCGGTCATGGTCCGCGATTTCGGTGAGATCCCCCGCGACGCCGACCGCGTGATCTTCTTCCCGCCCGCAGCGGGCGGCTGAGGCAGGCCCAACGCCGATGAGCGCTCCGCTTCTCGTCCTCCTGGTCGTGCTTTCCGCGCTTGCCGCGGTCGGTTTCGGCCCGGCGCTCTCGGAGCGCCTGCAGCGCCTCCGCGACGCCCGCGCTCGAACGCACTCCCCGCCCCGCCCGAGTCCCTCCGCTTACGACCCTGGTCGCGAAAGACGCGCCGAGCTCAAGGCACTCGATCTATTGCGCGCGGCGATCGGCGAGGAGGAGTACGCGATGTACACGGGCCTCGGCTTCCTCCGCGTGCTCGGTACGACGCGCGACGAGGGCGGCTACGGCTACCTGACCTACCCGCACCGGCCGCTCGTCGCCTACGACACCGAGACCGACGAGCTGCTCAGCGAGTATTGCGTCGGCTTCCCCGATCGCGCCGAGCGCGCCTTCGGATCGCGCCTGCCCGACGCCGACGACGTCCTCGCCAAGTGGATGTCGCTACACGGCGACGAGCGTGGGCTGATCGCCGGCGCCAACATGCACCTGCCCGGCAAGCAGCTCGACCCGGGCCAGGTCAAGCGCGACCTTCGCCGCATGCGCGAGTGGGAATCGCGGCTCGCGGTGGCCGCCTGATGGCCTCGGCACCGACCACCCGTCCGCGCTCCGTCGGCGTCTTCGACGGCCCCGACCGCGCCGCGGCGCGCGCCTACATGAAGGGGATCGGCTTCAACGACGACGATCTCTCGAAGCCGACGATCGGGATCGCCAACACCTGGACCGAGGCGATGCCCTGCAACTGTCACCGGCGCGGACTCGCCGAGCACATAAAGGAAGGGGTGCGGGCGGCCGGAGGAACGCCGATGGAGTTCAACACCATCGCGATCTCGGACGGGATCACGATGGGCACGCAGGGGATGAAGACCTCGCTGGTCAGCCGCGAGGTGATCGCCGACTCGATCGAGCTCACCGTCCGCGGCTATCAGTTCGACGCGGTCGTCGCGCTCTCGGCCTGCGACAAGACGATCCCCGGCTGTGTGATGGCGCTCGCCCGCCTCGACATCCCCTCGCTGATGCTTTACGGCGGCTCGATCGCCCCCGGCCGCTGGCACGGCAAGGACGTGACGATCCTCGACGTCTTCGAGGCGATCGGCGCCCACGCCTCGGGCGACATGTCCGACGAGGACCTGCTCGATCTCGAAAACCACGCCAGCCCCGGCGCCGGCGCCTGCGGCGGCCAGTTCACCGCGAATACGATGGCCTGCGCGGTCGAGGCGCTCGGGATCTCGCCGGGCGGCTCCTCGATGGTTCCGGCCGAGGCGAAGTCGAAGGACGACGTCGCCGAACAGATCGGCAAGCTCGTCCTCCAGGTGCTCGAGCAGGACCTGCGCCCGAGCAAGGTGATCACCCGCGAATCGCTCGAGAACTCGATCGCCTGCATCTGCGCCTCCGGCGGCTCGACCAACGGCGTGCTTCACACGCTTGCGATCGCCCGCGAGGCCGGGATCGAGCTCGAGATCGACGACTTTGAGCGGATCTCGAGGTCGACGCCGCTGCTGGCCGATCTCAAGCCCGGCGGCAACTACGTAGCCACCGACCTGCACCGGGCCGGCGGCGTGCCGCTGATTCTCAACCGCCTCTCCGAGGCCGGGATCCTCCACCGCGACGCGATCACGGTCTCCGGCCGGACGATCGGCGAGGAGGCAGACCGCGCGGCCGAGGAGGAGGGACAGAAGGTGGTGCTGCCCATTGACGCCCCACTCAAGCCCGAGGGCGGCCTCGCGATCCTGCGCGGCAACCTCGCCCCCGAGGGCTCGGTCGTCAAGCTCGCCGGCACCGAGCGCAAGGGCCAGACCGGGCCGGCCCGCGTATTCGAGTCCGAGGAGGACTGCTTTCGCGCGGTCAAGGAGCAGGCGATCAAGTCCGGCGACATCGTCGTGATCCGCAACGAGGGCCCAGCCGGCGGGCCGGGGATGCGCGAGATGCTTCAGGTGACGGCGGCGATCGTCGGTGAGGGCCTCGGCGAGGAGGTCGGCCTGATCACCGACGGCCGCTTCTCCGGCGCGACCCGCGGCCTGATGGTCGGCCACGTTGCCCCCGAAGCCGCCAAGGGCGGCGCGATCGCCGCGATCCGCGATGGCGACGAGGTGACGATCGACGTCGAGGGCCGCCGGCTCGAGGTCGCGCTTTCCGACGAGGAGATCGCCGAGCGAATTGCCGCCTACGAGTCGCCGCCGCCGGCATACGAGAGCGGCGTAATGGCGAAGTACGCGAAGACCGTCTCCTCGGCGTCGGTCGGCGCGATTACGGGCTGAGCCCCGGCTCGACGCGTGGCCGATCACGGAGTTCTCAAGAAGCGAGGAACGTCTCGAGCAGCGCGTTGAAGCGCGCCGGCCGTTCGATCGGCGGCACGTGGCCGCAGCGGTCGAAGACGACGCGCTGGGCGTTCGGGATCAGGCGGACGAACTCCTCGCCGTCTGACGGCGGCACGACGCGGTCCTGGCGGCCCCAGACGACCAGCGTCGGCACCTCGATCTCGGGGAGGCGGTCGGTGACGTCGTAGCCGACGAGTCCGGCGACGGCACCGAGCATTCCGGGGGCGTCGAAGGCGGCGTGGATGTTCTCCCAGAGCAGCTCGGGCCGGAGCTCGTTCGGCTGGTCGAAGACTCCGCGGAGCGCGTAGTGGCGCAGGCTCGGCCTCGTCAACGCTCGCTCGCGCGCTTTGAACGCGTAGGGGGCCGTGGCCGCGGCCAATCGGGCGAGACTCGTCGCCGGCGCGCGCATCATCCGCGCGTGCGTGATCCCGGCTGAGGAAACGAGCGCCAGCCGCTCGGCTCGCTCGGGGTCCGAGATCGCCACCTCGGCGGCGATGAAGCCACCCATCGAGTGTCCGACGAGCGTGCAGCGCTCGATTCCGAGCTCGTCGCAAAAGGCGCCGAGGAAGCGGCCGTACTCGCTGATCGTAATTGGCCAGTTTGGCACCGGGCTGCCGCCGAACCCAGGCAGGTCGAGGGCGACGACGCGGTGGTCGCCGGCGAAGTGTGGAATCTGCTCGAGCCAGTTCTGCCAGGCGCCGGAGAGTCCGTGGACGAAGACGAGTGGCGGGCCGGCGGAGGAAGGGGAGGGGCCGAGCTCGACGTAGCGAACCTCGGTTCCGCGGACCCGGATCGAGCGCAGGTGCTCGGACCAATCGATCGCGAGCCATTCGGGGTCGGGGTTCCCGTATACGTCGGTTGCCCCCGTCGGGGCCGGGGTCGGTTCCGGCGAGGTGCCAAGCAGCGGCATCGGCGCGACGATCCGCCGCCGCCGGGCGGCTCGCGGAGGCGGAGGGTACCTGGCACCTGAGGTGCCAGGTACCTCAGGTGCCACGTCCGGTTCGCGGCTCAGGCGTACCCCATGCGCTCGAGGGTCGGGATCTCGCGGATCTGCGGCGGCTGCAGGTGGTCCCAGAGGATCCCTCGCGGGCGCGAATAGGCGCCCTCGACGGCGATCATCGTCCGCGGCGTCGCGATCAGGTCGATCGGCAGGTCGTGGCCGAGCATCATCAGGTTCTCGCGGACGATCTGAATCGGGTGCACTGTCGTCGCCACCGTCGTGTGCTGGTCGATCCGCCCGGCTTCGACGAGCAGCGCGAACTCGAGGTCGGAGTAACCGCCACCCTTGCCGACGCGGGCGCCGTTGAGGTTGACCGCGACCGAGCCGCAGAGAACGAAGTCGATCTCGGGCAGTTCCTCCTCGGCGACGACTCGGCCGTGCTTGAGCGCGCCCTTGATCGTCGCCGCCTCGCGTACCTGCTCCTTGTTGAGATTCTTCGGGTCGAGCAGGCGAAAGGGGTGCGCGTCGCGCAGCCGCGGCACCGCCATCACCAACTGCTTGCCCTCCTCGAGCGCGATCCGGCGAACGTGCGTCTGCGGCGAGTCGGGATTGGCCTTGATCGTCTGCGCCCGCTTCCAGAGCCGATGGCTCGAGAGCCGCTCGGCGGCGAGCTTGGCGCCGGCGAAGTTCGGGATCCGGCTTTCGGCCCCGGGGAAGCGCGAAACGCCCTCGCGGTCCATCGCCGCCCAGATCTCCTTGCGAACCTTGTCCTTGGACTTCACGGGACCGAGACCCTATTGATTGTCAGGCTGCGAGAATGGCCGCGCGATGACCCCGGACCGAACCCCACTGGCCCCGCAAAGGATGCCCTCGGATGATGGCGAGCGCCCGCTGCCCGAACGCCGAGAGGCCGACCGCATGCGCGAGCTGATGCCCGCGATCGAACCCGAGCGCCGGCTCAACGACTGGGGCCGCTCGGAGCGGATCGAGGGCGCGCTCGATGCGACCGCGGTCGAGTTCTTCTACCGCTACTGGTTTCGCGCCGAGGTCGCGGGGATCGAGAACATTCCCACCGACGGCGGCGCGCTGCTCGTCTCGAACCATTCCGGCGCGCTGCCCCCCGACGCGGCGCTGATCGCCAAGGCGATCCGCGAGGAACACCTGACGCCGCGGCCGCTCAACATCACGGTCGAGCACTTCTTCAAGGGCTATCCGGGTTTCTCGATGCTTATCCCGAAGATCGGCTGCGTCGCCGCCCACCCGGCGAACGTGCACCGGCTGCTTTACGACGAGCAGCAGCTGGTGCTCGTGTTTCCCGAGGGCCGCAAGGGCACCGAGAAGCTCTACAAGGACCGCTACCGGCTGCGCCGCTTCGGCCGCGGCGGCTTCGTCGAGGCGGCGATGCGCGCCGAGGCGAAGCTCGTCCCCGTCTGCGTCGTCGGAGCCGAGGAGGCCGCGCCGATCTTCGCCCAGGTCGGGATCATGAAGCGGCTCACCGGGCTGCTCTACTTCCCGCTGACCCCGACCTTTCCATGGCTCGGCCCGCTCGGCATGCTCGGCTACCTGCCGGCGAAGTTCAAGCTCCGTTTCCTCGAGCCGATCGACACGCGGAAGATGGGCGCCGACCCGGCTTCCGACAGAGCGCTCGTGCAGACCGTCTCGCAGGAGGTCCGCGCGAGGATCCAGGAAAACCTGCACGACATGCTGGCGACGCGAAAGTCGGTCTGGTTCGGATGAGCGACGAGACTCCAACGCAGATCGGCGCCGCCGATACGACGACCAGGCGAGTCCTCGTCACCGGCCTCTCGACCTATTGGGGCGGGCGGCTGGCGCAGGCGCTCGAGGGCTTTCCCGAGATCGAGACGATCATCGGCGTCGACAACAAGGATCCTTCGCGTGAGCTCGAGCGGACCGAGTTCGTCCGCGTCTCGAACCAGCACTCGCTGATCCAGCGAATCGTCCGCGCCGCCGAGATCGACACCGTGATCGACACCCGGCTCGTCGTCGACTCGCTTGTCACCTCGCCGCGGCTCGCGCACGAGAACAACGTGATCGGGACGATGAACATCCTCGCCGCGTGTACCGGCTCGGACTCGCCGGTGAAGAAGTTCGTCTTCAAGAGCTCGGCACACTGGTACGGCTGCGAGCAGGACGACCCCGCTTTCTTCATCGAGGAGATGTCGCGCCCGCACGCGCCCGGGACCCCGATCGAGCGCGACATCGTCGAGGCCGAGTCGGCCGTCGCCGACTTCGCCGACAAGCGGCCCGACGTGACCGTCTCGATGCTGCGCTTCTCGAACGTGCTCGGCCCTGACGTCCGCACCTCTTTCACGACGCTGTTCGCGCTGCCGGCGATCCCGATGGTGCTCGGTTTCGACCCGCGCTTCCAGGTCGTCCACGAGGACGACGTCGTCCACGCGCTCGAGCACGCGACCATGCATCACGTGCCCGGCGTCTACAACGTCGCCGGCGACGGCGTGCTCGCCTACTCGGAGTTGATCGACCTGCTCGGCAAGCGGGGGTTGCCGATCCTGCCGCCGTGGGGGACCGGGCTGCTCGCCGGCCCGCTTCGCCGCTTCGGCATGCGCTTCCCGGACGAGATGGTCAACCAGCTTCGTTTCGGCCGCGGGCTCGACAACCGCAAGTTCAAGGCGGCCGGCTTTCACTACGGCTACACCTCGCGGGAGACGGCGCTGAAGCTCGGCGAGCACCTTCGCCTGCACCCGATTGTCCGCGGCGCCGACCGTTCGTACAAGTACGAGCGAGAGGTCGAGGAGTTCCTTCGCTGGAGCCCGCACGTCAGCCGTGAGCGGCTCGAGTCGGGTGACAAGGAACCACTCGGGTTCTGAGCCCGCAAACTCGGTTGCAAGCTTCGGAAAACCCGCATCCGAAGTGAAGGTCGCCTCGTACACTCGTTGAGACGACCGATGGGCAAGAAGTCAGTCATAGCGATCGTCTGCGTCTTGGTTCTGTTGATCGCGGGAGCGGTAGGGGCCTATGCGTGGGACAACTCCAAATCCGGCGAGATCGCCGAAGGGGTCCGCGTGGGCAACATCGAGCTCGGCGGCCTCGACGAGGCCGCGGCGACCGACCTGCTCAAGCACGAGCTGGTCAAGCCGCTCGAGAAGCCGATCGAGGTCACCTACGACGGTGAGGACTACACGCTTTACGCCGACGATCTAAAGGTCCGCGCCGACATCGACGGAATGGTCGCCGAGGCGCTCAGCGCCAGCCGCGAGGACCCGCTGCCGTCGCGGGTCGTCCGCTACGTCACCGGGGATAAGGTTGAGCACCGGATCCAGCCCGATGTCGCTTACTCCGACACCGCGGTCGAGCGCTTCGTCGCCGGTGTCGCCGCGAAGGTCAACACCGAGGCCCAGGACGCCACCGTCGAGCCGACCCTGACCAGCCTCGAGCCGATCGAGGGCAAGAATGGCCGCGCCCTCCAGGAGGACCAGCTGCGCGCCGATATCAAGCGCGTGCTCGAGGACGACGGCAACGGGGCCCGCACCGTCAAGGCGAAGGTCGACGTCGTCAAGCCGGATGTGACCACCGCCGATGTCGCCGCCCAGTACCCGACCTACATCACCGTCGATCGCTCGACCTTCACGCTTCGCCTCTATGAGAACCTCGAGCTCTCCAAGGAGTACACGGTGGCGATCGGACAGCAGGGCTACGACACCCCGACCGGTGCGTACGCGGTGCAGAGCAAGCAGGTCGACCCGGTCTGGAGCGTCCCCGACTCCGACTGGGCCGGGAAGCTCGCCGGAACGACGGTGCCCGGCGGCGTCCCCGAGAACCCGCTGAAGGCGCGCTGGCTCGGCTTCGACGGGGCGGCCGGAATCCACGGCACCGACGACGTCGGCTCGCTCGGCTCGGCCGCCTCTCACGGCTGTGTCCGGATGGCGATAACCGACGTCATCGCTCTGTACGACCAGGTCGACGTCGGCACGCCCGTTTACATCCAGTAACTCGGGCGCTGCCGTGCAGGGAAGGGTGACCCTTGAAGCGCGGCGAATCCCTTCCGCATGGATCTCAGCCCCGCCTGGGAGGAAGCGCTCTCGAAGTTCGACCGCGAGCTGATGCGCCGCGGCGCCGCCGCTTCGACCAGGCGCGCCTACCGCACCGATCTGCGCCGGCTCGGCGGCTGGGCCGGCGACCGCAGCCTCGAGCCCGACGCGGTCGCCTATCGCGACCTTCGCTCCTACGCCGCCTTGCTCTCGGAGTCCGGGGCGGCGAAGGCGACGATCGCGCGCAAGCTGGCGTCGACGCGAAGCCTTTTCGACCACATGCTGCGAAATGGGGAGATCGCCCAGAACCCGGGTGACCTGATGCCCTCGCCGAAGCGCGACCAGAAGCTGCCGCGGGTGCTCGGCCCTGACGAGATGCAGCAGCTGCTCAATCGGATCCCGATGAGCGGGCCGCTCGAAACCCGCGACCGGGCGCTTTTCGAGCTCACCTATGCCTGCGGGCTGCGCTGCGAGGAGATCGTCAACCTCGACGTTGCCGACCTCGACTTCGAGTCCGAGCGCGTTCGCGTCGACGGCAAGGGCGGCAAGGTCCGGATGGTGCCGGTCGGCGAACCGGCCCAGCGAACACTCGAGCGATACCTCGCCGGCGCTCGCCCGGCGCTCGTCGACGGTCCGCGTCAGCCCGACGGGAAAGGGGAGCCCGCATTGTTCCTCTCTCGGCGAGGGCGGCGGCTCTCGCCGTCCGACGTCCGCCGCCGGCTCGATCGCTGGGTCCGTGAAGCCGCGCTCGCCGGCCACGTCTCCCCGCACGCGCTTCGGCACTCTTTCGCGACCCATCTGCTCGAGGGCGGAGCGGACCTGCGGTCGATCCAGGAACTACTCGGCCATTCGAGCGTTTCGACTACCCAGATCTACACCCGAGTCGAGCCCTCACGACTCCGCAAGCAATATGAACGCGCTCACCCGCGGGCGTAGACGTATGTACGAGTAACGTTCATCCGCCCCCCGAAGGACGGAGCATGGAGACCCAGGTAAAGGCAGTGGAGCTGCGCGAGCTATGGCGGCGCTGCAAGGAAGATGGTGACGAGCGCTCTCGTGAGCGGCTCGTCGTCGCCTACTCGCCGCTCGTCAAGTACGTCGCCGGCCGGATGGCCTCCGGGCTGCCCTCGCATGGAGAGGAGGCGGACCTGATCTCCTATGGCCTGCTCGGCCTGATCGGTGCGATCGAGCGTTTCGACCTCGAGCGCGAGATCAAGTTCGAGACCTTCGCCGTCTCGAGGATCAAGGGCGCGATCATCGACGAGCTGCGCTCGCTCGACTGGGTTCCCCGCTCGGTGCGCTCGAAGGCGCGCGACGTCGAGAAGGCGCACGCCAAGCTCGAGAACAAGAATCAGCGCGGCCCGACCGACGAGGAGATGGCCGACGAGCTCGGGATCGAGGTCGAGGACTTCAACAACGTCCTGCTCGAGATCGCCAACTCCTCGGTGCTCGCCCTCGACGACCTATGGACGATCGCCGACCCAGACGGTGGCCAGGTGTCCTTGCTCGACACGATCCACGACCCGAACGCGATCGACCCCGAGCGCGAGATGGACACGGCCGAGCTCAAGGACCGGCTCGCCGACGCGATCGAGTCACTGCCCGAGCGCGAGCGGTTGGTGATCGCCCTCTACTACTACGAGAACCTGACTCTGCGCGAGATCGGCGAGGTCCTCGGCGTCACTGAGTCGCGCGTCTCCCAGCTTCACACCAAGGCCGTCCTCGGCCTGCGCGCGAACCTGCAGCGCCCGACAGACTGAGGAGGCGTCGGCCGGGTGAGCCGGTCGGATATGTTGCATTCGTGGCTCCTGGGAGGAAGCCGGCCGACAGAATCCGCAACGTTGCCCTGATCGGGCATCGCGGCTCTGGCAAGACCTCGCTCACCGAGGCCCTCCTCTACGAGGCCGGGATCGTCAACCGGCTCGGCAAGGTCGACGACGGCACGACAGTCTCCGACTACGAGCCCGACGAACAGGCGCGGGCGATGTCGATCGGCGCCGCCCTGACCTCGTTCGAGCACGACGGCCGCAAGATCAACCTGATCGACACCCCCGGCGACCCGAGCTTCGTCGCCGAGGCGCTTGCCGCGCTCCATGTCGTCGACGCTGCTGTCGTTGTCGTCAACGGGGTGATGGGAGTCGAGGTCAACACCGACCGGCTTTGGCGCCGCGCCGCCGAGGAGAACCTTGCCCGGCTCGTCTTCGTCAACATGCTCGACCGCGAGCGCGCCGACTTCTTCCGCGCACTCGACTCGCTCAAGGACGCCTTCGGCCCGCATGTCGTCGCGACCGAGATCCCGATCGGCTCAGAGCACGAGGTCCGCGGCGTCGTCGACCTGATCGACATGAAGGCCTTCGAGTATCCAAGCGTGGAGCGCGGTTCGGGCGAGGAGGTCGAGATCCCCGACGAGCTCCTCGAGCAGGCCGAGGAGTATCGCGAGAAGCTGATGGACGAGGTAGCGGAGAACTCCGACGCGCTGATGGAGCGCTACCTCGAGGGCGAGGAGATCTCACACTCCGAGATCGTGACGACGCTGAAGAAGGGCGTCTCCGAGGCCCACCTGTTCCCGGTCACCTGCGGGATCGCGACCCGCAACCTCGGCACCAGCCGCCTGCTCGAGGCACTGGTCGAGGATCTGCCCTCACCGGCGATGCGCGGCGGCCTCACCGCGACCAACGCCGACGGCGAGGCGATCTCGGTGACTCCGGGAGAGGACGGCGATCTCGTCGCCTACGTCTTCAAGACCCGCGCCGATCCGTTCGTCGGGCGGATCAACATGGTCCGCGTCTGCTCCGGAGTGCTGACCTCGGACTCGCACCTCCACAACGTCACCAACGGCGCCAAGGAGCGGGTCGGGCAACTGCTCCAGCCCGAGGGCAAGGACGCCGAGCAGACCGAGGCGCTCGGCCCAGGCGACATCGGCGCCGTCGCAAAACTGAAGGACACGCACGCGGGCGACGTCCTCTCCTCGAAGCAGGAGAAGATCGTCTTCCCGCCGCTCGAGCTGCCGAAGCCGGTGATGGCGTTCGCCTACACGCCGAAGTCGAAGGGCGACGAGGAGAAGGCGATCAACGCGGTCCGCCGGCTGAAGGAGGAGGACCCGACGCTCGACGTCCACCGCGACTCGCAGACCGGCGAGCAGATCATCGCCGGGCTGACCCAGGTCCACGTCGAGGTGATCAAGGACCGGATGAAGGAGCGCTACGGCGCCGAGATCGAGCTCAAACAGCCACAGGTTCCTTACCTGGAGGCGATCCGCTCCTCGGCGAAGACGCACGCCCGCTACAAGAAGCAGACCGGCGGACGCGGCCAGTTCGCCGACTGCCACATCGAGCTCTCTCCGGCCGAGTTCGGCTCCGGGCTCGAGTTCGAGAACGCGATCAAGGGCGGCGTGATCCCGACCGGGCTGATCCCCGCGGTCGAGAAGGGGATCGTCGAGGCGATGGAGCACGGTGGCCTCGCCGGCTTCCCGGTCAAGGACGTACACGTGCGCCTTTTCGACGGCCAGCACCACGCGGTCGATTCGAACGAGATGGCATTCAAAATCTGCGGCTCGATGGCGTTCAAGCAGGCGATGGCCGAGGCCGAGCCGGTCCTGCTCGAGCCGATCATGGTGCTGACGATCTCGGTCCCCGAGGACGCCGTCGGCGACGTCATCGGCGACCTCAACTCGCGCCGCGGGCATCCACTGGGGATGGAGCCGAAGGGCGGCATGACCGAGGTCAAGGCCGAGGTGCCGATGGCCGAGATCCTCGACTACGCACCCGACCTGCGCTCGATTACCGGCGGCCGCGGCGACTACTCGATGGAGCTCGACCGCTACGAGGAGGTGCCGGGCCACCTCTCGCAGAAGGTGATCGAGGCCGCTCGCGCCGACGACGCGGCCGAGGTAAGGGCCTAGCCCTCGAGCGCAAGCGTGGGGGAGAGCGGCGGGCGCGTCGCTATCTTGCCGCTGATGGCCGAATTGGGCAACGAACCGGGTATGTGCAGCATCTGCGAGCGCTCGATGCTCGCCGGCGAGCGCACGCGTACCTACGTCACTCGCGACCGCGATCGCCGCGAGGTGTGCGATCTCTGCATGGTTCGCGCCGAGAGCGCAGGCTGGGTCGCGCTCGAGCTCGCGGAAGGGCGGCCGCCCGAGCGGCGCGAAGGCGGCGGGACGATGCGCAGGCTGCTCGGCCGCGCCCGAGAAAGTGTGGCGACGGTCGGCCGCTCCGGCGGCGAGGGCGACGGCGCCGAGGCGAGCGAGCAGTCCTCGGAGCGACGCCCGCCGCCCCGGCGGCGGCCACCACAGCGTCGCCCCGCTCGGGAGCCCGCCGGCGAGCCCGACCCCTCGCCCGAGCCGACGCTGAGCGAGCCCGGCGCCTCGAGCCGGCGGCAGGGCGTCCCCCAGAACCCCGAGCGGCGGATCCGCAGCGCATTCGACAGCTTCAACGCCAGCGGCTACCGGGCGACCGTGCGCAGCTTGATCCGCTCGCTCGGCGGGCCCTATGTGAGCGCGGTGACGACGAACGACTCGCCCGGGGAGGTCCGGATCACCGTCGCCTGGGAGCTCTCCTGGTACCAGTACGAGGTCGATCTGACCTCGGCCGGCGAGCCGATCCGCGAGCTTCGCCGCGGCGAGGAGCTCTCGCAGCTCTCCGAGACCGACCAGGGCTGGAACGCACATGCCGCCGAGGACGGAGAGCTGCGGACCGGTTTGATCGGGAGCCAGAGCTGAAGCTTGTAATCAACGTCGACGGCGGCGCGCGGGGCAACCCTGGGCCGGCCGCAGCGGGCGCGGTCGCGACGACGCCCGACGGCGAGGAGCTGGCAAGCCGCGGCGAGCGGATCGGCAACGCGACCAACAACGTCGCCGAGTACAGGGCGATGCTGCTCGGGCTCGAGCTCGCCCGCGAGCTCGGCGCGAACGAGGTCGAACTGGTCGGCGACTCGGAGCTCGTCGTCAAGCAATTGAACGGCGAGTACAAGGTGAAGAAGGCCGACCTGAAGCCGCTCTGGATGGAGGTCCGCAAGGGGCTGATGGACTTCGAGCGCTGGTCAGTCAGGCACGTTCGCCGCGAGCAGAACGAGGCCGCCGACACGCTCGTCAACGAGACGCTCGACGGGTAGCAAGCGCCCGGACCGGGGGAGGCCAGCGCCTATACTCGTCCGCTCGCGCGGCTGTAGCTCAGTTGGCTAGAGCGTCTGCTTGCCATGCAGAAGGTCGTGGGTTCGAATCCCATCAGCCGCTCTTCTCCAGACTTCCGTCAAATCGCGACAGGCGTGATCTCACCCACAGCACCCACCGCTGAGTTGCGACTGGTAGCCGCGGCGGTAGCACTTCGCCGGCCGGTGGGTCTTGGCTACCGTTCCGGCCGTGAATGAGGGCGCCAGCGAACGGGCGACGGACGCGGCGCGATGGCTGCTCGGTGCCGGCGTCGACGGTGTCCCTTTGACGCAGACACACGCCTTAGCGCGCGTCGTGGTTCGTGAAGCCGTTGAGCGGTACCCGGGGTGGTGGGACACCGAGGTACACGGACCGCCGTACCGAGAGGCCGACGTCCGTGTACTCGAGCTGCTGCACAAGGGGCTTCGACGCCTGGGACTGGTTCGGCGGCGGGGTCGACGGCTGTTCTCGACTGTTCGCGGTCGGCAGCTTGCCGAGGACCCGGACGGGCTGGTCCGCGTGCTCGCATCGGATCTGGGTGGGGGTGACGAGTTCACCGAAGTTGTGGCAGACGCCGTGACCGCGGCGCTGCTCGACCATGAGGCGCAGGAAAGCGACGATCTCGCCGCAGCCGCGGCCCTGGCTGCCGACAGGGGTGGATGGCGCGATGAGCACGGCGATCCACCCGACGGTCGGGCGGTGGCGTGGGATGTCATGGAGGTGCTGTGTCGCGGCGAGGCATACGGGCTGATCGAGCGGCGCAAGAAGGCGGGGGCACCCAGATGGCATCTGGCGTTTGCGTTCACCGAGGCCGGCCGGCACGAGCTCGGCACGCAGCCCGAAGGCTCAGGCGGCCAGGGCACACTGATCTTCGACGCGGATTTGGTGAACGCGCCGGGAGTCAGCGCCCGTCTCGCCGTCGATGCCGAGCAGCATCTGACCGCGCTGCACGCGGCGATCCAGGAGGCCTTTGGGTGGTTCGACGATCACCTGTACTCGTTCTGGCTCGACGGAGCGTTCTGGGGCGACAAGAGCTCGGAGTACACGAGCCCGATCACGCCTGATCACGGCGTCGCAACAGCCGACGTTCCGCTCGCCGAGCTCGCGTTTGCGCCTGGGGCGAGGATCGCCTATGTCTTCGACTTCGGAGACGAGTGGAGGGTGATGCTGACCCTTCGAGCGCAGGAGAAGTCCGGCGATGCGACGTTCCCGCGCGTGCTGCAGCGCAAGGGCACCGCACCTCCGCAGTACGGCGACTAGCGCGATCCGCTCGGCGGCGGGACACCGAGTTGCTTGCAGATCTCGCGGG
>JBPCRS010000128.1:0-20463 GCA_050996575.1 Solirubrobacterales bacterium
AACGGCGGCCGCAGATCGCCGCCGTGGCTACGTCCTCAGTCGCCCACATGGCGCTGCCATGCGGGCTCCCTGCGTCCTTGCCAGCCGGCGCCTGCGTCTCGCCGTTTCAGGCACAACGTTTCTGGAATACCCACTAGCGCATAGACTCGGGCTCAGGAATGGCGAGCACGACGACGGTCGACATCGAGATGCCCCAGATGGGCGAATCGGTGACCGAGGGCACGGTCCTCGAGTGGCACAAGCAGGAGGGCGACTTCGTCGAGGAGGGCGAGACGGTGGTCGAGGTCTCGACCGACAAGGTCGACGCCGAGGTCCCCGCCCCCGCAAGCGGCACGATCGCCAAGGTACTGAAGCAGCCCGACGACGTGGTCAAGGTCGGTGAGGTGCTGGCGCAACTCGAACCCGGGGCACCCGGACGCGAAGCGGAGGATGCCCCGGATTCTGATTCCGAGGCCTCGGCGAACGGCGACGGTGACTCCGATCTGATCGAGGACGGAGGCGAGGGCGATCAGGACCTGGGCGACGACGACGCTCCCTCGGAAAGCTCACAACCGGGGGTCGAGGAAACTCCGACTCCCACCGACCCGGCAGAACCGGACGCGCAAGCGGAGGATTCTGCCGGCGTTGGTTCAGCTGCCTCGAATCCCCCGGCAGGGGAGTCGAGGCAGCTGTTGATGCCTGAAATGGGCGAGTCGGTAACCGAGGGCACGGTGCTCGAGTGGCACAAGCAGGAGGGCGAGGGCTTCGCCGAGGGCGACACTCTGGTCGAGGTCTCGACCGACAAGGTCGACGCCGAGGTTCCGGCGCCCGCCGACGGCACCGTGACGAAGATCCTGAAACAGCCGGACGATGTGGTCAAGGTCGGCGAGGCGCTCGCCGAGCTCTCGCTAGGCGAGGGTGTCGGCGAGGCAGCATCGGCTGCAAGTGAGGGCGATGGCAACGTTGCCCGACCCGCCGCGGCCCCGGCCGCCCCCGGAAGCGAAGCTGAGGAGGCGGACGGCAGTGGTTCGGATGGCAGATCGTCGCCGATCGCCCGCCGCGCAGCGGCGGCGAAGGGCGTCGATCTGACGTCTGTGAAGGGCACAGGCGTGGGCGGCAAGATCACCAAGGAAGACGTGCTGATGGCGGCCGGCGCCAAGGACGCCGGCGGCAACGGCGCCGGGCGGGCGGCGCCGGGGGCGCCCGCCGACGCCGAGACAACACCGCTTCGCGGCCCCGCCGGGATGCTCGTCCAGGCGATGAACGAGAGCCGGCAGATGCCGACCGCGACATCGTTCAGGACGGTCCCGGTCGACGTCCTCGACGCCAAACGCAAGGCGCTCAACGGCGCGCTCAAGGAGCGCGGGATGAAGGTTTCCTTCACCCATCTGATCGCCTGGGCGATCGTCCGCGCCGCCGCCGAGGACCACCCGGCGATGGCACGCACCTTTGCCGAGGCCGACGGCAAGCCGGTGATGGTCGACCACGGCCAGGTCAACCTCGGGATCGCGGTCGACGTCGAGCGTAAGGGCCAGCGCAGCCTGATGGTGCCCTGCATCAAGGGCTCCGACGGTCGCGGCTTCGACGGCTTCCACACCTACTACGAGGATTTGATCTCGAAGACGCGCGAGAACAAGCTCACCGCCGACGACTTTCAAGGAACCAACATCACCCTGACGAATCCCGGCGGGCTCGGCACGATCGCCTCAGTGCCGCGGCTGATGGTCGGCCAGGGGACGATCGTCGCGACCGGATCGATCGCCTACCCGGTCGAGTGGGCGCATGCCTCGCCGGAGAAGATCAAGGCGCTCGGGGTCTCGAAGGTGATGACGATGACGTCAACCTCCGACCACCGGATCATCCAGGGCGCCGAGTCGGGCTCGTTCCTGCGCCGGATCGACCAACTGCTCCAGGGCGAGGACTCCTTCTACGAATCGGTCGCCGAAGACCTCAAGGTGAGCCCGAGCATCGTCGCAAAGGCACACGCGGCCTCGGCCTCGGCACCGCCGCTCGCCCAGGGTTCCACCGTCGCGGCGCCGCCGACCGCGGTCACCGCGGCGAAGCCCGACACCGAGCTGCTGCAGGCGGTGCAGGCCGCGACCTCGCTGCTCAAGGCCTACCGCACCCACGGACACCTCGCCGCCCACCTCGACCCGCTCGGCTCGGAACCGAAGGGCGACCCGGCGATCCAGCCGGAGAACCTCAACCTTACCCCTGAGCTGATGTCGGAGATACCCGCCCAAATCCTGCGGATCGGCGTCGCCGGCGAGACCCTGCTCGATGCGCTGCCCCGGTTTCGCACCGCCTACTGCGGCACCGTCGGCTACCAGATCGAGCACCTCTCCTCGCACCAGCAGCGGATGTGGCTGCGCGAGATGATCGAGACCGCGTCGCACCGCCGGCCGCTGACCGAATCGGAGAAGCGCGACCTGCTGCAGCGGCTGATCGACGTCTTTCAGTTCGAGCGCTTCATCCAGAAGGCCTACCTCGGCCAGAAGACGTTCTCGATCGAGGGCCTCGACGCGGTCGTCCCGATGCTCGACGAGGTCGCGACCCTGTGCGAGCGCGACGGCGCCCGCGAGATCGTGATCGGGATGGCGCACCGCGGCCGGCTCAGCGTGCTCGCCCACAACCTCGGCCGCGCGGTCGAGTCGATCTTCGCCGAGTTCGAGGGTGCGAAGGCGATCGACGCGGTCAAGGCGGCGACCGCGATTCCGCACGGCGGCACCGGCGACGTCAAGTACCACCACGGCGCCGAGGGCATGTTCGAGACGCGCGACGGCGAGATGACGAAGATGCGGCTCTACCCGAACCCGAGCCACCTCGAGTTCGTCGACCCCGTGGTCGAGGGCGGCACGCGCGCCGACCAGACCGAGGCCTCGGGGCCGAAGCTCCACCATGACGGCCGCGCGGTCGTCCCGGTGCTGCTTCACGGCGATGCCGCCTTCCCTGGCCAGGGCGTCGTCGCAGAGACGCTCAACCTGCAATCGCTCGACGGCTACTCGACCGGCGGCACGATCCACCTGATCCAGAACAACCAGGTCGGCTTCACCACCGACCCGACCGAGAGCCGCTCGACCCCCTACGCGGCCGACATGGCGAAGGGCTTCAACGTGCCGATCATCCACGTCAACGCCGACGACGTCGAGGGCTGCATCTGCGCAACGCGGCTGGCGATGGCCTATCGCAAGGAATGGGGCCGAGACGTCGTCATCGACCTGATCGGCTACCGGCGCTACGGCCACAACGAGACCGACGAGCCCGCCTACACGCAGCCGAAGATGGCGAAGACGATCAAGGAGCACGCCCCGGTCTCCGAGATCTACGCCGAGAAGCTGATCAAGGAGGGGGTGGTCACGACCGAGGACGTAGAGGGCGAGGCGACCGAGCGCCGCGAAGAGCTCTCGACTCGGCTCAAGGAGCTGCGGGAAAAGATCGAGCGCGGCGAGTACGAGGACCCGTCATCGACGGCGGTCGGCACCGGCGAACTCGACCGGACGAAGAGCCCCGAGGTCGAGACCGCGGTCAAGGAGAAGCGGCTGCGGACGCTGAACGGGGAGCTACTGAAGGTGCCGGAGAGCTTCAGCATCCACCGCAAGCTGCGCAAGCCGCTGTTCCGCCGCGAGGAGCTGCTCGAAGAGGGGCCGATCGAGTTCGGCCACGCCGAGGCGCTTGCATACGCGACGCTGCTGACCGAGGGCACCCACATCCGGCTGACCGGCCAGGACACCGAGCGCGGTACCTTTTCCCACCGCCACCTGATCCTCCACGACGAGAAGACCGGGCTCGAGTACTCGCCGATCCAGAACCTCTCCGGCGCGCTGGCGCCGTTCGAGCTGCACAACAGCCCGCTCTCCGAGATCGCCTGCCTCGGCTTCGAGTACGGCTACTCGGCGGCCTCGCCCGACAGCCTCGTCATTTGGGAAGCCCAGTTCGGCGACTTCGCCAACTCCGCCCAGGTGATCATCGACAGCTTCATCGTCTCCGGCGAGGCGAAATGGGGCCAGACGACCCGGCTCACGCTGCTCCTCCCGCACGGCTACGAGGGCTCGGGGCCCGAGCACTCGAGCGCGCGGATCGAGCGCTTCCTCGCCCTCGGCGCCGAGGGCAACATCCGGATCGCCAACCCGACGACCGCAGCCCAGTACTTCCACCTGCTGCGCCGCCAGGCGCGGATCGCGAAGGCGCGGCCGCTGATCGTGTTCACGCCGAAGGGCCTGCTGCGGCTCGAGGCCGCCGCCTCAAAGCTCTCCGACCTGACCGAGGGCGGCTTCCAGTTCGTCATCGACGACCCCCGCGCCGCCGATCGCCACGACGAGATCGAGCGCCTCGTCCTCTGCTCGGGCAAGGTCTATTACGACATCGACAACTCCGAGAACCGCGAGAAGGCGACCGGGACAGCGGTTGCAAGGGTTGAGCTTCTCTACCCGTTCGCCCGCCAGCAGCTGAGCGAGCTGATCCGCTCCTACCCGAACCTGAAGCAGATCATCTGGGCACGGGAGGAGCCGCAGAACACGGGCCCCTACAAGGTCTTCTCACGGCGCCTGCCCGAGCTGATCCCCGAGGACGTCGAGTTCCGCTACGTCGGTCGCCCGCAGCGCGCCGCCCCGTCCGAGGGCTACCCCGCGGCGCACCGTAACGAGCAGCAGCGCATCGTTCTTACGGCGCTCGAAGGCTAGATCGGGGATCTAGAGCTTCGAGCTCGCCTTGACCTTCTTGCCGCGGTTGCCCGCGGCGTCGACTTGCCGGAGTCTCAGGCGCTCTGCGCGACGACCGCGGCGCGATGGATGACCGCAACCGCGAACCGCTCACCGCAATCCGGGCAGGCGCTCATCCGCGTCCACGAGCGTTGCTCGCTTCCGCATCCGCTGCAGCTGTAGCTGCGCTCGAGGCCGACCAGCTTGCGGGCACCGCTGCGTTCTGTCTTCGGGTTCGTCATCGCCTGTATCTTCGTCCGCCGGCACCGGCTCGCCTATGGACAACTGTCCAAATCTTCCTCCCTCCCGGCCGACAGGCGGAATACGGGTCCGTCGAGCGAAGCGACGTAGATCCGCCCGCAGGCGTCCTCGCCGAATGAGCTCGGCGAGGGAACCGAGACCCCCTCGGCGCGGTCGCCGGTCGCGCCACGGGCACCGAGCTCGAGCGACCGAAGCTCGCCGGCGCAGTAATCGGCGTAGACGTATCGACCCTCGAGCTCGGTCAGCGACGGGTCGCGGACGACATACCCGCCGGTAACCGAGCAGTTCTCATCGTCGAGCGGATAGGAGTGGACGGGTTCGGTGAGCTCACCGCCATCGCACTCTGCGGGATTGAACTCGTCCGGGCCTTCGCGGCAGCTCCAGCCGAAGTTCGCGCCCCGCCCTCCATCGTCGGCGGCAGGCGCGAAGTCGACCTCCTCCCAGTTGTCCTGGCCGACGTCGCCGATCACGAGGTCGCCGGTCTTGCGATCGAACGAGAAGCGATAGGGGTTTCGCAGTCCGAAGCTCCAGACCTCGGCGGCGCCGCCGCCCTCGGCGAACGGATTGTCGGCGGGGATCGAATAGGGAGCGGCACCGGACGGCTCGGGGTCGATCCGGATGATCTTGCCGAGCAGCGAGCCGGTGTCCTGACCCGAGCCGAACGGGTCACCGCCACCGCCACCGTCACCGATCCCCGCGTAGAGATAGCCGTCGGGGCCGAACTGAAGCTGGCCGCCGTTGTGATTGGCGTACTGCGAGTGGTCGACCGTGACCAGCTCGCGCCGAGTTGCCGGATCGGCGCTGTCACCGTCGGCGGTCAGCTCGTCGATGTGGACGTTTCCCGAATCGGCGCCCGTGTAGTAGACGTAGAGGTGGCCCGACTCGGCAAAGTCAGGGGCGAAGGCGATCGAAAGCAGGCCCTGCTCGCCGCCCGACGTGACCTCGGAGGTGAGGTCGAGGAAGTTCGACTCGCGCCCGTCCTCGACCAGCTTGACGAGGCCGCCCTGCTCGACGACGAAGATGCGGTCGGGATCGCCGGGGTCGGAGCTGACGTGGACGGGCGAGTCGAACTCGCCGATCCGCTCGAGCGAGAGCTTTTTCGGGCCCGCCGGCTTCGACAGCTGATCGTCGCCCGTGACGAGAAGGACTCCGATCAGGACCGCGCCAAGAGCTACCAGCACGAGCAGCGCCCCCCATGGCCTTCCCGAACCGGCTCGATCTCCGCCATCCACCGGGAAAGTATGGCCGTACGCTCACCTCGGCCCCATGCAGAACGCCGAGCCAACCGCCACCGATTCCGCGCCGGTCAGGCTGCGTAAGCCGAAGCCCGGTGCGCTCTACCCCTGGGTTCGCCGCGCCTCGTGGGTCGAGGCGGCGGTCTTCGCCGCGCTCGTCTTCTTCTGGCTCGCCCCCGGCTTTCCCTCGGAAACGACGGTCTTCGGCTGGGCCCACGGCTTCGGCTACCTCGCCCTGCTCGCCCTGCTCTTCATCGCCGTCCTCCGCCACGAGGTCCCGTTCTGGCTGCTCGCCGCCACCCTCACCCCCCTCGGCCCGATCGGCTCCGTCGCCGGCATCACCTACCTCGACCACCGCGACCGCCGCACCGCCTTGAGGTGACAGGGGAGACAGTCCCCGTTTAGTTTCGACCCGTCAACCCCCAGCGACCTCTAAAGCGGTCTGGGCAAGGAGTTCAAGGACGCAGGGGGATCTGGCGCAGGGAGCGTGCGTTGTTGCACGTGACCAAGCCAATCCCCCGAGGACGCCGAAATCCGCCGCCCAGACCGTTTTAGGGATGGCGTAGGTGGGGTTGTGGGAGGCAGGGGGTCCACACAACCCGCACCCACGCCTGCGCGTCGGTAGCCAGGGAGGGATGCCGACGCGATCGCTCCCGGAGGCGGGACTGGCCGGGAGCGAGCTCTTATAAGAGCCCTGCGTGTTCTCCGCCATTCTCTCCTAGCTGACCATCCGTGTCAACCCGCTTCTCGAACCCGGGGGCACCCGGCTTTTTGCCTGGAAACGCGGCTATTCGAGCTCGCGAAGCACGCGGTGGAGGATGCCACCGTGCTGGAAGTACTTGACTTCATTGGGAGTATCGAGCCGGATTCGGGCTTCGAACTCGACCGGGTCCGACCCCTCGCCGTCGGCGCTGACCGACACCGATTTCGCCTCGCCGTTGTCAAGATCGCCGACGGTGATCGTCTCCTCGCCGGTCAGACCGAGTGACTCGAGCGTCTCGCCTTCGGGGAGCTGAAGCGGCAGTACCCCCATCCCGATCAGGTTCGAGCGATGGATCCGCTCGAAGCTCTCCGCGAGCACGGCGCGGACGCCGAGCAGCGCCGTTCCCTTCGCCGCCCAGTCGCGCGACGAGCCGGATCCGTACTCCTTGCCGGCGAGAACGACGAGCGGAATGCCCTCGTCGGCGTATGCCATCGCCGCCTGATAGATCGTCGTCGTCTCGCCGTCGGGGAAATGGCGTGTAAATCCGCCCTCTTTCTCGACCAGCTTGTTGCGCAGACGGACGTTGGCGAAGGTACCGCGGATCATCACCTCGTGGTTGCCGCGGCGCGATCCGTAGGAGTTGAAGTCGCGGGCCTCGACGCCGTTCTCGATCAGCCATTCGCCGGCCGGGCTCTGCTTCTTGATCGCCCCGGCAGGTGAGATGTGGTCGGTCGTCACCGAGTCGCCGAGCACGGCAAGCACGCGGGCGCCTTCGATCGGCTCGACCGGCTTCGGCTGCTTGTCCATGCCCTCGAAAAAAGTCGGGCGGCGGACGTAAGTCGAGTCCGGCCAGGCGTAGCGGTCGCCCTCGGGGATGTCGAGTCCCTGCCAGCGCTCGTCGCCCGTGAAGACGTCGGCGTAGCTCTTCGTGAACATCTCGGCGCGGACCGCCTCGGCGACCGCGTCTTTGACCTCCTCCGAGCTCGGCCAGATGTCGGAGAGGAAGACGGGCTCGCCGTCGGAGCCTTCGCCGAGCGGCTCCGCGGTCAGGTCGATGTCCATCCGCCCGACAAGGGCGTACGCGACGCAAAGTGGCGGCGAGGCGAGGTAGTTGTTGCGGACGTCGGGATTGATCCGGCCCTCGAAGTTGCGGTTGCCGGAGAGCACCGAGCAGACGACCAGGTCCTTCTCGGCGACCGCCTCGGAGATCACCTCCGGCAGTGGGCCCGAGTTGCCGATGCAGGTCGTGCAGCCGTAACCGACGAGGTTGAACTTGAGCTTGTCGAGGTACTCGTCGAGCCCGGAGCGCTTCAGGTAGTCGGTGACCACGGTCGAGCCCGGGGCGAGCGAGGTCTTCACCCACGGCTTGACGTCGAGCCCTGCCTCGACGGCGCGCTTCGCGACCAGGCCGGCGCCGAGCATGACCGAGGGGTTCGAGGTGTTGGTGCAGGAGGTGATCGCGGCGATCACGACACGGCCGTGGTCGAGGTCGGTCTCGGTGCCGTCCTCGAGCGTGATTTCGACGCGGTCGTCAGTCGGGTGCGTTTCGGCAACGGCGGCGCCCCCCTCGCCGATCACCGACTCCCTTGGCTTTCCTTCCTCGCTCGAGTGGTCCTCACCCGGCGGGTCGGAGGCGGGGAAGGAATCGGCGTTCGCCTTGTCGCGCGCGTTGCCAAGCACCTTCGCCGCCCCCTCGTTGTGCGCGGCGAGCGACTCGAGAAAGGCCGACTTGGAGTCCGACAGCGCGATCCGGTCCTGGGGACGCTTCGGGCCGGCGATCGAGGGGTCGACGGCGGAGAGGTCGAGCTCGAGCGTGGCGGAGAAGGTCGGCTCCTCGGAGTCGGAGTCGTGGAAGAGTCCCTGCTCCTTGGTGTAGGCGTCGACGAGCTCGATCAGCTCGGTCGGGCGCCCGGTGAACTCGAGATAGCGCAGCGTCTCCTTGTCGGGCGGGAAGATCGCGCAGGTCGAGCCGAACTCCGGCGACATGTTGCCGATCGTCGCGCGGTCGGCGAGGCCGAAGCCGGCGCGACCCGGGCCGAAGAACTCGACGAACATGCTGACGACGCCGCGCTCGCGCAGCATCTCGGTGACGCGGAGGACGAGGTCGGTCGCGGTCGCGCCCTCGGGGAGCTCGCCGGTGAGCTTGAACCCGAGCACCTGCGGCAGCAGCATCGAGATCGGCTGGCCGAGCATCGCCGCCTCGGCCTCGATTCCGCCGACTCCCCAACCGAGCACGCCGAGGCCATTGATCATCGTCGTGTGCGAGTCGGTCCCGACGAGCGTGTCGGGATACGCAGGCGTCGGACCATCGCCGTTCGAGTCCGGTGAGAAGACGACCTGACCGAGGTACTCGAGGTTGACCTGGTGGCAGATCCCGGTCGCCGGCGGGACGACGCGGAAGCCCTCGAACGCGGTCTGCCCCCAGCGCAGGAAGCCGTAGCGCTCCTCGTTTCGCTCGTAGTCGCGGTCGGCATTGATGTCGAAGGCCCTGTCGCTGCCGAAGGCGTCGACCTGGACCGCGTGGTCGATGACGAGGTCGACCGGGACGCGCGGGTTGATTCGCTTCGGGTCGCCGCCGAGCTCGTCGATCGCGTCGCGCATCGCAGCGAGGTCGACGACGGCCGGCACGCCGGTGAAGTCCTGCATCAAAACGCGGGCGGGCTGGAACGGGATCTCCTCGGAGGGGTCGGCCTTTGCGTCCCAGCGAGCGATCGTCTCGACGTCCGCCTCGGTCACCGACTCGCCGTCCTCGAGCCGCAGGACGTTCTCGAGCAGGACCTTGAGCGAATAGGGAAGCCGGGCGACGTCGAACTTCTCCTGAAGGGCATCGAGCCGGTGGATCTCGTAGGTCTTGTCGCCGACCTCCAGCTCGGCCCGTGCGCCGAAACTATCGCTCTCGCTCATGCTTCCAGTATCCCCGATTTTTTTGGAAATCACCGATTCGTCGTTTGACCACACCACCGTGTGGTCAAACGACCAAAGCGTCGTTTATCTAGCGCTTGTCAGTCTGGCCCCGCGCGATCTCGTCGGCCACCTCCGCCGCCTTGCGGCCCGCGACGCGGCCGGAGAGCTCGGGGGCGACCATGCCGATCTTGCCGAGCGCGCGCTGTCGAAGCGGCGCGACCGTGATTTCACCTCGGTTGCGCTCGATCGCTCTGACGACCGCACCCGAGACCTGCTCGGGCGTTGCGGTGCCAAGACCCGGCGGCGGCTTCGCGCCGCTGTCGGCGAACATGCCCGCGTCGCGCACGGCACCGGGTGAAATCACCGAGACGCCGACGCCGGTTCCTCGCAGGTCCTCGCGCAGGCAAAGGGCGAAGCCGCGAAGGCCGAACTTGGTTGCCGCGTAGAGCGAGGCGTTGGGAGTCGACGCCTGGCCGGAGATCGAGGAAAGGAAGACAAGGTGGCCATCGCCGCGTTCGCGCAGCACCGGGAACAGCGAGCGTGCCATCCGCACGGGAGATTCGAGGTTGACTCGAAGTGCTCGGCCGACTTCTTCCTGAGAGAAGCCGTCGAGCGCACCCGCCGCAGGCAGGCCGGCGTTTGCGACGAGGGCATCGACCTCCCCGGCCTCTGCAAGAAGCTCGAGCGCGGCGCCCTCCTCGGCTAGGTCACTGACGATCGCCCGGTGCCGATCACCCGGCAGTGAGCCGACGAGCTCGTCGAGTTGGTCGGCCTTGCGCGAGCTGGCGATCACGGTCGCCCCACGCCCGGCGAGCGCAGCGGCGATCGCGCGCCCGAGACCGCCGGTGGCCCCGGTCAAAAGCGCCGTCTTACCTCGCAGCTCCATCTCATGCAGATGAGATCGAGCCGAACTCGAGCGCGGGAAGCTGACTTGGAGGATTCGGCGGTTTCATTCGATCAACCTATCTGACCGGCGCGCCCGCGAACCACCCTGGGTAGGCTGGCCGTCGATGGGGCTGCGGGCAAGTATCGGCGCGTTCTCGGGCGCGATCCTCGCGGTGATCGCGGCCGCAGCGCTGCCTTCGGCCGCCGGCGCCGAGACCCTCGAGGCGCTCTCGGTGCTTCCGCCTGGCCAGAGCGGCTTCGTCTCCTCCACCGGCGTCGCCAGCGGCACCGGCTCGCCGCACTTGACCGATCAGGTCGAGCTGTTCAACAACTTCGAGTACAAGCCGTTCGACTTCAACCAGCCGGGGACGAGCGAAACGCCGAAGCAAGGCGTCGAGATCGTCCGCGACTCATTCGGCGTTCCCTCGATCACCGCGCAGACCGACGCCGACGGCTGGTGGGGCGTCGGCTACGCGGTCGCCCAGGATCGCCTCTTCCAGCTCGAGTTGTTCAAGCGCGCGACATCCGGCCGGCTCGCCGAGATCCTCGGCTCCAGCTACCTCGACGACGACCTGATCGCCCGTCGCGACTACTACACCGACGCCGAGATCGACGCGATGATCGCCGAGCTTCCGGAGCAGTTCCAGACCCGCATCGAGGCTTACCGCGACGGGATCAACGCCTGGATCGCGCGTGTGCGCCAAACCCCCGCCAACCTCCCCGGCGAGTTCGCCGCGCTCGGCGTCTCGCTGACCGACTGGACCGTCCGCGACTCGGCCCGGGTCGGCGTCTTCCTCGCCCGGACCGTTCCCTCGAGCGACGGGGCCGAGCTCGCCAACGCCGAGGCGCTCGAGGGGATCGGGGCGAAGAACTTCGACACGCTGCACCCGGTCCGCACCCCGGGGAGGCGGATCACCGTGCCCAAGTCCGAGGGCACCTTCCCCGCCCAGCCCGGCCGCAGCCGGCGTAACGAGAAGGCCGGATTCAAAAAGACGCAGAAGTTCCTCGCGGCGACCGACCTCTCGCGCGTCGAGGACACCACCGAGCACCTCGCCACCCGGGCCGGCGTCCCCGCCGCGAACGACCCCGGCGCCGACCTGCGCCGGATCCTGCCAAGCCCGGGCGGTTCGTTCATGTGGGCGATCGCGGGCGACGATCGCGCCTACCAGTACAACGGGCCCCAGCTCGGTTTCTCGATCCCCGAGCTGTTCGTCGAGTTCGAGCTGCACTCGCCGGAGCTGCCGAGCATCCGCGGGGTCAGCGCGGCCGGAGTGCCGCTCGTCGGCATCGGACACAACGGCAATGTCGCCTGGGGGTTCACCTCCGGGCTTTCCGACGAAGACGACCTCTACGTCGAGGACGTCACCGCGCCCGAGACCTACAGCTTCGAGGGCGCCGAGCGGAAGATGGAGTGCCGCGACGAGCGCTTCGACTTCCGCAGCCCGCCGACCGATCTCCCCGACCTGCCGACCAACCCCGGGGCGCCGGCCGGCTCGGTAACCGAGCGGGTCTGCCGGACCATTCACGGTCCGGTGCAGCAGACCGGCGAGGGAGTTGCGCTGGCCCGCCGCTACGCGATCTGGGGCCGAGAGCTCGAGACGCTGGTCGGGATCGACATGCTGAACAAGGCGGAGACGATCGCCGACGTCGACCGGGCGATGCAGAATGTGACCTGGAACGAGAACGTGATCGCCGCCGACGAGAACGGCGACATCGGCTACTGGCACCCGGGCCTGCACCAGCTAAAGCCAAAGCGCTGGGACGAGCGCCTGCCGTTCCCCGGGACCGGCGAGGCCGAGTGGCGCGGCCTGCTGCCACGGCGACAGACGCCGAACGTGATCAACCCCGAACAGGGCTGGCTGGCGAACTGGAACAACCCGCCCTCCTCCGGCTGGACGAACGGCGACGGCGAGGCGCGCGAGCGCCTGACCGGAAAGTTCCACCGTGTTCGCATCCTTCAGCGCGAGGTGGCGCGGGTGACGCGTAACCCGAACTTCAACAAGCACACCGCGATCGTCGAGACGACGGGGACGACTGCTCAGCAGTTCCCGTTCTTCAAGCCCGAGCTGAAGCGCGCCCGGCGAAGCGCGAACGAGGACGGCAGCGCTCTGCTCGACGAGCTCGCGAGCTGGGACGGCAGCTACCACCGCACCGCCGCCGACGGCACGGTCGACGCCAGCGTTGCGATCTGGGAGGAATATAAGGACCGGCTCGAGGCGATCCTGCTCAAGCCGATGGGTGAGAAGGCGGCGATCCTCGCCGGCCAGACCGGTGCCTCGCACGAGTTCGACATCACCAACGGCGAGGCCGCCGCGATCCGGCTGCTCGGGCCGAAGCAATACGGCCGAGCGGCGAACTCGGCGGCTACGGCGCTCGCCGAGCGCTTCGGATCGACCGACCCGGCCGCCTGGCGCGAGCCGCGGCGGATGTACGAGGTCGGCGCCCAGGGCGCGGGCTCGGCGCCGGACCTGCCGTTCTTCGATCGCGGCACCTGGAACCAATCGGTGATGGTCGGCAAGTGATCGAGCATCTGTAGAGGATCGACCGGATGAAGCTCTACATCTGCTGGGGGACTTTCCAGACACCGCGGCCCGGAGGCCACCCCTGCGCCAACGCCTACGAGGCGCTGCGCGACGCCGGCCACGAGCCCGAGGTGATCAAGGTCCGCGGCCTCGGCGTCGGCCCGTCGTTCATGCACCTGACCACCGGAGGTCGCCGCGAGGTCGAAGAGCTGACCGGGAAGCGCACAGTGCCCGTCCTCGTCACCGACGACGGCGAGGCGATCAGCGATTCGAAGCGGATCATCGAGTGGGCCGAGGCCCACCCGGCACTCGCATAAGATCGCATTGTGAAGCTCTATGTCTGCTGGGGTACATGGACGGGTGCAACCCCGCGGCCCTTCCGAAGAGCAGAATCGCACCCTTGCGGCGTCGCGAACGAGGCGTTGAAGGAGGCCGGTCACGATCCGCAGGTCGTCCGCTGCTTCGGCTGGGAGGCTCTCCCTTGGGTGTTCAACCTCACGCCGGGACGGCGCAAAGCCAAACAGCTGACCGGTGCGACGACCGTCCCCGTTCTCGTTACCGACGAGGGGAACGTTGTCGCGGGCTCGAGCGAAATCGCAGCTTGGGCTGGTCGGAGCCAGCCATAGCGCGCAATCCTGGTCTCGCTGGAGGCATCGACGAATGGCCCTACGTTTAACCCAGGTATCTCGCGGGGTCTACCGGTTGGCCACCCGCTACACGAATTGGTACCTGCTCGAAGACGGAGGCCGACTCACCGTTCTCGATGCGGGACTGCCGGGAGACTGGCGTGAATTCTCCTCGGCCCTGGCACGGCTCGGGCATACGCCGGATGACATCGACGCCGTACTGATCACCCACCACCACCCCGACCATGCGGGCAACGCGGAGCGCCTCCGAGCATCTGGGGCGCGGGTGCTCTCGCACCCTGCTGACGCCGCCTATCTTCGCGGGGAGAGGCGGCTTAGCAGCAGGGGTGTCGTGCGGTTTCTGTGGCACCCCTGGTATGCCGTCTACATGCTGCATCTGGTGGCCCGAGGGGTAACCCGGGTGCCAGCGGTCGCTCAACTTGACGAGCTCGCCGATGGCGAGGTCGTGGATGTGCCGGGATCTCCCCGAGTCGTCCACGCGCCCGGTCACACCGCTGGTAGTTGCGCATTGTTTCTGGAGGATCGATCGCTGTTGTTCAGCGGCGACGCGTTAGTGACCCTCGATATGACTCGGGGTCGAACAGGTCCTCAAATCATTCGAGGTCCGCACACCGAAAATCCCCAACTGGCCATGGAGTCGCTCGAGGCGCTTGCCGCTACGAATGCCGCCACCGTCCTGCCCGGTCACGGCGAGCCCTGGCCGAGGGGAGTGAAGAACGCGGTCGACATTGCTCAACAGGCGGGGTAAAACCGAGCGTATCGACCTTCCTGTCGTCAAGCGCGGATACGATCGTTTCGCGAAGGTGGCAAAAAACGGCGAAGAGCGCGGCTACACCAAGGAGAAAGAAGCTCTTTTCAAGCGACTGCGCCGCATTGAGGGTCAGGTACGCGGCGTTGAGCGGATGGTCGATGAAGACCGATATTGCATTGACGTCGTCACGCAGATCACGGCGATCCAAGCCGCTCTCGACAAGGTCGCCCTTGGCCTGCTCGAGGATCACACACAGCACTGCGTGATTGGTGCTGACGGCGACGATCAGAAAGAGCGCACAGAAGAGCTAATGGCCACGGTTCGCCGGCTGCTTCGGCACGGCTGACCTGCCTTGGCGTGTTCCCCCGCCCAACTTAGCGAGCCACGTCCTCGGTGAAGCCCGCGGTGTGGACTTTGCCGTCGGCCTTGAACTGGAGGAAAAGGCCATAGCGACCGTCTGTGGGGAATTCGGTGGCAAATGCGATCTGCTCGCCCCCGCCCCCATGCTCGTCGTGCTCGACCGGATGAACGTGGAGGAAGGCCAGGTCGCCTTCTCTAAGCGCGACTAGGTGGCCGTTCGCGCCGAGGTAGGGCTCTACTTCAACGGGCTTGCCGTTCTTGGCAACCGAGAACGTCAGCTCGGTTTCTTCGCCGGCCACAGCGTCGGCCTCCTCAGCCGTGAGCTCGTAGCCGTCTTCGGTTGTAATCGTGGCGGTCGGGGCCGGTAGTGCCTGCCAGTCGACTTCACCATCGACGGCGAGGTCAGAGGCCAGGGTCTGATTGACACCGTCGCGCTTGAAGTCGGCGAAGACGCGGTAGCTCCCGGCTTCGTCGAGCTCAATCGGTGTGCTCCAGGTTCCGTCCTGGGCCAATTTCGGATGGAGATGCTGGAACTCGGTCATATCGCGGCGCGCGACGATCAAGTGCATCTGCTTTTCGTGCTCGAATTCGTAGTCGGTCACTGCCGATCCGCTCTCCTCGACGATGGAGAAACTCAGCTCGCTCGGACGGCCCCGAGGGAGCTCCGTCTGATCGAGCTCGAGCTTCATTCCATCGGCGCTAGAGGCGAGGCCTCTAACGGGGGTGGCGGCCGCTGACATCTCCGAGTGCCCGGGACCTTCCTCTGCGTGCTCAGCGTCCGATTCCATCGGCATCGGCGCCGAAGGCTCGTGGCCAGCGCCGTGGCCCTCACCGGCGTCGCCGCTGGCGAGTTCGGTGATCAGAACTATGCTGCCGAAAATGGCGGCAACCACTGCCACCGCTCCGACAATCCGCGTGTCCGGACCGCCGTGAATTCCGGTCTCATGTAGCGCCGTGTGGCCCTTGCCACGCTGAATCAGCCAGCGATTGACCGGGAAGGCGACGATGCCGGCGACGACAAGCGCAACAGACAGGCTGCCCCAGAAAAGAACGCTGCCGACCCCTGACTCCATTGCTCCAGGGATGACGAGCATGATCAGGTTGTCGACGATCTCCATCGTCGCGATCGAAAAGGTGTCGGTCGCGAGAGCGACCGGGATCACCGCCCCTAGCGCCATACCTGCGCGGAGCAGTGGGAGGCTGGTCAGGCTGTAGCCGAAGACGAAGGCAAGCGCGACGGCCAGAGCGATCGTGCCGAGATTGGAGAACCCGAGAGCGGTTCCAATCGCCATGCCGGCGACTTCGCCGATTGCGCACCCTGTCAGGCAGTGGAGGGTGGCGCTCAGGGTTACTTGATCGAGCTTGCGTCCGTGGGTTGGCATTGCGTGGTGTGAGCTTGCTACGGCTTCCATCTGAATCTCTCCTATACCTCGGGGGGGTATCGCCTAACACACCTTAACATACCCCCCAGCGGTATCTCACGGCCTATTCGGGCGGCTGCAACCCGCCAACATCGGATAGAGGACGCAACCACGCGGCAAAGAACGAAGCTCGAGTGAGCTCCCGTCCTTCTCCGACCGGCGTCCGCCTCCGTTGGATCGTTGGCGCGATCGCGCTGGCAACGGCGGTCGCCTTGGTGGCTCTCTGGCCCGGAGATCCGCAGACGGAACTGAGCGAGGGTTTGACGGCTCCGACCGAGCGAGCAGAGGTGATCGCAGTCTCCTTCGAAGCCTGCCCGCCGCCGCAGACAGGCACATGCGGCCAAGCCGACATTGAAACGGAGCGCGGCGAAGAGGCCGTGTTGCCGCTGGGCGAGGAGCAGTTCGCACCCGATCTCGAGGTCGGCAATCAGATCAGGGTGACGCGGGTAGAGATTCCGCCCGGCGCCGCGGCGCCCCCGGGTGCCCCAGGAGCAGAGTCTCAAGCCGCGAATGCCGCGGCGCCGTCGGCGACCTACAACTTCACCGACTTCGAGCGCCGGGGCCCGATGCTCTGGCTGGCAATCGCCTTTGCCCTTCTTGTGATCCTCTTCGGCCGCCTACGCGGAGCCCTGTCGCTGGTGGGCCTGGCGCTGAGCCTTGCCATCGTCGTCTTGTTCATCGTCCCGGCGATCCTCGAGGGAACCTCACCGCTGGCCGTGGCGATCGTCGGCTCCCTGGCCGTGATGCTGATGACGATCTCGCTCGCTCACGGTCTCGGGCCAAAAAGCGTCGCGGCAATCGTCGGCACCAGCGGCAGTTTGTTGCTGGTCGCGATGCTGTCGGTGATCTTCACCGGCCTGACCAACCTCAGTGGCATGACCGGCGAGGAATCGGTGCTTCTGCAGATGAACGGCGCCGATGTCTCTTTCGACGGACTGCTAATCGCCGGGATGGTGATCGGCGCCCTCGGTGTGCTCGACGACGTCACCGTGAGCCAGGCTTCGACGGTGCTCGCCCTACGTTCGGTAAACCCCGAGCTCTCATTCGGCCAGCTCTACCGGCGCGCGATCGACGTCGGCCGCGATCATGTCTCGGCCACTGTGAACACCCTCGTCCTCGCGTATGTGGGGGCCTCCTTGCCGGTGCTGTTGATCTTTGGCTCTGGCCAGCTCGGACTGTTCGAGGCAATCAACGTCGAGCTTGTTGCCGATCAGGTGGTGGCGATGCTGGTCGGCTCAATTGGATTGATCGCTGCCGTGCCAATCACGACCGCACTCGCAGCAGTCTTGGCCAGGGGCCTTTCAAGCGAGGAGCTGGACGATGCCTCGCTCGCCCACTCGCACTGAACTGAGTACTGCATGCACACGGCAACGATTGTAAGTGTCCGTCTCGCTAGGCGCGAACCGGCTCTGCGGCGGAAACGGTGCCTAGACCCTTTGCCTGTTGTTGCCGGTCGCGCTCGATCTGAAAGCGACGCAGGCGGAGCGAGTTCGTGACCACGAAGATGCTCGAGAGCGCCATCGCCGCGCCCGCTACCAGCGGGTTGAGGAAGCCGGCGGCCGCCAGCGGAATCGCGGCGACGTTGTAGGCAAAGGCCCAGAACAGATTTGACTTGATCGTCTTCAATGTCTTCCTCGAAAGACGAATGGCATCAGCTGAAGCGCGTAGGTCGCCGGAGACCAGGGTCAGATCCGAAGCCTCGATCGCGACGTCGGTCCCGGTGCCGATCGCCAAACCGAGATCGGCCTGAGCCAGAGCCGGCGCATCATTTACCCCGTCACCGACCATCGCCACCACCCGGCCCTCGCCTTGCAGGCGCTTGACGACATCGACCTTTTCCGCGGGCAGAACCTCGGCGATCACTTCCTCGATCCCGACGCCGGCCGCAACTGACTCGGCCGCACGGCGGTTATCGCCGGTCAGCAAGATCGGCCGCAGGCCGAGATCCTTGAGTCGTCGGATTGCCTCGGCCGAGGAGTCCTTGACCTGATCGGAGACCACGAAGATCGCTTTGACCTCGCCGTCCCAGCCGGCAGCAATTGCCGTCCGGCCCTTTGCCTCGGCGCTCTCGCGCGCTTGCTCGAGCTCATCCGGCATTGCAAAACGCCAGTCGGCGAGCAGGGACGCCCGCACGAAGACCACGGCCTGTCCTTCGACCACGCCCTCAATTCCGAGGCCCTCTTGGTTCTTGAAATCCTCGGGCGCCGGCAGCGCGCCGACTCGGGCTCGGGCACCCTCGGCGATTGCCCGGGCAATGGGATGTTCGGAGGCATCCTCGAGTGCTCCGACGATCCGCAACGCGTCGGCCTCGGAAGTGCCTGGAGCCGCGATCACGTCCTCGAGACTCATCTTGCCCTCGGTCACGGTCCCGGTCTTATCGAGGACGATCGTGTCGATCCGGCGCGTCGACTCCAGCACTTCGGGGCCTTTGATCAACAGACCCAGCTGGGCTCCGCGGCCGGTTCCAACCAAGAGAGCGGTCGGAGTAGCAAGGCCAAGCGCGCAGGGGCAGGCGATGATCAAGACCGCAACCGCGGCGGTGATCGCATAAGCGCTGTCGGCGGCAGAGCCGAGCCAGAAGCCGAGCGTGGCAACGGCGATCGCGATGACTATGGGGACGAAGATGCCTGAGATGCGGTCCGCCAGCCGTTGCACCGGCGCCTTGCCCGACTGGGCATCGGTTACCAGCCGGCCGATCTGGGCGAGCGCGGTATCGGCACCGACGCGGGTCGCTTCGACGACGAGCCGGCCGCCGACATTGACTGTGGCTCCCGTGACCTCGTCCTCGGGAGCGATCTCGACCGGAACCGATTCTCCGGTGAGAAGCGAGGCGTCAAGAGCCGAGCGACCCTCGAGCACGACCCCGTCGGTAGCCACCTTCTCGCCCGGACGGACGACGAACTTCTGGCCCACCTCGAGCTCGTCGACCGAGATCGTGTACTCGCTGCCGTCGACGTCAAGGACCGAAACCTCTTTGGCGCCGAGCTCGAGCAGGGCCTTGAGCGCCGCTCCCGCCCGGCGCTTGGCCCGGGCCTCGAAGTAGCGTCCAGCGAGGATGAAGGTCGTGATCACGGCCGCCACCTCGAAGTAGATCTCCTCGCCTCCCCCTCCCTGCTCGGGGATCAGCTGGAAACTCATTGTCATCCCCGGCTCGCCGGCGCCGAGGAAGAAAAGGGCCACGACAGACCACCCCCAGGCGGCGAGCGTGCCCAGGGATATGAGGGTGTCCATCGTTGCGGCTCCGTGCTTCAAGTTCGCCCAGGCCGCCTTGTGGAACGGCCAGCCGGCCCAGAGGACGACCGGGGTCGCCAGCTGCAGACTCAGCCATTGCCAGTTCTCGAACTGAAACGGCGGGATCATCGCCATCAGCAGGATCGGAATCGAGAGAACGGCGGAGGCGATCAGCCGTGTCTTGAGTGAAGTGAGTGCCGCATCCGCAGGGTCAATCTCACCCGGGTCGTCGGTGATCCTGGTCGGCACCTTGACTTCGTAGCCCACCGACTTGACGGCCTCGATGAGATCGTCCGTCGTGACCCGCTCGGGATCGAAGCCGACCCGTGCCTGCTCGGTGGCGAAGTTGACACTGGCCTCGACGCCGTCGATCTTGTTCAGCTTGCGCTCGATGCGGTTGGCGCAAGAGGCACAGGTCATTCCCTCCACCGGCAGGTCGACTCGCTCAGTCGCGCTCATCACTCGCCTCCTGAGCCAGTGTGGTCGGTGCTGCTCGCACAAGCTTCAGGGGAAAAACGTCGAGGCAGATCAGGCTCACGCTCGTCCCGTCACCGCGTAGCCGGCCTCGGCGACCGCGTTTCGAACCTCTTCGTCGCTGAATCCGTCTCCGCGAACCGACACTTGGCCACTTTCGAGCTGAACCTCGACTTCGGTGACACCGTTTAGGTCGCTCAATTCGTCGATCACCGACTCGCGGCAATGGCCGCAGCTCATCCCGTCAACTTTGAATGTCCGTGTTTCAGTCATTCGTTTCCAATCATCCCGGACACACCGGGCGGTCGGTTGAACGAATCCAGTATACCCCAGGGGGGTGTGTCACTGCGACGACGACCGTTCGCGCGAACAGCCGGCGGCTCAACCACCCGG